>CAZXYA010000761.1:0-3931 GCA_964644655.1 uncultured Saprospiraceae bacterium | reverse complement strand
CAACAAAAGCCCCGTAAAAAATTAATTTTACGAGGCTTTGCGGTCCGGACGGGACGTAGTTCTTTAAACGTAAAATACTGATAATGTGTCTTTTAGGCTTATTATCTATGTTTCGATAGTAAATTCGTTAAAAATAAAAGGATAACTAAAATTCAATTAGTTATCCTTTTATACTTAATTTAATCGTCATCCTCTAATAAAGAGGCATTTCTGGATATAAACTTAGCTTTCTTATTACTTGCTTTATCTCCCCTAATTAATCCCTTTATTAAAGCATGAGCTTCATTTTCAGGTTCCTCAGGCGGACATGGATCAGGAACTATCGTCAGCTCTTTCTCTCTAGGAAATTTTGCTTTTACTTGAACCACAGTATATTTCTCTTTATCTAATACTGTTTCGTCATAAGAACTTTTCGCTTTAAGATTGACAGATAGACCATTTAAATCTTTTGGGCTAGGCTTAAATGCCATAGAAGTAATAGAGCCATCTGGTTTTATAAAATTAGGAGTAAGAGGTATTCTCCTTAACAAAAAATCTTCGTCTAACACCTCACTTTCATCATCGTCATTGTTAGCTGTTTCTGGTTCTTCAGACATATTTTTCTTATCAATAATTACTCAATCCATTTAGAATTTTCAAATCCTAAATACTATACATTTAAACTAAGCCAAACAGCCAATTCGTTAACTTGTGTGCCTTTTTCTATTTCTCCCTCTTTTTCTAAATCATTACCTTTGTAAAGCATAAATTCTGAACTACCGTCTTCGTAGAAGAATAGCTCAACTGATTTTAAATTATTCTTCAATTCAATTAAAACACCACTTTCAGTAGTAGGAACAGTAAAATAAACATCCTGTCCTGCCTTATCTAATTCCTTGACATATTGTATAGCATTTTCTACAGCTACACTAGCGATAGGTAATGCGCCATAACTATTCCAGTCTTCTTCTAAATCTACAAAAGATTTAATCTTATCTATAACCTTTGCTGCCTTAGTAGATAACTTGTAAATATCTTGTGGCCTTACAAAGGTGCTTGTACGCCCGAATTGAAAAGCAGGTTTAAATGCAACGGGATTAACTGTTGAAAGTATTGATGTACTTTCTTGATAATATGCCGTTGATTTAGTAGACTTAAGATACCTTGGTGAAACTGTCATAAAATTCCTGTTTTAGCATGGTTCTGAAAAGGTTAGATGTAATTCCGTGGGCTTTTTCTGCCCAGTCTATTATTTCTTCTCTAGACTGTTTATTTTCATTGTATATAACATACTGCCAAAATAACTGTGGAGTATTTGTTGAGTTATCAATAGCAGTAGAAAAATTCAATCTTAAAATATCATCATTAGGTAATTTAAATTTTTCATTATAATTGAATTCGCTTAATTCCCCAGGATAATTAAAATTCTTTTGAACTTTAAAATTCAAGTTTTCAGCTAAAAAATTTATATAATCCTTACTATCAATATCGTTAAGGTTTACTACATCAATATACCTAAGAGACACTCTATTAAACTCAATACTATCATCATAGCTTTTACAGAGTTCTTGAAGGGTTTTTTTTATTAGTGGAGAAAATTGTTTCTTCCATTCATAGTTTAAATCAGTATCATTTATGCTAAGAATTCCTTCTCCGATTTGAATTAAAGGGTATTTTTTATCTTTATTCAAAAATTGAAATTGAGGAATATAATTGGCGAACTCTTTCGGTACAAATGGGGGAACAATTCTATTTACTTTATTAAAATCCTTCTTTATTAAATTGTGGAATTTTCCTAATGCCAAATCAAATTTTGAATCATAATGTTTATTGGATTCATTATCGAAGTCTAACTCCCATCTTATATCAAAAATAACTTCTTTTAATGGAGCATTAGGTAGTTTTGATACATGACTATTTTGACTCATTTATTCATTTAGTTGGTTGTTGTAAACATACATTTGTATTGTTGGTGTTGTTTTATACCGTAAATATGAAACGTATGTTTATATCAAAGTTATATAAAAAAAGACAATTAAAGACATCTAAAGACGCTAAAAGACATAAAAAAACAAATTTAGTAAAATATTTGACTGTTACTCAATTAGTTATAATTATTTTACATAATGTAAAATAAATTGTTCAAAAAATAAAAAATAAAAATATTAAGGTCTTACTGTCAATATTATGCTTTTAAGGGAAAATATAGGATAAGGTAATTAGGAGGATTAGCTTTTAAATACAACTTATCAGTTACAAAAATAGTTCCGATTTTACATTGATTAATGTAACTATCTAAAGCTATAAATCTATAACTCGTCTTTTTCTATTACTATATCTATTTTGTTATCAATAAACCATCAGATTTTTCTGCTGCACTTTTCCAAAATCAAAACTAAACTTGGTCAACCTCTCCATAATAGCCGCCACCTATCCCCCACCACCACAAGAGCCAATCCAGATTAAGCCAATATTTCCAATTTTAAGCCAAATTTTGAAGGTAGGATAAAATATTATTCTGTTTTATCGAAAATAGATTTATTGAACCATCGACAAAAATGGCGATAGTACCAGGTTCTTTTATTTACTATACTTTGGTGGCCAGTAACGGCATAAATGACGTTACTGAAGGGTATTTAAATTTGGAACATAACGCCATTTTTGAAAGTACTTACCTTACTATCATCAGTATGAGCGTTATTATCCTGAATTGTCAACATATCGAGCATCGTCAAAAAAGGTAATAATATTAAGGTATTTTAAACCTGTGATCGACCTGATAAGGAAAGTGTGAAATATCGAGTATAGCAACTGTGATTAACAAGGTGGATTAACTGTGAAGATTTTTATTTTTAGTGCAAAAATAATATCTATTGGATCCTAATATCAAGTGTTTTTGCACCAAAAACGGTAATGAATGCGCCTGATGGAGATAGGAGCTGACTTGATTTTGATTTAATTTAGTGCTTTAAGTAGGTTCTAAATGTGAAGGAGCTCAGGAATAAAATGTGACTATTAGAATAAAAAAAGGGGCATTCTAATCAATACCCCTACTTGAAATGAATATATAAAGAAATTCTTTATCGTCATTAAATTTTGACCTTTTTCTTTTTCTTCTTCTTTTTGCCCTTCTTCTTTTTACTTTTCTTTTCTTCTTCTTTTTTTCCACCTGTTGAGATTGCTACTAACCCTAATACTCCTGCACCTGCTAATCCAGCTATTAAGCCTTTATTTGATGTCTCATCATCATCAGGGGGTAATCCGTTACAGTCCTCTAAAGGTATATTTGCATCAATACACCTAGCTGCAATGATAGAAGGGTCTTTTATCTCATTAAAGGTATTTTCTCTTCTTTTCTTGATGGCATCTACAATTTCAAAAATAAGGTCTACTACAATTTTTACTATTAGTGAAGCAAAATTTTCTCCTGCTTGTTGAGTACCTAAAGAGGGCAAAGTAGTCGGTATTGGGGTGTCTGGATTTGCTATAATCGGACTAATATTAGCAAGCGTAGACGAGGGCAGTTCTTCATTGATATTGATAGCACTATTTTCTAAAACTAATCTGATATTATCAAAGCTTAGACCTGTTGCTTTTGCTGTTTCATTTATCCAAGCGGATTGTTGTAATAAGCGATTATTAACTTTATTATTAAAGGCGATGTCATGCCCTGCATCCTCCATTAGTCTGTAAATCACTGCATTTCCTGCTAGTGTTAGTTTTTTGTTGATGATATTTTCCATCACGACACGGGATGCACAAGATTCAAAGATTCGCTGTTCTCTAGCTCGTAAATCAGCAGTTTCGATTACTACTAACCTTCCATCTTGACCGTCTGGATGAACTTCTTGTGTTGAAGGGTCAAAAGTTCCAGGATCAAAAGTTCTACCGTTATTAATTTCTTCTGCTAAGGCCATTTGATAAGCTTCTGATCTACATTCCGTTATTTGTT
>CAZXYA010000760.1:0-3942 GCA_964644655.1 uncultured Saprospiraceae bacterium | reverse complement strand
AGACTCCATCTTGTTTTCTTCAATGATTTTCTGCATTCCGCTTCAAGTTAAAAAAAACTAGATTGAAAATTGAATATTAAGGCTTTACTTTTATGTTAAATCATGCACTATGATATTGAGTTAGTTTTATTTTTTGTATTTTTAATGTAAACATTCTAGTATGAAAAATCTAATCAAACCTTTTTATCCAAGTGCTTTCTTAGTTCTAGCATGTATAGTGTGGGTCTCGCCAAGATGATGAGCAGACTGCACAGGAAATCGAATTTTTACCCAATATCGAAAATGTTAAGGCCTGTTTTCCAACGGAAGAATATCAGAATAATTCCAAAATTAAATACATTAACGATAGGGGACAAGAAAGGATGTTTTCTATTTCTTTTCAAGAGGTAGACAGTACTTCTTTATTTGTCAACCCATTTCCTTGTATTGGAGAGATACCACTACTTCCGCATTATAGTGATGCGAATAGTTTAAATACGATCATGGTGAATTTAACAGATGATGTATTTAATCACTATAGTGCTTTCTTTAAATTGGAATCAAAATACGTAACTGACGGAGAATCTATGGTTGGGTTTGCTGATAATTTAACCGTTCAAGTGGTAGAAAAAATTGACACCCCGACCACTGCTCCATGTAACAGGCTTATTGGAATTGGTCACGTTTTATTTTCTTTACCTAAAGAAGAAGACTTTGGCCAGCCCATGACTTTGCAAGGTCGAGAGTTTGAAAACGTCTTGATTGCCGAATGACCAACAAATGATGGATTTAATAAAATCTACTATAATCTACTATAATCTACTATAATCTACTATAATCTACTATAATCTACTATAATCAGGAGTTTGGTATGCTCGGATTTGTAGATGAGTTTCAAGATGTATACCTTTTTGATAGTTATCAATAGAGTATCTCATCTTATTTTACTCTTTTCCAGAAGTCTTTTTGGTATGTATTGCTAATAGGGATTAATTTATCACCTATTTTAACTCGGTTGCGTTCTATGAAATCAATTTTTTCCAGAGAGATGATATATGATTTGTGCACTCTTAGGAATCTTGAGTTAGGTAATCGTTCGTGAAAACTTTTTATGTTCTCTAGAGTAAGCAATTTACCTGTACTTCTTTGGACGTTTATATAGTCTCCCATTCCTTCTAGATATAAAATATCAGATAGATTAACTTTCTGAATCTTATATTCTGACTTCACAAAAATATAGTCTTTGGATTTTAATGTAGTCAGCTTGTCGGAATTAGATAGATTTACAAGTCGACCTCTGGCTTTGTTTGCTGCTGCCATAAATCGCTCAAAAGTAATAGGCTTAAGTAGGAAATCAATGACATTATATTCGTAACCCTCTATGGCAAATTTATCATATGCTGTTGTTAAAATAAAATTACTTTTGTTTTGCATAATCTTCATAAACTGGATGCCTGTTAATTCTGGCATTTGAATATCAAGTAATATGAGGTCAACATTATTGCCATTTACAAAATGCATAGCTTCGATGGGATTGGTAAAAGAGTTAAGTAGTTTCAAGAATTGGGTTTTGGAGACATAGTCTTTTAGTAAGTCTATTGCTAAAGGCTCATCATCTATTATTATACAATTCAACATATGTTTTTAATGATTAAGCTTGTTTCAAAAATTTTTGCTTCCCGTTTAATCTCAATTTTATGGTTGTTGGGATAAATATGTTCCATTCTTTTTTTTAGATTATCAATGCCTATTCCATTCGTTTTATCTTTTTGTGCGTTCGCTATTTTATTCCTAACATCGAAATGTAAATTATTTCCTTTTTTGAATAAATTCAAAATAATTGGATTTTCGATTTCTGTTTTTATTCCGTGTTTTAGTGCATTTTCTACAAAAGGAATCAGTAGAAATGGTGCTATTTGAGTATTCATGAGGCTTTCATCTATATTTTTGTGTATTGACAGTTTAGCCTTGGTCCTATACGATTCTAAACTCAAATAATCTTCAATATATTTCCATTCCTTAGAAAGACTTATCAATTCATCGTTTTCATATAATGAATAACGCAACATAGTAGACAGCTTTGAGATGGAATTTAAAGCATTCTCAGACTTAGCATTCACCAAAGAGTAGATATTGTTAAGGTTATTGAATAAGAAATGAGGGTTGATTTGGGATTTCAAGAAATTTAGTTCGGCATTTTTTAATTCTTTGATTTTCTTCTCTGCGTGTATTGAAGCTTGTACTAAATATAAAGTAAGCCCTAAGAAAGTATAAGGTACGATGTAGTAAACATTGTCAAAAAAATGAGATTGAAAAGAAGTGCTTTCTGCGTAATTGTGTTTCTCAAAAATACTAAACAACAAAACTTCTTCGAATATATATCTATATGCAATAATTCCAATGGAACAAGCAATTATGCATAAAGCCATATTTTGATATTGCTTTTTTGGATAAAATTTAAAATAAATGAGATAGGTAAATAGTGTTATCAAAATGCAAATCAGTATGAAATTCCAATGTAATAAAGCTAAATATGGGTCAAAAAGATATTGGTCAAGTATATTTTGGAAAGTGGCGGAACCTGTCATCAAGTCCCTTAAAGGGCTAATAAAGATATATAGCCCTAATGTGTAAATAATTAACTTTCTTATTTGCCGCTTCATCTATTAAAGATAAACGAATTCTTGGCAAAGTCTAATTCCTATATATTAATAGCCTAATCTTATCGGTGAAGTAACTAGATTTATCGCTGAATTAATAATTGCTTTTTTTAGCGCTTACCGAGACATCCTTTTGCTTGACAGATTTTACTTTATCGATATCCACCTTCCTAATATATTTGAAGTGTTGTTAATTCTAAATAAAATCTAATTACTATGAATAATACAAAAATGATATTAGTCACTCTACTATTAGGCATTCTATTCTCTAATAATGCCTGTACTCAGGAACCAATAGATGCGAATAAAAAATATAAAACTGCTAGCGATTTTTTCCAAGTACCAAAGACTAAGGTTCTTGTAGTAGGCACATTTCATTTTGATTATCCGAATTTGGATGCGATAAAGACAGAAGAGAAGGATAAAGTTGACGTGCTTTCTGAATCTAGACAAAAAGAAATGAGTGAAATAGTTCGATATATAAAAAAGTTTAACCCAAATAAAATTGGGATTGAAGCGCTGAGCAATCGTTTTACTCAAGACCTCAAGAAGTATAAAAATGGAGAATTCGAATTGTCAAGAGATGAAAGGCATCAACTTGGTGTACGCTTAGCACATGAATTGAATTTAGATACACTCTATGCAGTTGATGCTGAATCTTTGGCTGATGACTTGAGTGAAACTAATCCAGATTTGGTAGATGCCATGTGGAAAGATTATGATTGGATGAGTGATGAATTAGTAGACAGTTTAAAAGTAGAGTGGTATACATATACAAACGAACTCTTGAAAGAAGTTAGCCTTCTAGAATATCTTAAACACATGAACACTCCAGAATTTCATCAGTATGATTATGGGTGCTATCTTGTAGGAGATTTTAGATTAGGTTACACACAGGGGCCTGATGTGTTAGGTAGTTATTGGTATAATAGAAATTTGAGAATATTTAGAAATGTTCAAGAGCTTACTGAAAATTCGGAAGATAGAATTTTACTAATACTTGGTAATGGACATGCCTCCCTAATGAGACAATTCCTAACGTTTTCTCCTGAGTATGAATTTGTAGAGTTTGGTAGTTTGTGAAAATTATGAAATTATCAATAAATTTTCTTCAAAACAGACTTTTTTAAATGAGAAATCACTTAAGTAAGCTATTTGCTTGCATTGATACTTATTAGATTGAGCGTTAAAGTTGATATTATTAATACTCAATACTCGTTGCTCAAACTCAAACTCAAACTCATTCTTCCGCGATAGAGATAGGAGAGACGCTGGTATTGCTCATCCTTTTCTGATGAGTAAT
>CAZXYA010000759.1:0-3954 GCA_964644655.1 uncultured Saprospiraceae bacterium | reverse complement strand
AACCCTGCAAGACATCATCAAAACCATTGATCTTTCTACTAATGATCGCATTTGCAGAAAGGTTCCACCCTAGCCCTACCCAGCTCGCTTCCTGATCGACTCGAATTCCAGAAGAGTTATAAGACAAATTGATGGGGATACTCAATCCATCAAAATCAACAGTGTAAATAGGAACCCCTAGATTTACGGTTCCTGTATATTTTCCGACAGCGAGCTCTCCAAAAGTTCCTAAAGAAGCAACATCAGGGCTTTTAGGAATACGTTCAACATAATGTTCTGGGTTACTAAAATTATAATTATCTACCTGAGCCGTTGTTTTCTGGGGTATCCAAAAATACATTAAGATTAAACCGATTAGAAATCGACAAACGTTGTTCATAATGAGTGGGTTTAGTGATTTTCTTTTATTATTCATAAGTAATTATGACTACTTCATAGTATTATTTAGATTATTTTCATAACTCTGAAATCTGATTTTTAATTATTTTAAAACCAGATTATAATTTTAGGAATGTGTATTGGAAATTATGCCAGGATATATGTTTTTATCCTTACTTTCTTTTAATAACTAAGCATATTTTTAATTAAATAACTTAACTTCCCCTACAATTCATATTATCTATTAATGTATGTTTCAATAAAAGTGTTACGTTGTTTTTAGCTTTTTAACATTTAATGATTAATTTATTGTCTAGTTTCGTTTTTAAGCTTCAGACATTTGAATTTGATATTTTTCTTTTGCTTTTCTTAGGAACTAATTTGTAATACAATTTAATTTTAATAACTCCCCATCTTTTCCTATTTCAAATTAAATACATTAATCATTTTTAAAAAAAAAAGTGTATTCGCGTTTTATAAAATGAGAAAAAATGGATTTTTTAATTTCTTATAATCAGACATGTACATTCGAAAAAAAATTATACTTCTCCTAATACTTTTATCCTGTTTTTCATATGGTCAAAACCTAAAAGAAGAAGAAAATCACGAAAAAGCAATTTCTTTTTTGAACCAGAATAATAAGGATAGTCTTTTTTACTACACCCAAAAACTACAAGAATCAAAAAATCATTGTAGAAGGTTTCTCGCGATGTATTTTGAAGCTAATTATTATTACTATAACAGCGAGTATACAAAATGCAAAGAGAAGTTAGATGAAATATTGACAGCACTAGAAGATCATAAAACTTCTGATACTTATACTTACTCAGAAAGACTGGTAGGGAAAACCTATACTGAATGTATCAATATCGTAAAATTAAACATTTATCGTCGTTTTTTTCATATTCATAGAAATCAAGGTAACTATATAAAAGCCTATGATTACCTTACTTTAAGAAAAGAAATAGTAGATAGTTTACCAGAAAGAAACACATATTATTTAAGACAAAAAATATCTGTTGAAAAAGAAAGATCATTTTTAAAAAAATCAGTAAGTGATTATAAATCGAGCTTAAAAATTTTAACAGATGTAAGTGATCAGATAAAAAATGTGATAATTGACAGTAGTGATTTATGGTATAAACAATTTTTATTAGAAAAATCAGATATCTATGTGGGTATAGGAATTGCTTACAATTATTTATCTAGTGAAGATACTGCATTATTAGATTCTGCTGATTTCTATTATGACAAAGCTTTTGCGCTAACTCAAAAACATGATGACACTTCTAAACGTCACAAGCGCACACATTATTTAAGAAAAGCATCCATAAATTATAGAAGAAGAGAATATAATGCGACTTTAAAATATTTAGATACTGTTGAAAAGTTTAATAATAAAAGTTCTTTTTCAAGTAATAAACTAAAAGCCAGAGTGTACAACAAAACTTCTCAAATTGATTCGGCAATTTTCTATGCAGCCAAAACATTAAAACTTATAGAAAAAAAAGATGGTCTAGAGCTAGATAGGACTTATATGATCGAAATCTTAGCAAAAAACTATTATAAGAAAAATGAATATGATAGTGCCTTTGTATACTCTCAAAGACTGATTGAAACTATTGAGAATGAAAGTAAAACCAAATTAGAAACAGAGCGATTTCTTAAAGAAGATGAGATAGCTGAAATTCAAGAATTGAATGCTTCTATTCATCAAAAAATGAAAAAATCTAAAGGAATTCTTAACATAATTATCGTTAGCTCTTTTATTTCAATTATTGGGATGGTGTTCTTCTATAGGAAAAAAAGAACAGAACAATCTAAACTCATTGAGGATTGGAGATCAAAATATGATAAATTACTCAATATCAATACTAAAAACAGAAGTTATACTATTGATACTTCTCTAGAAGAAAAAATTCTAATAGGTTTAAACAAAATAGAAGAAACAGATATCTTTTTAGATAAAAATCTTAATCTTCAAGTACTATCAAAATTACTAAATACCAACACATCATATCTATCAAAGATAATTAACAAGCACAAAGAAAAAACGTTTAGGCAATATGTAACTCAAATAAGAATTGAAAGATTAATTAAAAATCTGGATGATGACCCTATCCAACGAAAATATTCTATTCAAACTTTAGGAGAATCAATTGGATATCCAAATGCGCCATCTTTTACACGAGCTTTTAAAAATTATATGGGATTAAGCCCTTCTGAGTACCTGAAAAAAAAATATTATGGATATTAATGCGATTTTAAAGACTTACTCTTTTTTAGTAATAATGGATCAGATTGGTGCTTTTGAATCATCGTCTTAATTTAAAATTGAATATCAATAGGTTGTGATATAAACTCTCTGTCTATTCTAAATCCAAACACGGTTTTAATGACGAGCGTTATATAATTCTTTCAGGAATGAATAAAAAAGGGTAGATATATCTTTTTGTTATGAATATAGTTTTCTAGGTGCATGCATATTATAAAACAATGATATACTACAGTGATGATGAAAATATAGAGGAATAGGGAAATTATTCCTATATATCACTATTTGATTATAATATCAGAGAAAGTTTCATCAGTGATTTTTTTAATAGTTAAATGTGTTCTGGAATTTGATAATATCAAAAGTATTGTAAACTTGCTAGAATTAAAAAGTATAGAATTAGATTCTAAGATTTTTGAGATTCCTAAGTTTAAAAAGAATTATAAATATAGTAAAACAGGATAAATTTCAAGTGTTTAAAATAACTGATAAAGAATACGAATTTCCAAATTTAATATTAGGAAGTCTATAAACGGTTCTGTCGCATTAATAATATAGATTTCATTTTTTTGATTCTTTGCTTCAGATTAAGCAGCTAATGAACAAAATGTTTTGAACGTTGAAGATTGAGGATCTTTGATTTGATCCTTTCTAATCATATGTACGATTTCTATTCCTGCGAGTGTTCTTTGTGCTGATTCGAATTCTTTAAATCCTGTGGCAATGATAATCCTCCTTTTTATACTTCGATGATCTTGTTCTACGATGTTGTTTAGATACTTGACTCGTCGAATCTTTATCTTTTTTGATGTCATATTCCTTTTATTCCAAGTCCGTATTCCAGCTGTATTGACTCCACTCTTGTCCATGTTGATTATGCGAGGTTTCCCATTATTTCCAATTGCCTTATTCAAGAACTTTTGAGCAGAACCTTTCATTCTTCTTTTTGTCAGTAAGAAATCTATCGTATTTCCTTGCTTATCCACCGCTCGATATAAATACCTGTCTTTGCCACCTACTCTAATGTATGTTTCATCAAGTCTCCAACTATTGGTGACTAACCCTTTACGAGTGTTCATATTTTTCTCTATGTCTTTAGAAAACTTAAAGACCCACCTTTGAATTGTAGAATGGTCCACTTTGACTCCTCGAATAGCCATCAATTCTTCAATGTCACGATAACTTAAACTAAATCGAAATTTGAAATATACTGCCTGTTGTATGATGATGTGAGGATATCGATGGTGTTTGTACATGAAACTACTTTAGAAACCTCTAACTTAAGTATATTTGAAATAGCA
>CAZXYA010000758.1:0-3962 GCA_964644655.1 uncultured Saprospiraceae bacterium | reverse complement strand
ATACCGAAAGATTACCTTGGCTCTCTTATTTTAAATATAAAGAAGTTTGGGGTTTGGCACTTTCTAGATTTGTGTCAGATGGAGCTTTCTATTTCTTTGTTTTTTGGCTTCCATCTTGGTTGGCAGATGTAAAAGGATTCAGCTTAATAGAGATTGGCATGTTTGCATGGATTCCTTTTCTCCTATCGGATATCGGTAGTTTTGTTGGTGGCTGGACGGGGACTAAACTAATGGATAATGGTTGGTCGCTAGATAAGGCTAGAAAATGGATAATTTGGATTGGTGCCATTTTAGTCGTACCAGTTCTAGGCTGTTTGTATATAGAATCTCCCTATTGGGCAATTGCCTTAATCAGCTTTTCCCTTTTTGCCACTCAATTTAAACAAGCCTCTCTATTTACACTACCTATTGATTTATTTTCTAAAAAGGATGCCGCTTCTGTTTGGGGCATTTCAGGCTCAGCAGGTAGTTTTGGAGCAATGCTTTTCACCCCATTAATTGGATATTTAGTTGATACGATTTCCTATTCCCCCGTTTTTGTAATCGTTGCATTTTTGCACATTATTTCTGCTATAATTGTGATGATTTTTATTCCAAAAATCCAACAGATTGCCTGAAATAATTAAAATGAAAATTAAAAAGTTGCGGAAGGGGTAGATAGCGAGGGTAATCTTGTATTTGGAGTAAATGACAAAGGGCCGACCGTTAATTTGAAAGAGAAACCTTGTTATTAACAAGGATTGAAGGAGTTAGGGTTTGAAGGATTAAAGGGTTAACGAAAAATCGTCAATCAGCTAATTTTATATTTTATGAAAATCAATCATTTTATACCCATTGCTTTATTATTTTTATTCAGTTGCCAAAACGATACTACTCCCACAGAAAATGAAGAAGTAGCACAATTATCCGCAACTAAAATCATGCAAAAAGCGCATGAAAAAGCAGGCGGCGAATTTTGGCGTAGGCCCAAAAGTCTAACTCTAAAAGGCTATGCTATCTTTTACCCAGAAGGAAAACCTGTGAAAAATGAAAAACATAATATGTGGCGTGTTTATGAGAACGAAAAGGAAGATGCGCACGTCGCTAATGGCAAAGTAAGAATAGAATCTTTTAGAGATGGAAAGCCCATTTTCATCGTAAGTTATGATGGAGAAAATACTTATGATTTAAGGGGCAAACAAGAAAAATCTGCTGCTGATAATCGTTGGGCATCCAATTTCGGATACGGTGCTATTCGACATGCTTTAGATGAAGAATACCGTTTAGAATTAGTGGAAGAGGATACCGTCAAAAATGAAGCAGTCTATATTATCAAAGTGATTGACCAAAAAGGAGGAGCAACCTTTTTTGGTATTGATAAAAAAGAATTCAAAATAGTAAAAGTTGCTTTTCAAACCCCAAGAGGATGGCACGAAAGACATTATTCAAAATTCTTTTCTAAGCCAGCATATACATGGCTACAATCTGGTCGAGTAGAATTATTTTATGATGGAAAAATTTCTAATGAGGTTATTTGGGAAGATTTTGAAGTGAATGAAACACTACCTGATAGTTTATTCATTTTATAAAATTTATTATCTAGGAAATTTACAAATGAGTAAAATATACTAACAAATGAATAATAAAAAATTAGTCTTAGCTGGTCGCCCTACAAGTCTTTTGGTAAAAACTTCTGACTTTAAAATGGAAGTTGAAAAACTACCTGCTTTAAAAAATGGAGAATTCTTGATTAAAGTATTATGGTTGTCTGTCGCACCAATAATGAAATTTTACATGCAGGACGGTGCAGGGATTGAAGCGCCACTTCAATTTGGAGAAACGATGCGAGGCCGAGGTGTAGGGAAAGTAGTCCAAAGTGAGCATCCCGACTTTGAAGTCGGAGATATAGTGCAAGGAAAATGTGGCTGGCAGGAATATAAAATTTGTGATGGTAGCCCATATCACATGATGTATAAAGTGAAACAGCGGGAAGTCCCCTACTCTACTGCTTTAGGCGTTTTAGGGATGACTGGATTCACTTCCTATTTTGGGCTATATGAGGTTGGAGGATGTAAATCAGGCGATAATGTTTTGGTATCCGCTGCCACAGGTGGTGTAGGTTCCAATGTTGGGCATCTTGCCAAAATCAAAGGGGCTAAAGCAGTAGGAATGGCAAGCACCGATGAAAAATGTCGTTTATTGACAGAAAAACTAGGCTATGTTGGTGCCATTAATTATAAAACAGAAAATATAGCTGAGCGCATAGACTATTTTTTTCCAGAAGGTATTGATATTTATTTTGATAATGTTGGTGGTAAAATCCTCGATATTGCCTTAACAAAAATTAGAAGGTATGCTAGAATTGTGGAATGTGGTCGAATCTCCCAATATGAGGAGACCTTACATAAAGGAGGCTATGCTTTAAATAATTGGCATAAAATCGGAGCTACTCGGTCTAAAATGGAAGGGTTTTTTATTTATGATTTTGAAAAAGATTTTCCAAAAGCTGAACGGGAAATGGCGCAATGGATTAGGGAAGGCAAATTAACTTATCAAGAAGATATTTTAGAAGGTTTGGAAAACATGCCACATGCTTTAAATCGACTTTTTGAGCGTAAAAATATAGGTAAACAATTGGTTAGGATAGCTAAAGATTGAAGAAAATAAGATGCAGAAAAATAAACAACTTGTAATTACTCAATTCTCCAATAATATCCATCAAGCCGTAGATATTATTAACACCTCAATTCCAAAAATAAAAGGCCATGAAATACTAATAAAAAATAAATATGTTGGAATCAATGCCTTATACGATAGAGAATTATATCGAGGAAAAGTACCCTACATCAATGTCAATTTTCCATACGTCTTTGGAGTCGAAGCCGTAGGTATCGTTGTGAAAATTGGAAAAAATATTAAAAAAGTAAAAATTGGAGAGACTCTTTCTACGGTAAAGGTCGGTACAGCTTACCAAGAATATCAAGTTATTACAGAAACAGAAATCATAAAAATACCTGCTGCAACCCCAGAATATTTGACCTTAAGTCCAACAGGCGTTTCTGCTTACTTAGGTCTAAAGAAAGTGGCAGAACTACAAGCAGGCGAAACGATAGTTGTTTCTGCTGCTGCTGGAGGTTTGGGGCATATCATTGTTCAATTGGCCAAACAAAAAAATTGTCAAGTCATTGCTATCTGCGGAAATAATAAAAAGGTAGCACTATTAGAAGCCTTAGACTGTTGTGACCGCATTATTAATCATCGAGAAGAGAACATTGAAGAAGTATTATCAAAGGAATATGCGAATAAAATTGATGTAGGTTTTGATTCTGTTGGACGACATATGTTTGATGCCTTTTTAAAAAATATGGCACCACTAGGAAGATTGGTAGTCAGTGGATTAGCTACAGAAATTAGTGCAGGCGTTTTCGAAAAGATTCGTGCTCCAAGAGTGTATGAAAGCATTTATTGGAAAGGTGCATCGGTTCGTTGTTTTATGAATCATTTATACAAACCAGAACATCCCTCAGCTAGAACTTTTTTATTCGATGCTTACCAAAAAGGAGATTTACAAATTAAAGTAGATGCAACAATTTTTAAAGGGATTGAATCAATTATTCCTGCATCAGAATATTTATTAGCTGGTAAAAGTTGTGGAAAAGTAGTGGTAGAAATCTAAAAGTGAAGTACCTTAACCCCACTTTTAGATTTTGAATTTATCATTCTAGATTTTAAATTCCTACCCTCTTAGCGTCCTCAACCAGGGCCACCTTCTCCCTTTTGCAAAGCCCTTACTTCAGCTACATCTTTTGGAGGCGTCAACCAGTTAGGCTTACTTTTTTTAGCCCAATCCATCAATTGTTTAGGGAATTCATCGTGACTCTCTACTCTCCAAGAATAAAGTTGAATGATGCCTTTTCCACCACCATACCAACGAGGTAAGTCACCATATCTCTGCCACCCCATTTGGTGAGGTTCCTCGAAAA
>CAZXYA010000757.1:0-3969 GCA_964644655.1 uncultured Saprospiraceae bacterium | reverse complement strand
AGATATTTGGGTAAAAAATGGCGTTCAATTGGCTTGGTTAATTGACCCTATTGATAAAATGCATTGGATTTTTAGAATAGATGGTAGTCAACAAAAAATTGAAGGGATGAATACCATTTTAACAGGAGAAACAGTACTACCTGATTTCAAATTTAATTTAGCTGTTCTAGAAGAAGATGACGAGTAGCCAAACTGGTACAAATCATCAAATTGACTACTATTGTCCCCTGTAAATCATCGCCCCTCACCTATTCAAACCTAAACGCTAACATTCCATTCTTCGGCTACCCGTTTAACTTTGTAATTAATCGAGTATAAATCAGTTGCAATTGATTGACAATTTGGTATTTATGTCTAACCTGATACCCGAAACCTGTAACCTTAAACCTCTAGCCCATTCTTCTCGCATAAATAATTCCTAATATACTGCAAATTCCCTATCTTGCGACAATTTCCTACTAAACCACTTTCCTTCTATCAAATCATTTGATTAATTTTATTAGTTTCGTGTATGAAGCAATTCTTTTTTTCAATACTGACCTGCTTTTTAGGGTGGACTTGTTTGACTGCCCAAGAAGATAGTTTGCAGGTACCACTTTCTAGTTTGACTTGGGAGGACATGCTATCCAATCCGCAATTACAAATTAATAAAAAGGTATCTGGTGCAAGTCGGTCTTTGAAAGACATACAAGACTTACCCTTCACTATTTATGTGATTGAGGGCGAAGATATTCGCCGTCAAGGACACATTACCCTAGCAGATGCTTTGAAAATGTTGCCAGGGATTAGAGTCTCTCAACCAGGGTCGGCTTTGGAAGGAGAAACTTTTATGATGAGGGGCTTATTGGGCAACGCTTATGCTAAAATTTTAGTTAATGGGATTCCTATTAAACCTTATGTCGTAAGTGGCATGCCTATTGGTGCTCAATTACCTATTCAACAGGCGGAACGAATAGAAGTGATTTATGGTCCAGCGGCAGCTTTATATGGGGCGGATGCCAATACTGGGGTTATTAATATTGTGATGATAGATTCGGAAAGACCCATTTTCACTAATACTAGTTTGCATGTGGGGTCCGAATCTTATACCAGTATCAATACCCTCTTTGGTGGAAAATTTGGGAAAGGCAATAACGTTTTTAAGTTTCGCTTATTTGGAACGAATACTCGGCAAGCAACTCGACGAATTTTTTATGATGCTGATTTATACAACACAGAAAATTATTTAGGTCAGAATCCCGATAGGTTACAAGCTATACTTAGCAATCCTAATTATCGAGGTACATCTACGGAACCACTTTTAGGAGAGGTTCCTCATCTCAGTCGTTCTTTTGGCGTGGATTTATCTTACCAAAATTTTCAACTCTCCTATAAAAACTTTTTTCGGCAAGACCATAGTGCGATTGGATTGAATCCAGCAGCCATTTCTTATGCAATTCCGCTTACTTCTATAGGCGAATCTATTAAAGAAGGGCATCTTATTTATAAAAAGGATTTAAAATTTGGCAGTACCCAAACGAGTTTAAACTTCTTGAGCTACACTTTAGACAATAGTGCTTCTTCCAGTTATGTCAGTCCGACACTTGCCAATATTTTTAATGTTTTTGCCTTGGATTCAGTTAGGGTTTCTGAAGCAGATTCCTTAAGAACGGTGATTAATGACAACTTTTTTTCTCGCATTCGATTTGCCAATGCAGAATCCTTTGAATATTCTGTAGAACAAGTATTGAATCTTCAAATAGGCAAAACAGAATTGAATTCTGGCATTAGATTCCAAAGGGGAACGGGCAGCCCTTTTGTCGATTTTCAGCCCCAGCCTTTTAGTGCTGAATTAGATCCTATTCAAAATATCATCCGTAATACCAACCAAGACTATAATGAATTGAATGCCTTTGTTCAATTGTTTTTGGCACTTGAAAAATGGAATATTTTGGTTGGAGGGGCTTATTTATATCGAAATAACACCTCTTTTTCTGAACGAGTTAGTGCTATAAATCCCAGAATTGCCGTGCTGTTTAAAGCTAAACCTAATTTAACTTTTAGAGCTAGTTATAGTACTGCCTTTAAAATCCCAGGACCTTTTTTTAGAGAAACAACTTACACTTTGCAGGAGAGTAATTTTGAAACCATTTTAACGGGCATCAATCCTTTACAATCAGAGCGAACCCTTTCTTATGAAGCTGGTTTGCGTTGGCTACCTTCTCCTAAAATAGAATTTGATTTAACTGGTTATTATAGCCAAACATTGGATTTTTTAATCTATGATATTTTGCCCAATCCCAATTTTACAGAGCGTACTTTGACTGCCGGATATTTTAATGATGAAAATACATCCGCTACTCTTTTTGGGATTCAATCCATGCTTTGGTTGAAAGATTTGATTCCGTCTATTGGATTAGATGCTAGAATAAGTATTGGTTTATCCAGGGGAGAAGAATTTCTTTTTCAAACAGACGGAGTTGGTGGAAACTTGATAAGTGGCTCAGGTAAAATTATTTCTTTACGTGCCTATCCTGATTTTATCACACAGGCACAGCTATCTTTTCAGCCTTTTCCTAAATTTACTTGTATCTTAGATAATGTGTTTATGTCTGGTTCTAAGACTAGAGATCTTGTTTTTATAAGACGGGCAGTTAGCGAAGGATTAGATATTTCTAGCTTGATAAATGAAGGATATTATACCTTGGATATTATGTGCAATTATCAACTCAATCGAAATTTTCAAATTTCTGGCCGATTCAATAATGTCTTGAATAAGGAATATGCGGGCATTGATGCCAATAGTAGTCCTGATATTTTATCCTATAATCCACAATCTCTTTTTTCTTTCCGAATAGGGGTGAATTATAATTTGAATTAGTATGGCTCGAAAACAGATTTTCATAAAAATAGGTTTCCTTTTCTGGCTACTCCTTTCGGTTATTAAAGGTTGGACACAAGATACAACATCCGTAATTCAGTATTTGGATAAAGCCAAAAAAGCAACAACTTATGATATAACCTTAGCTCAATTTGAAAGAGCATACACTCTAGCTAAACAACTAAAGTATACCAAAGGTATTCAATTATCTCTTGCTTTTATGGGTGCGATAGAACTTGAACGCAAAGAAAACCCTAAGGCTTTACGCTATCTATTGGAGGAGTTAGATATTTTGATGGAAACTGCAACGCAGCCTACTCGAATCGTTACCGTTAGTACAATTATTGGAGATATTTATACCCGAGAAAAATTATTTGAAGAGGCATTGCCTTATTATCAGCAAGCATTAACTCAAAGCAACGCAGGCCATCTTTATCAAAAATTGGGCAATAGTTATGCAGCATTGTTAAAACCAGATACGGCTTATACTTACTACGCTCAACAACTACCTTTTATTGATAAGAACAATCAAAATGCACGAATAAATATTTACCATAGTATTGTTGATGCCTATCAACTAGCGCAACGATATAACGAAGCACTTGGTTATAATAAGCGCATTTTGTCTATTATGCAACATGCAGGAAATCCCGCAGCAGAACAAGCCATCATTTATAATAATATTGGTACTGATTATAACTATTTAAAAAACTATGAAGCTGCGATTAATTCCTTTGAAAACGCCTATGAACTAAGCGTCGAAACGGATTATCAGACCTTGGCCTTACTACAAATAAATATCGGTGTTGCCTATTTTAATTTAGGCGCTATACCCGCAGCTATTCAGGCTTTTACTTTGGCAGAAAGTTTATTAAAAAAAATAAATGCTGCCGAAAAAAGTCAAATCAATCATCTTTTAGCCAATGTATATTTAAAAAGTAATGATTTATACAATGCACTAAACTTCAACCAACTAGCAATTGACAATGCGCTAAAACATAAACAACCCAAATTATTGAGCAATGCTTATTATACAGCGGCACAGATTTATGCTGATTTATTTGAATACCAAACAGCACTTGATTTTTTTCAAAAACATTTTGAATTAA
>CAZXYA010000756.1:0-3972 GCA_964644655.1 uncultured Saprospiraceae bacterium | reverse complement strand
ATTCAATCAAGGTTTACTAGACGTTTGCTTTAACACTAGAAAAAAGCTTATTGAGAACTTACATTTTTTGGTGTTAATTTGAATTGGCTCGATGCCAATTCAAATTAAAGTTACATGACCTGACTCAAAACATACAACATTTCCCGACCAATTTGCCGACAACGTTCCATATATTTTTCACTTTCCAATGGGGTATCATCAAACGCTTTAGGGTCTTCAAAAGGTAGGGCTATTCTAAAATCTGCTCCTGCAATAATTGGACACCCCACATCAGCAGAAGTACAAACCATAATTGCCGCAAAATTCTGAGTTGGATTAGGCGAATGATCGTATTTCGTAGAAAATGCTTTATAGCTATGGTTTTCTTTTAGCCAATTGACTTTGTAAATTGGATTCGTAGGCGATTTTTTTTCTGTGCTGTCAATTTCAAAACCTATTCGTTGTAAGGCAGCGACGGCTCGATGATTAAAAGCAGTTGCTTCTGTGCCGCCTGAAAAAGTTTCCATCTTTGGTAATCCATAATAATCCGCACCAACAGCTAACCAAATTTGTCCTAAATGGCTTCGGCGAGAATTATGGGTGCAAATGACGATTGCTTTAGGGGTTGCTTTCTGTTGGAATTTATGGCTTAAATAGTCGCTTAATTGGACTAATTGACGTTTTCTTTCGGATGGAATCAACGTGAATTCCTGCTCTAGTTCAGCGCAGATTGTGGCTATTTTTGTTAATAAAGTACTAGTAAGGGTATTCATGTTATTGGTTATTTTCTTGTAGATATAATTGTTGCTTGCAAAGAACGGTAATTGATTGGCAAGGACAAGTAATTTAGGATTAAATTTAAGTATTTTTAAAGTTAACTTTTTGTAAGGTAGAGCATCAGATACTATGTGAAGTGAAGATTAAGAGGGTGTTGTATTTTAGATATATGTCAGATTTTTGAGTCCACAAAGCCCCATTCTGTACATTCAGAATAGGGCTTCATGTTATATTTATCTTCCAATTTTAGAGCTGTTCGAGTAAAGTAGGGTAGTTCATAAGGGAACTAAAATCACGGGGTAACGGGAAGTTACCCCGTGATAGTGCGCTCCTATCACCCCGTAACTTCCTGTTACGGGGTGATTTTAAGATTACCCTACTTTAATCGAACATTACTCAATTTTTTTCAAAAAAGAATACATCAATCCTAGTAGTATCTATCCGCTTATTTTTTGAGAACAGATTGAATGGCAAAACCATTTTCTAGTTCTAATCTTACAAAATAGGCGCCTGCTGGCAAATGCTCCATATTGAATGTTAAATTCATTGGACCTGGAAATACCTGACCATTATAAGTTTGTATTTCTTGACTTAATTGGTTGATTATTTTAACCTGATATTCTCCGTTGAGGTCATTGTTCCATTGGATATTAAGCTGACCATTCGTTGGGTTGGGAGAAGTCTTAAATGCAATGGAGGTAGTAATGTTTTCTGAGGTAGCTGCTATTATATTATTCGCACCAAGTTTCGCCACAAATGCTTCCTTGTCTTCACTTCCACGAACTTGATAGGATCCACTTAGATAATGAATATCTCCAATCTTATTAAAGCGATAAGAAAATGGATATGGAAATCCTTTTAAATTGGAAAATATTTTAGCATTATCTAAGATGTTTCCATCTAAATCTATTCTAGTTACATTTATATCCATCTCTTCATCAATCGATAAAGTTGCCAACAGAATATTTCCTTCGGCATCATATTGAGCCATAGGTAATTCTGCTATTGCGCCTAGCGTGCCACCAATCTCACGTGCAAAAAAAGTAGACAACTGAATTAAAGAACCATCTTGTGCATTCATTCTGGCAACATAAGCCTTCGAGGTATTCCTGTTTAAAAAATCATCCACAGTTAATATCATACCGCTTAGCAATAACTCAGTTCCATCAGCACTCATATCCATTTTTATTAACCTTGGAAGTGTTTTTGGGGGTAAAACTAAATAGTTCGTATAAAGTAATTCACCATCTGCCGCTAACTTGGAAATGACCACGGTATCAGACCTTAGCAACTCCTGACCTCTTGTGTGACCTGCGGTAAAAATTTCATCTTGGGCATTTACGACTATTGAAAATCTATTTCCCAGATAATATTTCGCATTTTCTAAACGCCTAGCAAAGCGTATATTAAGACTGGTATCACAGGCAAAAAGGTGAGGTATAGCCTCGGATTGAGGGGTATTATCATCTATGCCGTAGGCAGCCCCTATAATACCATAGCTAGTAGCGGTGCTTACGACATTTCCATATCCCGATAGCCAAGTTGAAGGGGCAAATCTAACAATTCCCGTTTCTTCATCTACTGGTTCAAGGAAATTCAGTGCTTTGTCATAATTTACAAAAGTGATTTGATTTCCCCTACGCAGGAAAGACATATAGCCATTTTCTGTTTTTATTAACTGATTTAATTCTGGATCAGCATCGATAGTATCAAGGCTAGCAATATTCTTAGTTGTGACTAAGTCTCCTGTTGCATCACCCGTTGTCGCATCTAAAAACTCAAAGCCCCAATTGTTTTGATTATCTACCGTTTCACTAATTAACTTATGAGCGAGCAATGCTCTGCCATCAAAAGAGACTAGCGGATATACTCCTAAATAAAACTCTTTGTCACTATAATCAAAGGTTGTTTTTGTCCAGTCCACTTCAATTTGAGCGGATATACCTAAGGAAGCAAGGCATAATAAACTAATTAAGTAAATTTTAAATTGCATAATCTAATTTTTTGATGATTTTTTGTACGCATTGAGTGTGCCTCAAATTAGGTGAAATTTTCCTAAAAAGGGCAACCTCAAGAGATTCTCTCCACCGTATACTCGTTTTTTGTTGATTATTTGTGACTATTCAGCAGAGGGAAATGGGCTAAGGGCATAGGGTTTATATTGGGAAATATTTTCGACTTTTAATTAGAAAATACAGCTATTCTCGGTTTTTCAACCCTCTGCCTCTTGCCCTAAGCCCTTTGCTGAATAATAACGATTATTTTTTACAATCAATAATTTTACCTGACTATTCAGGAGCATTTGGGATTACTTAACACATTTTATTTAAACTAATACTAATAAAAATTTTATAAGACTAAGTTTAAGTGCAAGTTTTTGGTTGGAGGTTGCTTAGAAAAATAATTCATTTGTCGTATTTCTTACTGTACACTTTTTACGAGTCACGCACTTGGCATCCCGTCCTTCGGTTCAGAAGCTTACATTTCTTCATGCTTCGTGTGAAAAAAATTGCTCACCCAAATCCGATATTTAGCCGCCGAAGGTGGCGTTTTCAAAAAGTGTATGGTAGAGAAATAAATGATTGGCAGAACGTTTTGTTAGAAATTGATTAACATAATTCTTTTAATAAAAGTAGGTTTCACCAAAAGTCACTTTTTATTATGTTAAGTTAACGTAAATTTTATAGATGCCTAAACAGAAGAGGTAAAAACATTTTATATTCTAATTAAGTATGTTTTTTCAAAATAAAGTATGGTATTCGTAGTAAAACAAATTGGATAATAATTTTAAAAATTTCAATCATTTTAGGCAACTGATATTCCTTAATCTAAAGTTAACATTCCCTCCTTCATCTTTTACATAAGTTTAAACTTCCCTTAAATATTAGCTTAGATTGTAGGTCGATATTTGTAGTATCATTTAAAATACTGATTTAATATCTATTTACAACTATGAAAAAAAATTGTACATTATTATTTCTTCTATTTTTAGGTTTGGCTATCCAAGCGCAAACTACCATCACCATTACAGATAACGACTTACAAGGAAATACGACGCACAACTGGACGTCAAATAATATTTACCTATTAGATGGTTATGTCTTCTTAGAAGAAGGCGGCGTATTAAACATCGAAGCGGGTACTGTTATTAAAGGAAAAGAATCACCAAGTTCAAGTGATAATGCAACCGCGTTAATTATTACTAGAGGCGCAAAA
>CAZXYA010000755.1:0-3973 GCA_964644655.1 uncultured Saprospiraceae bacterium | reverse complement strand
AAATTAGCCTTTCTTTTGGAAAGGCTTTTTAAATTCTATTTATATGCGCTCTCTTTTGAACCTTTTTATGGTTTCCCCCCACATCGGTTCTTTTCACTTTTAGCCCCCCACCTTCTACTCTGTTAGTTTTTTTTTGTCTCAAAAAAAAGGATTGATTTTACATCAATCCCCTGTTTGTATCGAATGAAAGTAAATTGGTAGTGATAATAATTAGGTTGTAAATAGGCTAAAAATGCTGTTTAATTATTCTGCATTATTCAAAGAATATGCTTAATTTTGATTGTTATTATTTTGTTATAAGAGGGCTACTACTCAAATTTTGTTTTGGGTAGTAGCCTTTTTTGTTGCCTATAATTCAAGAACTTGCATACTGTCAATTGCTTGGTCACTCAAATCATCTATATGATTCAGATACTTTTCTGTATGTTTAGTAGTTGTATGCCCCATTAAGTTTGCAACTACTTTTAAATTTGTTTTATTTTTTAATAGTAATACCGCAAATGTGTGTCGTCCACAATAAAAGGTAATCTTCTTTTCGATACCTGCTCTCTTTACCCAATTTTTAATGCACTTGTTTATTGCAGTAGTAGAAGGTAGTTTAAAAATGTGTTTTTGTGATTTTCTTCTTTTACCTAAGAGTTGTAATGCTGTTGTAGAAAGTTTATTAATTACTTGTTCTCCGTTTTTCTCTCGTTCTGTCCAAACTTTTCCATTCTGAATGTTACTCCATGTTAAGGCTTCTATTTCTGCCTGCCCAAATCCTGTAAAACAAGCAAAAAGAAATGCTCTTTTAATTTCGTCATTACCACAATGAGTATTTGCTAATAGTTGAATTTCCTCTTTTGTAAGTACCTTTTTGTTTAATTTTCTTTTGGGCTTTTTTACTATTACTGCTTTAGCAGGATTCTTGCTAATAATATTATCTTTTATGGCGATATTGATAACTGTTCTAAACCTTTTGAAATAATCAAAAGGTGTCTCACCAGATAAGTTTTTATCATTTACTAAATAATCATAGAACTGCTGACATATCCTACTATTTAGTTGATTAAAGGTAAGGCGGTCTTTTTTATAGAATTCTTTAAATTTATTATAAGCACCTATAAACTTTCGATTACCACTATTTTCGTTGGTATCTATATAGTTCTTAAAATACTTAATAAAATTTTCATCTTTTTTGTGAGAGGGTATTAAGCCATGAGCTTCAAAACGGAGTTCGTTCTCTCTTTTTATCCTAATGCTATCTGCTACTTTCTTCTGGTTTTGTCTAAAACTTGTTGAATCTTTTGTTGGATGGTAGTAAATGTCTAGGAATTCATACCATCTATCTCCTTTTTGATAAATATCTAAGTAGAGACTTAATCTACCACCTTTTAATTTTTTACTTCTTAATGTTACTGACATAATTGTGTTATTATTTTGTTCAAAAAAACTCGTTGTTACGCAAAAGTAACAAAATGGTAACAAGGAAACAACTAATTATATCCTATTATGAGAAAATAATTGTAAAATATATTTTTATAATAAGCTGATTATCTGCATATTACATTTCTGTTAGTTTACTTTTTTCTTCCTTTGATTGTAGGTTATTTTCCCGCTCCGGGTACAAAAGCCTTCATAACGTTTTGTTGTGAGGGCTTTTGGCGTTTTTATAGCCAATATTTTGCTATCTTTAGGACAAAAAATCAGATGGAAAAAGAATGGTTTATCAAGCAAAGAATAAATGATGACATTTTTATTGAGATTTGTAAAAATGCTCAATCTATGTCTAAGGCAGCTTCAAAACTTGGGCTTCATTTTAATTCTTTCAAGAAACGAGCAATTGAGTTAAATTGCTACACACCAAATCAAGCAGGCATTGGCATCAGAAAAAACATGCCTAAAATTCCACTCTCTGAAATTATTCAGCAAAATCTACATCCAAATTATCAGACCTATAAATTGAAACAGCGATTACTAGAGGAAGGTATAAAAGAAAATCGTTGTGAAACTTGCAATATTTCTGAATGGAATGAGCTATCTATTAATATGGAATTACATCATATTGATGGTAATAGAAACAATCATTTATTAGAAAACTTAGAAATGATTTGTCCGAATTGTCATAGTCAGACGGATAATTATAGAGCTAAAAACAAATAAGCCCCGCAGTAACTACGAGGCTTCAAGTAAGTTCATTTCGAAACATAATAAAGTGAATATATCTGTGAAGGGTTTTCTGTTATAAAAATTTACCACATAAAAAATCAAGTCAAAGACTTGAAAAATACTGATTTGAAGATTTTATCTTCAAATATCGGCTCGGGTAACGAACATGTAACAAAGAGTTGTTGAAAGTTTACAACATCGATTCTAAAGGTGAATCTATACATAGAATGTAGCAAATTTTAATCAAAAAGATTTTAACTATGTGGGAATTTAAATCAGAAACTGAAATCAAAAAAAAGGTAAAGGAGGCTCTAGAACAGTCTATTAACGGGTTAGAAAAAGAGTCTACCAAGTTAGACTTCAAATTAGAATGGTATAATCTAAAGGAGGAAAAGGAAGTTTTTGAATTTGTAAAGGATATTACGGCTTTAGTTAATACGGTTGGACTTGATGCTTTCATTATTATTGGTTATGATGAAAAGAGGAAGGTTTTTCAGGATGCCAAAATAACGGATTCAAATAAAAGGGCTACTGATATTAATGATATTGTCAATAAACGTGTAAGTACCTTTTTTGACTTAAATATCCATGAGTTTGATAATATAGAAATTGATGGCGCAAATAGGGTCTTAAGTATTATTCATATTCCAATATTCATAGATAAGCCAGTTGTAATCAAAGGTTTCAAGAATTTTAGGCAACTAGATAAAAACGGCAATCCAAGAATTGAAGAACAAAAGATATTTGTGAGGAAAAATAGTTCCAATAGGCCTGCAACCAAATACGATTTGGATTTTATGTATTATGATAGGAAGAACATTCTACCAGATTATAATATAGCAATTGATTTATTAGATGTTAAAATAAAAAAGCGTTTAAAATACGAATTAAAAGTTAGAATAGAATTATTTCTGGAAAATCTTGGAAGACGTTCAATATGTGTGAAACAACTTAGTTTGTATTACACTCCACATCAGTATCAAGAAAAAAAATATAGCATAGAAGGAATTACCGAGGTTAAACGGTTTGATTTAGGGGCTGAACTTATCAGAGCCAAATTACCTTTAGTTCAGATAGTTACTAACTCTAATAATGGGAATCATATAATTATTGAACCAAGTTTAAAGTCTGAAAAAGAAATAATAGATTCTTTAAGTTATTGGAACGCTCCTAGTACAGAATGGGAATTTCTTATTATTTTATCAAATGGTAAGTCATTATACTATAAAATAGAAAATCAAGATATTTAGACATAATATTTTTGTATCTTTATCAGAAAGCTATAAATTAATACCTGCAATAAACCAAACCAATCTAGCAAAACGAACACAAAATGACAAAAAGAGACATCCTATTAGAAATAAAACTAATCAAGGACCAGTTAAGATTAACTCAACTTTACCCAAATTATTTTACAAAAGAACTGGGATATAGAGGATTAGAGAATTTTATAAATGACAGATTGGAGCGATTAAAACACCTCATAGATTTATTAAAAAACTTAAAAAATGAAGAAAACTAAAATTAATGTTCAAAAAATTATCAATACGATTGATAATGCTCTTGATAAGTTAGAAAAAGGTATTCCTGATGCTGAAATTTCCAAATCTGGCAAGCAAGAAATTATTAAAGAATTAGAAGAAACTATTGCATTAGCTGAATCAATCAAAACTGACATTCAAGCAGATAAAGCAAAGCGAGCATAAAATAAAAATTAAACAAAAAAGCCCCACACA
This sequence comes from uncultured Saprospiraceae bacterium, assembly GCA_964644655.1. Taxonomy (GTDB): domain Bacteria; phylum Bacteroidota; class Bacteroidia; order Chitinophagales; family Saprospiraceae; genus JAFMDF01. The sequence continues at coordinate 89 of CAZXYA010000755.1, read as the reverse complement.
AGTGCGAGGCTTCTATAAAGTAAGTCCATTTCAGAACATAATAAAGTGAATATATATCTGTCCAAAACATGGTGATTTTGAAAATCACC
>CAZXYA010000754.1:0-3979 GCA_964644655.1 uncultured Saprospiraceae bacterium | reverse complement strand
AATTTGATGAATCTTTATATGATGCCGTAAAATGGCGAAACCTTGGGCCACATCGGGGTGGTCGGTCAGCGGCAGTAGCAGGAGTAGCAGGCAAGCCTAATCTGTACTATATGGGTGCAGCAGGAGGTGGTGTTTTTAAAACTGAAGATGGGGGACAAACTTGGAATAATATTTCTGATGGTTATTTTGGTGGCTCGATTGGCGCAGTCACGGTGAGTGAATACGACCCCAATGTGATTTATGTCGGTGGGGGAGAAGTGACCGTTAGAGGGAATATGTCTTATGGCTATGGCATGTGGAAATCGGTGGATGCTGGGCAAACTTGGAAAGCTATTGGTTTAGATAAAACCTACCATATTCCTAGAATTCGAGTACATCCTAAAAATCCTGACTTGGTGTATGCCGCAGCATTGGGTAATGTTTTTGCTTCTAGCAATGAAAGAGGGATTTATCGCTCTAAAAATGGGGGCGATACTTGGGAAAAAGTTTTGTTTGTCAACAAAGATGCAGGCGGTTGTGATTTAATTTTAGACCCAAATAATGCCAGAATTATTTATGCGTCTACTTGGAATATTAATCGAACACCTTATAGTTTAGAAAGTGGAGGAGAAGGGTCGGCACTTTGGAAAAGTACAGACGGTGGAGATACTTGGAAAGAAATTTCTAAAAATAATGGTTTCCCGAAAGGAACTTTAGGGATTATTGGCGTAACGGTTTCTCCTGTAAATTCTAATAAAGTATTTGCTCAAGTGGAGGCAGAAAAAGGAGGTTTATTTGTTTCTGCCAATGGTGGAAAAACCTGGTCTTTGATTAATGATACTAGAGATTTAAGACAAAGAGCTTGGTATTACAGTCGTATTTACGCTGATCCACAGGACGAAGATGTGATTTATGGGTTAAATGTAACCTTCCTTAAATCAAAAGATGGTGGTAAATCCTTTAAACGGATTTCTACACCACATGGCGACCACCATGACCTTTGGATAGCACCAGAAGACCCCAAAAGAATGGCGATTGCAGACGATGGAGGGGTACAAGTTTCTTTTGATGGTGGCACTAATTTTAGTACTTATTTTAACCAACCTACGGCACAATACTATCGAGTAACAACCGATAATGCTTTTCCATACCGAATTTATGTAGCCCAACAAGATAATTCTACTCAGCGAGTTGCCCACCGTTCTGGTGGTGGTTCTATTGGCGAAGATGATTGGGAGGTATCTGCAGGTTGTGAGTGTGGACATATTGCGATTGACCCAAGAAATAATGAGGTCGTTTATGGGGGTTGCTACGATGGATTTATCGGCAGATTAGACCATAGAAATGACCAAACTAGAATCATCAACGTTTATCCAGATTTACCAATGGGTTGGGGGGCAGATGGGATGAAATACCGTTTTCAATGGAATTTCCCTATTTTCATTTCTCCACATGATCCTAATAAATTATACACTGCTTCTAATCATTTACATGTGTCCACGAATGAAGGGCAAAGTTGGGATGTTATTAGCCCAGATTTAACCAGAAATGACCCTGAGAAGCAAGTTTCTTCTGGTGGCCCAATTACGCAAGATAATACATCGGTAGAATATTACTGTACGATTTTTGCAGCAGCAGAATCTGCTAGAGTGAAAGATTTATTATGGACAGGGTCGGATGATGGTCGAGTAAATATCTCTAAAGATGGTGGGAAAACTTGGACGGATGTAACACCAAACGGTGCGCCAAAATGGTTGATGTGGAATAGTATTGACCCAGACCCACATACAGATGGTGGTGCTTATTTAGCAGGTACTTTATACAAAGGTGGTGATTTTAGACCTTATTTATATAAGACTAAAGATTATGGTCAAACTTGGACTAAAATAGTAAACGGTATTGATAATCAACATTTTACTAGAGTGGTTCGAGCAGACCCAAATAAACAAGGCATGTTATATGCAGGCACCGAAACAGGCATGTATATTTCTTTTGATGATGGGGTGAATTGGCAACCATATCAAATGAATTTACCAATAGTACCTATTACAGATTTAGCGATTAAAAATGATAATTTAATTGCAGCAACGCAAGGTCGTTCTGTTTGGATGATTGATGATTTAACGGTTTTACACCAATTAAATGATGGCATGGCAAATGCTAAAGCACATTTATTTAAGCCAATGGATAGTTACAGAATGGGTGGTTTCCAAAATCCAAAACCTCGGAATGAAGGAATGAATCGACCAGCGGGAGTAATGGTACATTTTAACTTAAAAGATACTTCTGTCACCAAAGATGTGTCCTTGTCTTTTTACGAAGCAGATGGGGATTTAATCCGTACTTATTCTACCAAAGCAAAAGAAAAAGCAGATAAACTGAAGGTAAAGCCAGGAGGAAATCAATTTGCTTGGAACATGACCTATCCAGCGGCGAAAAAGTTTGATGGCATGATTATGTGGTGGGCTTCTTTAAATGGACCACAAGCAGTACCTGGCGATTATAAAGTAACATTGAAAGTGGGAGATGTAGAGCAAACACAAGCGTTTAAAATCTTAAAAGACCCTCGTTCAGAAGTATCGCTTGCTGATATTCAAAAGCAATTTGATTTCATCAAAGGGGTAGGAGAGAAGTTGACAGAAACGCATGAGGCGATTATTGACATTCGAAAAGTCAGAGGTCAATTAAATAATTATAAAAAATTGATTGGAGACGATGAAGAAAATAAAGAAATCGGTGAATTGGCAGACGAAATCAACGAAAAGATGAAAAAGGTGGAAGAGGCACTTTATCAAACGAAGAATAGAAGTCGCCAAGACCCATTAAATTTCCCAGTTCGACTAAACAACAAACTAGGGCATTTAAATTCTTTGATTCAACGAGGTGATTATCCACCGACGGACCAAATGATTGAAGTACGGGACGAAATTACTAAGCGAATTGATAGCCAATTAACTGAATTTGAGGCAATTAAAAATACAGATTTGCCGAAGTTTAATCAATTGGTGAAGGATAAGGCGGTGGATGCTATTGTTTTGAAGAAGAAGAAATCTGAGATGTAATTCAGATAGGATTACCGTTTGCTTATTCGTGACTATTCACCATCAGAATCAGCAATGGCTCTTTTTTCTACCATATAGTTGTTTAAGTTCATATAGTTGGTTTTATCCAGCATCTTAAATGAATTTATATGCCTTAAATGGTAAAATTAATCACATTGTTAGATATACATAAGGTATTTAGGAACAGAGGATTTCAATTTTGCCTTAGTAAGATTGAAATTTTCTGTCCCAAAAGCCCCTCCTTTCTTCACGAATTGTAGCAACTGAAAAATTAATCGTTATTACGCCCTGTTTAAGTTGAGTGACACCAAAAAAATAAGTAGCTTTATTTTGAGATAAAGCAACCGCTTCTTTGCCTACTACTTCCCAATTCGATTGGTTAATCTTCCAGCCTTTTAAGTCAAGTGTCTCGACCTCATTTATCCTATTATTATAGCCTTTATAAGGAAAAATAATGCTCAGAAAATCAAAATCTTTTACACCTTCTTTTTCGACGATTGTCCATGCCTTTCCTCTTTTTCTAACGCTAAAATTCATTTTTTCGATTGGCAGATGGAGATAATCATGTAATCTTATTTATGTATAAAGGTTAAAAGGTACATAGGTGTTTAAAAAGTAAGCCCGAAATGGTTAGAAAGGTAACGGTTTTATCCTTTGTACCTTTACACTTTTGTACCTTTACACCCTCTTAAATAGTTATAATAAAAGTTAAAAAAACTACCTTTGCGAAAAAATAAATTCAATGAAAGAACTCAATAACACAATCAATTTTCCATGCGGGGCTAAAATGAAAAACAGATTTATGTTAGCACCCTTGACCAATTCCCAAAGCCATGAAGATGGTATCCTCTCAGATGATGAATTTCATTGGTTGACGATGCGTGCCAAAGGACAATTTGGATTGGTGATGACTTGTGCGAGTCATGTGCAAGCGGTTG
>CAZXYA010000753.1:0-3992 GCA_964644655.1 uncultured Saprospiraceae bacterium | reverse complement strand
TTATATTCTTTGAAATAATCATTCAGTTTACAAACGTTATAATATCCATCCGGTATTGAGCGATCATTACCATTCTCGGTAAACACGTTGTTTTTCAATTCTGAAGAAATATTAAACCATTGAGGATAATATAAAAACTCGCAAAGAGCGACTTCAAGATTCCCATTTCTATTATCAATAGCACTGAGAAAATCTATAGTTTCACCATTTCTGAAGTCTGGAATTGTGATATACATTTTTTAAAAATATTAAATATTTTTATTTTAATAAAAAATAATAATAGTATTAAAATAAAATGGAAGCTTCTCAAGGAACATACTTTGGGCATAAACTTACGCCCGACCGCGAACATAGAGTGGCGCATGGAATTAAAGGCATTAAATCTTTTGAGCGGATATCGAACAATCCATCTACTATTTCTGAGAAGGAAACATTATTAGTTCGTTTTCCAAACTTGGGACCTAATGACGTTATCGTTCCAGGAACTACAAGATTGGCATTCAATTTAAATTTAGTACCTGCAGAAGGTGAAAAAGATGTTAACTGTACAGTTGTACAAAATCTTGGAAGAAACATAGTGAAAAAAATAACGGTTAAAATTTCTAGTAATGAAGTTCTATCGATCGATGATTGCGATATTTATAACACTTATATGGATTTATGGCTTCCACATTTCGAAAGGCATAATCGTTTGTATCAAGGAATAGACCATAGTGATAATCAGAATGTTACAAAACTAAGAGTTGGGTCAGAAGAAGGTGATGCATCTGATGTGTCAGAGAAAGCAGTCGCTGACACATTAGGCAACCGGTTCTATATACCGTTAGACTTTGAGTTATTACAGGATTATATGCCTTTCTGTCAAGCTGGGTTAGGGGATAGATTAGAATATGAATTTACCTTTAATGAATATGAAAATGTCGTAATTGGTGAATCAAATATGAAATACGAGATTAAGAATATTACGTTGGAATTTGAAAGAGTTACAGATGCTGAATTGGCTAGACATATTCACTCCAGATACAGCGCTTTGGGGATAAAATATGATAGAATACTTCGGCATAGAAAGATGCCAGTAAATATGAGTGATAGAATTTGGAATATCAATTTGAACGTTCCGGCAAAATCGATGAAAGGAATTCTAATGTTGTTTAAGAAACCATCACTTCCTTTTGCGAAAGACACCGAAGATTTTTACAATCCAAAGATTAAATCTGTAGAAATGATAATAGAAGGTATTCCGAATCAAATTTACAGCCAGAAATTATTAGAATATAATTTATGGGACGAAGTTCAAAAACTTCCGATTAAACAAAACCCTACAGTAAATTTACTCTGTAAAGAAACTAATTTTTCCTACATGACAATTTACCATTACTTGGTTGATCACTTCGCTTTATGGCTTGATATGAGAACTACTGACGATGACCAACTTCACGGTTCGGGCAGGAGAATTGAGAATGGTAGCGAAGGAATAACAATTCAAATTACGAAAGAACAGGAAACTGCCGGCTCTTTAGACGCTTATATTTTTGTTATTATGGACGCTCAGTTAAATATAAGAGATGGAAGATTTGATCAAGTTATATATTAAAGTAATGGATTTTTTCAAGTGAAAATTCACTTGAAATTTATTGCCATTACTTCTCCAAAACATATAATCCACAAAGTATTCCTCCAATAATAATTACAACTTTTACTCGGTTAAATTTTGCTATTTTGAAGTCATCTCGCTTAATTTTTTCGCGCGGAATTTCTTTCTTAACAAGGTCTAAAGTTTTTGGTGGAGTAAAACCTTTCGGCGCTAATATACCATTAGATTCAGAAGGAGATACACCATTAACCTTTTCCTTATTAATTTCAGGATTTTTACCTAAAACACGATGTGAATCCGCAATCATAATTCGATTATTATAACCCTTTGTTGCATCTATTCTCAATTTCATGTTACTCGGGGCCATATATAAATCAATTCCAAATACGTAATCGAGTTTTGAACTCGCATCTTCTAACACGTCTTGATACCTTTTAATCGAAGCTGGAAGATCAACTGGGCTGGATATTCTGTCTTCCACATTTGCTAAAAACTGCTTCTGAACCTCAAAAGCTGTTCCAGGTGTGTCAATGGACGATCTTATTTGAACTTGTGCGCCAAGTAAAGCCCAAACATAAGTTCTTATCGAATCATTTATCCTAACAACACCGGGTCTCGTAAATCCTTCCGATTTATCGAGAATAAAAGTTTTCCAATATGGGTTTAATTGTTTGATATATTTAATTTGTTTCTTATCGGGTTTCTTCCAATGGCCATAATCGTTAGAAAAAATATTATGATTAGGAATCCATTTTTCATCTGGAACGTGGTCAAATGTTACTTTACGAGGATTATAAATACCTTTATATTCAGAAAACCTTTTATCTTTAGGATATCTTTTATCGTAAGTATATATTTGTCCCATTCCACGATTAGGTCCATGAGCCGTCTGCCAAGGTATGTCAGTACTTATACCAAACTCTTTACATATTTTTTCATAAGCCATTTTGTTATAATTATTATTCGTCATATTCCAAGAATTGTCTTGAGGTAAAGGTACTTCCATTTCTTCTAGAATACGTCTAATTTGATAATAAACGTGAAAGTAAAATAAAGACTTTGTTAATCCATTAAATGCGGATAAATGATTTTCGAAAGAAACACCGCAACCGGAAGTGGCACACCAAATTGCGAAATGTAGCTGAATTTGCCAAAACTGCATTGGGTTATGTTTCCAATTATCTACGTCATTTTCGTTACTGATAGTGACAATGTATTTTTCAAAAATATCTGGAAATTTTATGGGAAAATGATCACCTTTATTATTCCAAAAAATATTCAGACCCGTAAGATTTATATTTTTTTTCCGGCTATAAACTCCACTAAACTGATAATGTTTCTTTTGGGGGTTATACTTAAATGCTTCCATTTTATTAAAACAAAATATTTTAATTTTGAAATTATTTTTATTGCGATATATTAAAATGGGTGATTTTGGCGATCCTCATTATGAAGAGGGCGCAGTTGGCGGTGAAGAAGTTGAAATGGATGATTTTGATTTAACTGGGGATGATTATAGTCGGTTTGAAAATGATGATGTAAATGAACAATCTATTCATGATGAAATACTTGCAAGTACGGCTGAAAAAAATCGCCAGAGAAATAGATTAAAAAAACTAGATATAGATTCTTTGTATGAGAAATATAAAAGGACTGGTATAAAAACAACTACCCCTTTTACTGACCCAAATGATTTTATATACAAAGACATACCCCAATACAACAAAGATGGTGAAATGGTAGAAATTAAAAAGGAACTTAGATTGAAAAAATACCCGCAAGCTAGACTTTTAAAGGAAGATGGCTCGCCATATGCAATTAGTACTTTATATTCGAAAATAAAGTATGATGGCCTCAGAATATTGGGATTTGAAGAAAAATATAAACCAAAACTTAGACCCAAGCAAGAAAAAATAGTTCAAGAGGCAGTTGAAAATATACAAAAAGTGGAAACCTCATTCGTTGAAACTCCTGTTCAAAGCGTTAATGAGACAAGTTTTGAAATAGATCAAGTCTTAAATACTCTTCACGACACACCTCTGAATATGGAAAATTTTTCATATACACTTAGAGAATTACGTGGCCTCGATAAGGCTATGACGACAATTAGAGGCGAATTAACGAACAACTTAGCTAAATTGTCTAATTTGGATGAGGAAATTGCCAAAGAGCAGAGAAAATTAACCGAAACGAGTGATCCTGAAATGATTAATCGTATTAATAGTAGATTAAAAGATTTTGAATCTGAAAGAGAAGCTCGTTTAGAAGCAGCTTCCACGAATAAAGAAACCTTAAGGTCACAGATATCTCGAATTAAAGAAACAATTTATCGAATCTTAGACAGTGATGAAAACATCGGCCTAAGGGAGCGCCTTAAAATATTATTTAAGGAACAAGG
>CAZXYA010000752.1:0-4007 GCA_964644655.1 uncultured Saprospiraceae bacterium | reverse complement strand
AAAATTGACGGAGAAACCATTGACCAAAACCAAGATGTTGCTAAATATTTAAATCGAAAAGCGGGCGATTTTACTTTATTAGAAATTGTAGACCCTGCTACGAAAAAAAGAGAAATGGTTCGGGTAAAACCGATTACTTTAAGAGCCGAAAATCGACTTTTATACAAAAGATGGGTGAAAATTAATGAAAAGGAAGTGGAAGAAAAAAGTAATGGACAATTGGGATACGTACATATTCCGGGCATGAGTGATGGCCCTTATCGAAGCATTTACCAAGATATGATGGGAAAATATTTTGATAAAAAAGGAATGGTGGTCGATACTCGATTTAATGGCGGGGGTGATTTAGTGGCAGATTTAGCAATGTTTTTCACAGGCGTACCGTTTATTACCTACGAAACAGAAGCCAAAGTAGTCGGTGGCGAACCGACTTCTCGCTGGACCAAACCCACTTTAGCCATCTTTAACGAAAGTATGTACTCTGATGGGCATTGCTTTGCTTGTGGTTATACGGATTTAAAAATTGGAAAAACAGTAGGCATGCCTGTACCCGGAACTTGTAGTTATGCAGGTTGGGAAAGATTGCCTGATGGGTCGGTTTGGGGCGTAGTACCTGTAAGTGCCAAAGACATTAATGGCAATTGGATGGAAAATAACCAAACAGAACCAATGATAAAAGTGAAAAATATGCCAGGCGTTGTAGATAAAGGCGTGGATCAACAATTAGAACGGTCTATTGCCGAAATGTTGAAGGATGTGAAAGAGTGATAGGTACCAGGTTTCGGGTGTCAGGTTCTAGGTAGCCTGATACCCGACACCTAATACCTGCAACCTTAATATAATTAACCTGTCTTTAAAAAAGACAAATAAGTTTTCAACAATCAAAATCGAAAAATATGAAAAAATACAGCTTATTTTTTAGCGTATTATTTTTAAGCTTAATGATGTCTTTTACGGCAGATGCCCAATGGAATAAATGGGGAAGCGGGGTTAAAGGAGAGGGGAAGCGGGTGACCAAAACTTTGGACTTAGATGAATTTACTGGCATAGGCGTCTCTATTGGTGCGGAAGTTCATTTGAGACAAGGCAATCAACAAAAGGTAGAAATCAAAGCCCAGCAAAATATAATTGATTTAATTGATAAAGATGTAAGAAGTGGAAAATGGCGAATTAGATTAGAAAAAGGAACTAATTTAAGGCAGCATGACGGGATTGATGTATACATTACTTTACCTATGATTGATGAATTATCCGTTGCTGGATCAGGTAGCATTGTTGGAGAAACGGACTTTAGAAATATCGATGATTTGGAAGTAAGCATTGCTGGATCAGGAGATGTAGAATTGAATGGTTCTGGAGAAGATTTAGAGGTGAGTATTGCAGGAAGTGGTGATGTAGATTTAGCAGGATTTAAAGTGGACGACTGCGAAGTGAGTATTGCAGGTTCTGGCGATTGTGAAATTAATGTTTCTGGTAGTTTAGAAGTAAGTATTGCGGGAAGTGGGGATGTAAAATATAAGGGTGATCCTGATAAAGTGAAATCTAGTATTGCAGGAAGCGGTGATGTGAGAAGTTTTTAAATTTTCAATGTAAAATTTTCAATTTTCAATTTTCATCTTTTGAAAATTGAAAATTGAAAATTGAAAATTCTGAATTGTAAATTGTAAATTTTTATGCTTCCACAGCTACCAACATACTCATAATTTTAGCATATAAATCAGTCGGTTTAAAAGGTTTACCTAAATAATCGTTGATACCAACGGAAATACAGCGGTCAGCTTCTTGTTTGGATGCATTTGCCGTTAAGGCAATAATAGGCACCTGACTAAATTTCCTTATCTTTTTGGCGGAATCAATACCATTCATAACAGGCATTTGAATGTCCATTAGAATAATGTCATAACCTTTTTCTTTTTGTTTCTGTGCCCCGATTAGTCCATTTTCGGCTATATCTACTTTGACAAAATCCGACCAAGTTGTCAATACTTTTTTAGTGGCAATTTGGTTTAAGAAATGGTCTTCTACCAATAATATTCTGATAGGTACATCAGGCGCATCTCCATGACTAATTTTCGCAGACTGACCCACTTTTACAGGTATTTCGACCTTGTAAGTAGTCCCCTGTTCTACCTGACTATCAATAGTGAAAGTACCTTTTAATATTTTGGTTAGCTTAGAAACCATCGCAATACTCAAAAATTCCTGCTGATTTTCATCATCAAATTCTTCTGAATATACTTCTAATAATTTCTCGGCTTCTTCAAATTTTGTTAGTTTTTCCTCAGATAATAAGGTAGCGTTATCTAGAATCGTAAAAACAAAAGAAGGCCCCAACTGATTGTCTTTGCTAATAAAGGCAGCAATCGTTAAGCTTTCTTTTTCTTTGGTATTCCTGATAGCTGTATCCATCAAATTATACAAGATTTGAGTAATTTTGATGGAATCGCTAAAAATAGTAGCAGGTAAGCCTTTAGCTATATTGAAATCGAGTTTCAATTTCGCATTATCGGTCTTGATCTGTACTATTTTCTTAATACTCTGTAAGAAATCTTTGATTTTGAATTCTTCGGCTTCTACTTTTACTTGATCGGTTACTAACATGGAAAAATTCAGTAAATTATTTACCATGATAGAAAGATCATCTACCGAAGTTTTTAGACCGTCTAAAAATTCCTTTTGTTGGTTATTTAGTCGAGATTTCTCTAATAAATAGACTAAATTGACTACTGATGCCAAGGGAGTCCTAATATGAAAGCTCATATTCATCAATGCCTCTTCTTTTACTTTGGAAGCCTTGGTGTTGATATTCTTCTCAATGATGAGTTGTTCTGATATTTTTCGCTCGGTTATGTCTTGAATTCCTCCAACTAATAGCACCCTTTCTGCAATTTCATCATAAAACAGCTTGGCACTCAATGCTACGTATTTAATGGTATGATCATCTTGTACAATCCGATGTTCTAGGCTGCCTTGTTTGCCGCTTTTCGCTATTTCATCAAAGAAATCTTCAACAAGCTGCTTATCCTCTAAATGGACGAAATTTAAGTAATCGGTGAGTGTTGGTTTTATACTATTGAGATGTAAACCTAATATTTTAAAAATCTCCTCTGTCCAATGCATTTCATTATTGACAATATCCATTTCGAAATTGCCAAAATGTGCTAGTGATTGCGCTTGTATATATCGCTTCTCACTGACAGATAAATTGCGGGCGGTGGTTTCTAATTTTTGCTGTGCACTATGTCGTTGCAAAGAATATCTAATAGAACGACCCAATAGTTTTCCATCAAATTGTCCTTTGACTAAAAAGTCTTGCGCTCCCGCTTTTACAGCTTGATTACCAATAATTTCATTATTAGTCGCAGTTACTACTATCACAGGGACAAATGGTCCTTTATCGAGAAAAGTAGTCAGCGTTTTAAAACCTGTGCTATCCATTAAATTCAGATCTATTAATACCACCGATACTTGTTGTTGATGTGCTAACTCGATGCCTTGCCTTAAACTGGATACACTTGTATAATCATATCTAATGGAAGAATCATCTAGCAGTTTTTTCATCAAGGTGATATCCGCCTTATTATCTTCCAAATGGAGTATTGGTATCTTCTTTTTACCATTCATAAACTTCCGTTTCTCTGAGTGTAAGATTTGGTTATAAAATTACCTTAATGCTTCTTCTTTAGTTAAGCGCTTAAGCTGTAGAAATTGCTAAATCTGTTTAAAGAGATATTGCTTCTAATAACTAAAGTTTTTGAATTTTGATTTAAATCGGAGAATGGGGGAGTTAATGTTTTATTTAACAACGACTAATCTATTGGTTAATCGCTGCTTAGATGGATCGTTATTTTTAAGAAAATTTATCCTAAAAAAAACTTTCCACTATACTTGGTAAACATTTGCTAGATTTGTGTTTTTATAGGTATTCCTTTTTGTAAGTGCTTTTGTGGAAAATGCTCACAAAAAGTGCTTATTTTTCAATAATATTCAAATATGATGCCCAAATA
>CAZXYA010000751.1:0-4008 GCA_964644655.1 uncultured Saprospiraceae bacterium | reverse complement strand
TCAATGCCGGTATTCCGATTTGTTAAGGATGCCATCATCAGAAAGTATGGGGAACTCTTTTATGCGGAAATGGAACAGATCTATGAGGATCGATATGGGGGGTGAGCGGGTATTGTATAAAAACAACCCTCCATCGATTGCGTTAAGAGGCTTACAGAGGCGGAGAAAGTCGTCTCAATACGGCGCTATAACTTTAGACAATGATGAGTTCAACGTTACCATATCGATGACTCATGATAAAGAGAGAGACCTACGCCAAGCGAGTATGGGTTATTTAACAGCAGCATATATGAAAGGGCAACTTCGTTGCAAAAAGAGATCTTCTTATAATGTTGAAACAATATTTGTTGATCCCGGAGGAGCTGTTAAAATAAATGCCACCTGTAAGAATCTATTCGGCTCAGCAAATGAGTTAGAAATAATCCTGTTGGAGGAAGAGGTGATGACGATGTATAGCCTTAGGTTTTAGTTTTTACATAAACGGCGCTCGCTGAGGTTAGCTGAATAATTATTTTGTATCAGTCGCGTATAGAGTACATATTTTTTGAAAAAAAGGGTTTTCACAAACTATTTCTTGATATATTTGTAAATATTTTATGTTGATTCTACCGTTGCATAAAAGTTATTAACAGCATATTTTTGCACTCACTTTTAAAATGGTAGGATTTTTGTTACCGCCTAACAGATGATATGTAAACATTTTATTCACAGTAAACTGCATATTCATTATCACTAAATTCAACTAATTTGAATTCACTAATTCCAGCTCTTATTTTATTTATAATAGGTACTTTTTGTTCATATGTAGTGTACCGTCTAAATAGCCAAAAAGTCTTAGATAAGAATTCGGACATTACTGGTTTATTATTTCCGTCGTCAAATTTGATTAACAATAGTCCTAATAGCGCGACTTTCCCTATTATAGGTAAAGATGATTTCATTACTCTTTATGGCAACTAAATAGTTGAGGCATGACCTCTAATGAATCTAAAGATTTGCACAACAACCCCATTCAAGAAAGGAGGCTTGAATTATTTAGAACTGCCATACGGTTTTTTAAAGACCATTATTATACGAAGAAAAAACAATCCCTAATAATACCCGACACCGCACCAAAAGATATATACAGTTATTATTCTAAAGACCTCCGGGATCCGCTAAAAAAACATCTTAGCTCAAAGTCCAAACTTGACAAGTATAAGATTATAGCCGCTACTGAACTAGCATTCTTAGCTACGGCACCTGTAAAAGCCATTTATGAGCAACCAGTTAATTCTAAAGATTTGTCTATTCTGAATGCTCATTTAGCATTTCAGGTTGCGCAAACCATGTTTTATAAATGGGCTTTTCAAGAAAGAGAGAAATTTCAGGAGATATATCTCAAAAATGAACATTATCGATTGTTTATAGCAAAACACAAGACGTACCTCCACAAATTGGATACGTCAAAAAACGTTGCGAATCTAGTTACACCACTGTCACACAATTGGTATCTCCTGCAATGGGTGATTTCTAAAGAAATGGATATTCCTGTTCTTCAAGATTACAAGCACGATTCAGGTTTAATATCCGACTGGGTAGATTTCATCTAATTTTTTTGAAGCTTCATTCATTGCTTCATTATGGATCTGATTCAGAGCTTGTTCAGAAAAGAACCATCCTAAAGGATAGTTGACTGTATTGGGGGCAATATGTGGCTCTATAATAACCTTATTGACATTGTATCCTTCCAATTTCATATGATGAATAACTCTCTCTAATTCTTTGAGTTTATACTCATTTGCAAATTTAGAGCTCACACCATATACATCTTTTAAGATTGAGCTTGAATAATCAGATTCTTCCAGAGTTGAAGAAGCTATGCTATTATTTAAAATGACCACTGAAATATTAAAATCATCAAGATCAAAATTTTCTCGATCAAATAAAGACCTTATCTCCTCCAAAACAATTTGGCTCACCGATCCACCTAGGTTATCAATAAAACCAGCATCTTTAAAAACATGTTCCGCATTATGATAACCTTTTGGACTTACAAACGGAAATCTTGCAGACTGAGTAATGGCCGTAGAAAATGGGACACCCAAAATTTTATTCCTCAACAGGATTGAGGATTCTTGATATAAGTCAATTATATCTTCTGAGTCAGCAATTTTCAACGGGCTATAAATTGCTAGTTGCTGCTTTTGGCTGTGATATGATGTTGCCACAATAAAGGATCCAGCACTTGATATGGAAGAATTCAAAAAATTCTTAGACAATTTATGGCTATTGTATGTTACACTATAGTGGTACTCTAATTGCTTTTCCAAATTTCGATGTCTATCAGGTATTAGCTTCCAACACACAGGAATTATACTTCGCAAAATATCAATACTGAAGTATCTTAAAATTAATGGTGACAAATAGTCCCTGTTTGTATGGAAATTAAATGCGTTTGACGTTTTGTGACTTTGAGGGCTGTCCAATGAAGCAAAAAAGATCCCCGCTCCAATCATCCCGCCAGATGATCCGGTAATAGATAAAAGGTCATTTTTGAGCTTTTCATTAGTATTTTCCATGATTTTGGATAAAACCATGTTTGTCCATATCGTCGCTCTAATTCCCCCTCCGTATGAGTTAACGAGAACTATGTTATGCTTTTTTTGACAAGTTGTATCCAATTCAATTTTATCAAAAACCCATGATTTAATATGTTCGTCTATGGGGGCACGATCAATGCTTCTTGCAGATTTATGTTGATCGGAGGCAGGGTCAATATGGAATATGTGATTTTTGTTGGTTTTATCAGTAGAATAGAGCATTAGTCCTAAAATCAGTGCTGCTCCTAGTCCGAATTGCAAGCTATAATTATGTTCAGTCCTCGACTTTATTATTAGATGATTTATAAAATAAGTAACTGATAGTAAGAAAAAAAGACTGTAAACAACAGCTATGATAGGAGGAATAATTGAGTCTACTTGTAAAGCCAATATCAAAAATATAAGCACCAGTAGCAAGTTGATCCATCTTAACCTAGAATTAATAAAACTGGCAATCTTAAATCTCAATGTCGCATTACCCGGGCTCTTTGAAACAAAATTATAGCTAATAATTATTGCTGTGATGTATATTAGGAATGGACTGATAAGAGCTAATCCTCTATTTCTTATTAAAAGGCTGGCAAGACAACTAAATATGAGAATTGAAGTAATAAAGATAGCTTCATTGGGATTTTTTCTCAAATAAGGTAAAATAAATATTTTTAGAACTATGGCGAACAGAACTAAAATAAAAAGCACGAAAGAGATAAAGAATAGAGGATCTAGTTTAGAATAGGTATTGTAAACTGCTAAGCCAACTAAAAGAGCTGGCAAATGACCAAATATTGAAATAAAAATATAATCCCAATCCCGACCCAAGCGAGCCCGATGCAATTTAGCAAGGAGATAATTGGATCTAATAATCCATGTAG
The DNA here is from genome assembly GCA_964644655.1 of uncultured Saprospiraceae bacterium. Lineage (GTDB taxonomy): Bacteria > Bacteroidota > Bacteroidia > Chitinophagales > Saprospiraceae > JAFMDF01. Next base: position 554 of record CAZXYA010000751.1, on the reverse strand, counting down.
TATTGAAAAAACCAAGAACTATGAGAGCGCCACAGAGCAAAGTATAGCCTGAAATTGAATTTTCGTAATCAAGATCTATTATTGCATCTTTCCCTTGTTCATTGATCCACAAGAAATAAATAAGTATGAGCAAAATTATTAGAGAAGGAATAGAGATGATTAAATGTGTAATTAACCATTCGATAGCCAATATAATACATTTCGTCCAACGTCCTATTCTTTCTTGCATAGTGACTGTGTAATCATTTAGTTAACACCTTATTATCTCTTGTATTTCAAAATTGGCTAAATATCTCAAAATTTAGTTCAATATGATTTGTTATGATGAGAAAACTTCAACATTCATGAAATTATGCAACTATAACATTGAAAATTAAATACGACTCACAAGTGTTTATCGGTGCATTAAATTGGGGTTTTGTCACTTGGTCTACTCATTCTATAAGTTCTATTCTAAGAAAAAATGAATGGCATCTCAATTATTGTAGAAAATTTACAAAGAGGCTATGCTGAAAAGTGTGTCAGATTTGTATAACTAATAAATTTGACATTAT
>CAZXYA010000750.1:0-4012 GCA_964644655.1 uncultured Saprospiraceae bacterium | reverse complement strand
TGTCAGTAGTGGTTTTAATTTTAATTGTCATTTTAATTTTAATTCATTCCTTAGCTGATTACTCTATTTACTCTTTCTCTAATCTAACCCTTGGGTCGGCTATAACATATAAAATATCTGCAATTAATAAGCCGACCATTGTTAAGATAGCCGCAATCATCAAAATAGCATATACTACAGGCCAGTCTTGGCTTCGAATAGATCCAAGCAACAGCCATCCCATTCCTTCAATATTAAAAATTTGTTCTACTATGATACTTCCTGAAAAGGCAGCGGGTACAACTGCACCAAAAATGGTAATGAGTGGAAATAAAGAATTCCTAAAAGCATGCTTCCAAATAACTGCTTTTTCAGACAAGCCTTTAGCCTTAGCTGTTCTAATATAATCTTGCTGTAAAGTATTTAACATACTACTACGCATTTGGCGAGTCATAAAAGCCAAAGAACCATAAGTGACACAAAAAATAGGTAAAAACAGTTTAGTGATGTTTTCCCATGTTAATTCATTTCCATTTAAGCCAATAGAAGGAAAAAATTTCATACCATACTCTGGGGTCGTGAAAAAATTAACCAACATTACGCCTATCCAAAAAACAGGCAGAGAGTAAAGTAACAATAAACTTGAAGTAGTGATTTTATCAAAAGTAGAATTTCGATAAACAGCCGTATAAATACCTAGTGGAATAGCCATTAAATAGGCCAAAAAAATAGCAGGAATATTGATGTATAAAGTCCACGGCAAACGATATTTTATCTTATCCATTACAGGATTATAATCTCGTCTAGAAACACCAAAATCACCACTTAAAAAATTTGTTATCCAAAAATGATATTGGTTATTGATTCCATACCAATTGATAGAAGGAATCAATAATTTATTAGGCGTGGCTTGTTCTTTAATAGTCCTATAAGCATTCATTAATGCTAAAGCTTGAGGCTGAAGGGCTAAAAAGGCGCTATCCTTAGTGACTACTTCAATTTTAGTTAATTGACTATTAATCACAGGATCTTTGGAAGCTACAAATAATAGATTGGTGGCTTTTTGCAATTTCGTAATCCCTTTTCGATTGTTTGGATGGAGTCGAGTTGCATCTACTGCCATTTCAAATTGTTGGAGTGCTTGTTTATAGGCACTAATAGCTGACCAGTTGCCATATTGACCTATTAATTGATGTAAGGCATTTCGGCGTTCTTCTCTAAAAATCTTATATAGGGTATCAGGATGTGCTGCTGTAGAAAGTGTAAAATAAAAAATCGGTTTGTCGTATCCTTTTTGATGCGCTTCTTGCTTGCAATCTTCTATATTTATATCTCCATATTGCACTTCTTCACATTGCAAAAATTCTCCTGCTGCTTTACTCAAAAAGAAGATAATGATTGACACCATTAAAAAAGTAGGAATAAAATAAAGGATTCTTTTGACTAAGTATTGCAGCATAGTAACAGGTGGTTTTTAGCAGCACCGAATTCAAATTTAAGATAGTTTGACTGGAATGACAAATCGTTATTTTTTTTATTTTGAAAATTCGCTCAACTTATTTTTAATGCTTTCTGGAATTGGAATCGCTTTTCGTTTAATTTTATCAAATAGAACAGTTTTAGCGATCATAGAACCTGAAACCTCATGGGTTGCGCCATCTTTTAATACATGATAAAAAGTCATTACTTTATTAGACAATTCTTCTACAGTAGATTCGATATAAAGAATATCATCTTCAAAGACTTCTTGCTGATATTTAATAACTTGCTCCACTACCGCAATGCCTAAATTATTATCTTTCATGAATTGTTTAGTTATTCCCGATTCAATGAAAAAATTCCGACCCGCTAATTCATATTTATTAATGTAATACATCACATTCATATGTCCATTGGAATCGCATTCCCAAGTCGCTACTGCTCCTTTATAAGTTAATATTTTTTTCTTTGTCATCAGATTTATTATCGTTAGTAATTTTCTTTGCCGCAAAATAAAGAATGATTCCCACAAATATGTAAAAGCTGAATATTTACTATCTTCGGATTTTATTTTTGATGACTATTTAGAGCATGTTTAAATTTCTATTGTCTGATAACCATTATTTTATGAACACCGATAAAATCGGTGCAGGCTCTGACTTCAAAATAATGAATTCATTTAGCTCGCTAAACTCATTAATTATTTAATTGTCAGAACCTCAAACTATTGATTATCAACTCAAAATAATTTTTAAACTATTAACCACAAAAAGGCAATGAAATAGTGACGGAGCGATGCTCCTTATAGGAAATACACATAAAAAACAATGCTACAGACAGTTTCGGAGCGATGCTCCTTAATTTTTGAGGAAAAGAGCATCGCTCTGCCACCGTCTGTAGCACTAAATCACCTAAAATTATCGATAAGGAGCATCGCTCCGTCACTAGTTAAAATTAGTCATTGATTTTTTACGGTCAATATTTTAAACATGCTCTTAGACAAATCGGGTTTACATGATAGAATTAATAAAAAGAGCGGCTAAGTTTGCCAATCGAAGGGCTATTATCTCGAATAAAACAGCTTTTACTTACCAGCAATTATTAAATGCTTCTGGGGCGATTGCGGCTCATTTATTAGATGGAAAAAAAGATTTAGCAGAAACTAGAGTTGTCTTTCTAGTGCCTCCTAGTTTTGAATATGTAGCGACGCAATGGGCTATTTGGAGAGCAGGCGGTATTGCCGTTCCCTTATGTACTTTACATCCCTTACCTTCTTTACAATATGTAATTGAAGATACGGATGCTGCAATTTTAATAGTAAGTGAAGCCTATAAAACCTTATTAGCACCATTGGCAAAAGAAAGAAAGATGCGCTTATTGCTTGTTGCTGACTTGATGGAAGGGCCTAGCGTTGATTTGCCAACGATAGCTTTGGATAGAAGGGCAATGATTCTTTATACAAGTGGTACGACTAATTTGCCCAAAGGCGTAGTTACCACTCATCAAAACATTCAGTTTCAAATCGAAACCTTGGTCAATGCTTGGGAATGGGAACAAGCCGATCATATCCTTAATATTTTGCCTTTACACCATGTACATGGCATCATCAATGTATTGAGTTGTGCGCTTTGGACAGGTGCTTGTTGTGAATTTTTACCTAAATTTGATGCAGCAAAAGTTTGGGAGAAGTTAAGTGGTGGACAATTAACTTTATTTATGGCAGTCCCGACCATTTATTTTAAATTAATTGCTTTTTGGGAGGCTGCCTCCAAAGCAGAAAAAGAGCGATTGTCCAAAGGCGTAAAAGCGCTGCGCTTAATGGTTTCTGGTTCTGCTGCACTGCCTGTTCCGGTCTTAGAGAAATGGAGCGCAATTAGTACGCATACACTTTTGGAACGATACGGAATGACTGAAATAGGAATGGCTTTATCGAATGCCTATCGAACAGAAAGACGTCCAGGACATGTTGGCTTACCACTCCCAGGTGTACAAATTCGCTTAGTAGATGCCGATGGAAATGATGTAAAAACAACGGGCGAACCAGGCGAAATTCAAATCAAAGGGCCGAATGTCTTTAAAGAGTATTGGCGAAAACCAAAAGCTACAACTGATGCTTATATGGACGGTTGGTTTAGAAGTGGTGATATAGCTATTTTTAATGAGGGGATGTTTAAAATATTAGGTAGAGATTCAGTAGATATTATTAAATCTGGTGGCTATAAAATTTCTGCTTTGGAAATAGAAGATGTTTTGCGTCGTCATCCACAAATTAAAGAATGTGCAGTCGTAGGCATCCCCGATAAAGAATGGGGAGAAATCGTTGCAGCTAGTTTAATTAGCGATGAACAAAACCTCGATTTTAAAGCTATTCAGCAATGGCTGAAAGCATTATTACCTGCTTATAAAATTCCTAGAAAATTTATTATTCAAGCAGAATTGCCTAGGAATACTTTGGGAAAAGTAACGAAGAAAGTATTGCGAACTGCTTTTGATTAAGTACATTGTAAATTAAATAAGTTAACTTTTTGCCTCGCTCGCTATGCGAGCTCGGCAA
>CAZXYA010000749.1:0-4026 GCA_964644655.1 uncultured Saprospiraceae bacterium | reverse complement strand
CAACGGACACGATGGTTACACCTCCAACGGACACGATGGTTACACCTCCAATAGATACAATGATGGAAGAAACCTGTATAGATTTTATCACAGAGGAGATCCTATTTGCTATGGTGAATCGTTGTGATTCAATGGTTGCCTTTTGTATAGACATCCCCTTTGAAGAGATTAGTCAATATGCGATTACTATTGATGGGCAGGCTTTTAGTGGAATGACAAGCAGCTGTACTGGTGGATCGGCTGTAGAAGTTGGAGTAGGGGGATTTAATTTTCTTTTTGAAAATCTAACCACAGGTTGCAAAGACAGTATAGTGCTGGCAGTTACTTGTACAACTAGCCCAAGAGAAGAAGTATTGACTTTAGAAGAAGGAGAAATGGTGATGTATTGTCCTGAATCAGATGATTTAATAGGAGATATTATTTTGATAGAAAATACTTGTTCAGAAGAAACAGGCATATTCTCTATGCTAAGCCTAGATACGATTGATTACTGTGTAACGGTTGAAGGATTATTGACAGGAGAAGAAAAAGCATGTTTGGTGGTCTGTGATGCCAATGGTATTTGTGATACGACCTATTTAACCATTCAAGTGACCCCTAAACCATTATTGACACCAATTGCCCATAGAGATATTGATACAACGGAAGAAGGAATGCCGATTGCTATCGAAGTCTTGGTAAATGATTCCATTTTTGGCACCTTACAAAATGTAGAAATTTTGGAGCAACCAACGAATGGTGCTGCTACCTTTAATGTGGATAATACGATTACCTACACCCCAAATGATAATTTCTGTAATTCCAGCAGCCCAGACTTAATTATGTATGGCATCTGTAACGATAACGGATGTGATACGGCATTTGTGGAAATATGGGTGCCTTGTGGCAATTTAGAAATCAAAAATGGTTTCTCCCCCAATAATGATGGCGTCAATGATTTCTTTAGAATTAATGGCGTACAGAATTTCCCAGATAATAGCATCACTATTTTTAATCGTTGGGGCTCGAAAGTATTTAGTCAAAATGGCTATAAAAACCAATGGGACGGTACGTTTGAAGATAAAGACTTACCCAATGGTACTTACTTCTATATTTTTGATGATGGAAAAGGGACGAAGTATACTGGTTGGGTGCAGATTAGTCGGTAGATCGGTTATCGGTTGTTAGTTATCAGTTGTCAGTTCAGGCTGACCGCAAATGGTAGGATTTGCTAAATTTTCAAAATTTAGTAAATCTAAATTCTTGGGTATCAAGCAGAAAAAGATTTACTAAATCTGTTAGATTTAGTAGATCGTTAATACTCGATTATCTTGAGTAGATAGTTGTCTATTTTAGAACTATAAAACAAAAAACTCTTCCAATAATTTTGACTAAAGATAGATGGTAGGTGAGTATGTTTTACATCCTGTAAATCCTGAATAATCCCGTCATCTTGTAAGATATATTAAGGTGTTTTTAGTAAATGCTCGGCTAGTTTTGGTAGTCGAGCATTCTTTTTAAATCCCCTGATTAATCCCATCAATAAACCCAAGAATCTCTTCCTGCCCCTCTTTCCTAACAGAAGAAGTAATAAACTCCTGTGGTAAAGCCTCCCAATGTTCTAAAAAAGAAGCTCGGATACGGTCAATATTGGGTTGCACTTCCGCAGGTTTCAACCTATCCGTCTTGGTATAAACAATGGCAAAAGGGACTTGCTTAGCCCCTAACCAATTTAGGAAATCAATATCAATTTGTTGAGCGGGAATATTGGCATCGATAAGGACAAAAGCACAGGCTAAGGTTTTGCGATGTTGCAAATAGCCTTCAATCATAATTTCCCATTCTCTTCTTTTCTTTTTAGAAATTTTGGCGTAACCATAGCCTGGTAAATCCACTAAATACCAATCTTGTTCTACCAAAAAATAGTTAATCATTTGGGTTTTACCTGGTTTTTTGGAAATTCGAGCTAGGCCATTTCTGCCCGTCAACATATTAATCAAAGAAGACTTGCCCACATTAGATCGACCAATAAAAGCATACTCTGGTTTTTCATCTTTGGGACAGGAAGTAATACTTGGATAACTACCAATATATCTAACCGCTTGCATCGTTCTAGCCATAGCTTAAATTTTTAGTAACTGTTCAGCATGCTTAATAATGTAGCTTATTTTACCATTTAAGTCATATAAGCTCATTTAAGATGCGCCATAAAACGAACTATATGAACTTAAATAACTATTCCGATTAAATCTCCCCTCCATTTTCAAGGGAGAGGTTGGGGCAGGGCTGTACAGTTCTAATTTTTTATAATATCAATTGCAACCTCAATCTCAACTTCAAATTGGTCCAATTTTCAAAAAAAATTTGGAATACAATAGGATTCATCCCTTTTTAGTTTTGAAATTGTCATTGAAATTTAATTTTATATTATAATTTTTTAGAACTATACAGCCCTGAAGGTTGGGGTTGGTTGCTGAATAGTACTACAAAATTATAACTTTAAAAATTAGCATAAACCACAATCATCAAAATTTGCGAAAGAATCCTATTTAAGTAATCACAAAATAATAAATTGAACATCTAGAATCCGTTGGGTATTAAATCCGTTGGGAAATCAAATGTTAGTTGTCCAATGCTTGCTCCGTATTTTAATCAGGGTTATTTTTTATCCGCTACTAAATTGCAATTATTAAAACGTCTCCCCAACGCCAAATCTTTAAAAAAAAGTAAGTTCTAAACTAAAAAAGGAAAGAAAAGTTATACTTTGAACAACTTTGTAATACATAAAAACTTTAAAAAGTAGCGAGGAATCAATAATTATCATTTAATTTGTGGAATTGTAACAATTATCTATAAAATATTGTATCTCAAATGCAACTTTAAGACAAATATTATTACTCTTATTTTAATGATATAAGACTTTACATTCTACTAATATTCACCATCACGACTTCCGACATGGTAAAAAACATACTTCTTCTTATTGCTTGCTGCACCTCTTTTAATTTATTCGCGCAACAACCGAGTAATTATAGTCTATACATGTTTAATCAATTCGCTTTCAATCCTGCTTATGCTGGATTGGGCAATTCATTAAGTATTAATGGTCTTTATCGGAAACAATGGTCGGGCTTAACAGATAGCCCAACTACGCAAAATATTAATGTTCATATGCCTTTATACATTCTAAGTGGAGGTATTGGCATAAATGTTGAGAATGAGAAGTTAGGTTTAGAAGAGAACTTACTTGCAACCCTTTCGTATAATTTTCAGCTCCCCGTTGGAAAAATTGGAATTTTAGCTATTGGTGCAAGTGGTGGAATTTTTCAAAAAAGATTGGATGGTTCAAGAATTTTGACACCTGATGGTCAATATGAAGGATTGACTATAAACCATAATGATAATTTACCTTTGCCAACAGGTAATATAAGTGAATTAACCCCCACCTTTAATGCAGGTATCTATTTTAAAACAGAAACCTTTGAAGCAGGATTTTCTACCATAAATATTCAAGAACCAGTCATTGAAGGCACCTTCTTTTCAACAACATTAAGCCGCAACTATTATTTTAATGCAGCGTACCAATTTGACTTGTTGAGAAGTGTTACGGTACATCCTTCAATTTTGGCAAAAACAGATTTTGTAGAAACCCAAATTGAAGCATCTGTTTTATTTAAATATAATGACAATATATTTGTAGGCGGTTCGTTAAGAGGTTATAATACGAATACTCTTGATGCGGCAACTTTGATTGTTGGATTAAACCTTAGTGAAAAGATTAGGTTAGCCTATGCTTATGATTATACGCTTTCAGATTTGAATTTAGTGAGCAATGGAAGTCATGAAATAATGATTAGCTATAACATCGGGACAAATATTGGAAAAGGGAAATTGCCCAAAATTATCTTTAATCCTAGATATATAGATTAGTGTACAAAATCACAATTTAAAGCCTGTGTACCAAATATGTAAACTGCCTTCCATTTTTAAAGAAATGTAAGACAGTTTGCAAAAGTTTGAAATAAGTTATAATTAGCAACTTTTTTT
>CAZXYA010000748.1:0-4054 GCA_964644655.1 uncultured Saprospiraceae bacterium | reverse complement strand
GAAAAAGTAAAAACCCATTTTAAATTAGATATTCTAGGCAATCAAGTGGAGGTAACTGATGCTTTAGGGCGATTGATTTCCAGAAATCATTTTAATATCCTCAATGAACCCATTCATACCGAAAGTATGGATGCAGGACGAAGATGGATGTTGACCAATATTTTGGGCAACCCTATTTATCAATGGAATGACCGAGATTTTAGGACTCGATTGGACTATGATGACTTACAAAGAAATACCAGCACTTTTGTTCGACACCAACAGGAAGCAGAAAAACTGGTCTATTTTACGGTATATGCCGAGCAATTAGCTAATCCAGCACAAACCAATCATTTTGGACAAGTCTATCAATTATATGACCAAGCAGGTTGCATCACTAGCAAAGCCTTTGATTTTAAAGGCAATCCTTTAGCAGGTAGTCAGCAAGTTTGTAAAGATTATAAAAATACTATTGATTGGATACCTTTACATGGACTAGCAGATGTTAGTAGCATAAAAACTGCTGCCCTTCCATTTTTAGAAACAGAGACTTTTACTACCGCTACTCTATTTGACGCTTTAAATCGTCCAACCGAAACTACTGCACCCAATAATAGTATTACTAGTTATTCCTACAACGAAGCCAATTTCCTAGAGACGATAAACCTCTCCCCCTCTGGAGGGGGCGCAGGGGGAGGAAAAATTATAGTCAAAAATATCAACTACGACTCAAAAGGACAACGGACCAAAATTCAATACGGAAATGGCATCACAACAACCTATGAATATGAACGAGAAACCTTCAGACTTTCTCGATTAAGAAGCACTCGCAGCAGCGATAATGCAGTCCTACAAGATTTACAATACCATTATGACCCCGTTGGCAATATCACCAATATCCGAGATGATGCCCAATCTACTATTTTCTTTGCCAATCAATTGATTGAGCCACATGCCTCCTATTATTATGACGCTTTATATCGCCTAACCAAAGCAACTGGTAGAGAGCATATTGCTCAAAGCAGTCAACCTAATAATCCGACGCATTTTGAAATTGCCACCAATACCAATGACGGACAAGCCATGCGTCGCTATATTCGCGCTTATGAGTATGATGCTTTAGGGAATATTCTATCTGTCAATCACAAGGCAGGAATGGGAACAACCCATCAAAATAGTTGGACTCGAAGCTATCAGTATGAAGCAGCAAGTTTATTAGAAGCTGGAAAATATAATAATCGGCTTACTGCTACTGTTTCCCCCTCTGGAGGGGGCGCAGGGGGAGGAATCACATCAAACTACACTCATGATATTCACGGCAATATGACTTCCATGCCTCATCTACCAGAAATGACATGGGACTTTGTCGACCAGTTTAAAGAAGTGGATTTAGGGAGTGGTGGAAAGGAATTTTATACCTATACGATGGGAGGTGGTAAAGATTTTGGGGTACGAACTCGAAAGGTGACAGAAAAAGCTGGTGGGCAGATTTGTGACCGTATTTATGTAGGGGATTTTGAGGTTTATCGAGAACGGACTATTGCTAGTGGTGTGGAATTGGAACGGGAGACTTTGCATATTAAGGATGATAAAGGGCGGATTGCTTTGGGAGATACTTTGAAGATTGAAAATGGTTCTGCTGTTCCTACCTTGGAAGAGATTATTCGATATCAGTTGAATAATCACTTGGGGTCTTCTACGGTTGAGGTAGATAGCAATGGAGATTTGATTTCTTATGAGGAATATTATCCTTTTGGTGCTAGTAGTTTTCAGGCTGGGAAATCTAGTGCAGAGGTCCGTTTAAAACGGTATCGATATGTGGGGAAGGAGTTTGATAATAATACTGGTTTATATGAATATGGGGCAAGATATTATGCTTGTTGGATTTATCGATTTGTTAGTGTGGATGATTTGAAGGATGAATACCCCTTTTATACACCTTTTCAATATGCTGGGAACAAACCTATTTCTTTTATTGATTTAGATGGTAAAGAAGAATTTGAACCACCCTTTTCTTCTTATGGTGCAGCTAATTTTACTAATAATAAGCACGATAATCATCCTAATGAAACAGGTTCTTATTCCAATGAAGGGCTACCTATAAAGAAATTTTGTACTGATATATGTGTAGATGCTCTTAAAAATGGATTCCAAGAAAATTTGCCAAGTACTTTTGATAGATATAGTAGTGTTGTAAGTATTGTTAATGCACTAAAGAATGAAAAGGGGTGGAAAGTCATACAAATAGGAGATAATAGCAGCTATTATAAACCTGATGAAAAAATTTCTTTTGAGGAAGCAAATGCATATTTAAAATATGTAACATTTGGTGTTGGAGGAAGAAACCTTGGTAATCATGCATTCAATGTCGCAAACGGTAATATTATCGAGATTCACCAAAGCGATAAAAATTCTAAACTTTATGAAAAAAGTTCCCCTAAAGATTTTTTCTCGTATTCTGATGATGCCTATATAGCTATTCCTCCTGATGGGATGTTACCTTCGGAATTAAAACAATATCAGGCAGATAAAGTTCAAGAATTAAAACAGCAAGAACTTGAAAGAGACATCGAAAGATTTGGTTTCAATATTAGCTTGAATAGTACAAAATCAGAAAAAAATATTTTAATAGATTCAACAAAAAAATCAAAAATAAATCTTCGATTGCCGGAATTAGGAAAAAGTAAATCTAGTTTTTCTATTGGAAATAATACCAGTATAGGTAGTGCATCATTACTATCAACTAAAAAAAGTAAAAATAAAATATCTGGATTAATCTATAAAAAAGGACGATTAACAATTGGTGGAGGAGCAATCGGTAATCAAGAGAGCTTTCCAAGAACAATATTTAATTATTTTGAAAATACTACACCTAGAAACTCTAGGCTAGGGGGAGCAATCAATTTTACATTTTAGTTGATGATTTAATAGTATTTCAAGTTAGTACTATCTACTTAGGATGCTAATTGTTAAAATTCATTAATTCTAACAATTATTAATAACTTTTAATTCAAAACCCGCAAAAAATGAAAAGAAGAAAAAACATCAACTGTCTAAGCACCAACGAGCTTCACAACCTAAGAGAAGCCCTAACCGCTATCTACCAATTACCAACTAGCAACCCAAACAGCTATGCGTTAATAGCAGGCTTACATGGCGACCCTATACCACATCATTGCATACATAGCAATACAGGCTTTCTATCGTGGCATCGAAAGTATCTATTAGCAATGGAAGATGCCCTGCGAACTATCCATAATACGGTGACGCTACCCTATTGGAACTGGTCCTCAGGAAACACTACAGGTGTACCTGCGGCCTGTAGAAATCCAACCTATGTAGATAGAACAGGCGCAACCATCCCCAATCCACTCTACAGCGCACCAAAACCAGCATCTGTTGGTGGAGGAAATACCAGTAGACGGTCAGACATTGATACCACCACATTTGGCGATTTAGCTACCTCAGCTCAATCAGCCATTGCCAATAATAACTGGTCAAGTTTTGTCTCTGGTTTAAATAGTGTACATGGTGCAGTCCATGGCAGAATTGGGGGAGATATGTGTTGTGTGCCAACCGCAGGCTATGACCCCATTTTTCATCTACACCATTGCAATGTGGATAGATTATGGGCCAATTGGCAAGTTAGCCATCCAGGTACCATGCCCGCTTCAGAAGCAAATTTAGACTTACCACCATTCCCTCGCCCATTTAGCAATATCTGGCATAAAGGAGGAGATTTTGAACATATCAGCGATTGGGATTATCATTATCAAAATTTCTGTTTTCTTTTTCCAATAGATATTATTTGGCCACAAGGACCAGTTTTTGAAATTCCATTAGGCCCTTGGATTGAAGAATGTGACTGCATCAACCTTATTCTTGAAGGGGAAGATATGCCCATGCATACCCTAGAATTAAAAGTCTTTGTCAACCAACCAAAGGCCGATGGTCGCACAAAAACAATAGACAACCCTCATTTTGCTGGATCTTTTGGCATATTCGGCATGGGCATGATGGAAGGCCATATGATGCATAAACGAGCCAAACAGCCAACCAAATTAGGCCTAAATAT
>CAZXYA010000747.1:0-4069 GCA_964644655.1 uncultured Saprospiraceae bacterium | reverse complement strand
ACCAAAGTGTGGGAACTCCCCACACATTCATTTAATTAAATTTTAAATGCAGAATGCACTAATTTTCTATGAAATCATTTCTACTTTAATATAATTTCTCCACGAACCATTGGTAATTGATAAGCCAATAAATTCGAAGTGGATTTAAGATTTATGAACTATGATTTAAGATTTAAGATTTTTTCGCTTATTACTGTAATAATGCTCTTATTCTATTTTTAGTACATCTCACACAAACAAAAGAGGGCCACTCCTTTGAGCGGCCCTTTGTCCATTTTAGTAGTTATCTGTTTTAGGGATAAACTACTGTCCATTACTATCCAAATAATCTTTAGTTTTCTTTAGATTTGCTCGATAGTAGCTAATGAGCAAATCTTTTGGTTCGGCAGGCTAGACGACTTTTTAAAATCGCCTAGCTACCTGGTCTTGATCTTTTTTCTTTGCCTTGGAATAATCGTTCATGGGATAAAATGCTTGTAATAGTGACGGCAAAGAATTACTTAAAATCAGTTCTAAAAATGCTTAATGTGTTTGGTTAATGTTTCAAAATGTTTAAAGCTATCGGTTCTTGGAACTGGTTAAAAAAATTTGATTATTAGTGTCGGTATAAAAAATTCAATTTTACAGTCTTTGTATAGGAGTACTCTTAATCCCCAGTTCCGTTATCATTCGTAACCAATACATGCCTTCTGGAATATGCTGCAAATCAAGCGATTGAAAAGTTGTATTGTTTAATTGTTTATGATAAACGATCTGTCCTAAAGTATTGACTAGTTCAACTCTTTCGAGGAACACTTCTTCAGATTTTAGTAAAAGCCAGCCATTTGTTGGATTGGGGTAGAATTTTATTTTGTCTAGGATAGGGTTATAGGTGCTGGTTGTTCGACCAATTATATCTAAATCAACACTAGATCCTCCGATAGGTATTTTTTCTAACTCATCTGTTACAACGGTAATACTATCTACTATTACTCTGACCGTATCAGTTGGTTCTAAGAAATTAATAATATTATCCTCAATTACAAAGGAAAAAGTCCCTATAGCTCCTGTTGGATTTAATATCGCTTCTCTATCTATTTTTGCATAAGCAACCGTGAACTTTCCATCTGTTGGATTTGAAAAGCGTCGATTAGTGGTTTCTCCATTTGTATTTATCCAAGATACTAAAAGTTCGTTAAATACTGTTTCACTAGTTTCAAAAAACTGGGTATCGACACTAACAGTAAAAGCAAAACCAAGTATATTTATATTATCTAGTTCTTGGTCACTATTATCAAAATCAATTCGTAAATCAATAGTTTGTCCTGAAGCTACAGATAAGTTTGAATCATCTATAGAAAATTTTGCACCTAAATTTGAAGTTGGTAGAAGGATTTCATCTTGAATAAAAGGAACATCGTCATGCATTAGGGTAAGCCTAGCTTGAATAACATCTGCATCAGTTTCATTCACTATTCCATCACCATTACAATCTGCGTAAGCAAAGTTTAAGCCATCAGGAAACGAACCGTCCCATGTTGTAACAATATCTTGGGCAGCCCAATTATCATTGATAGTAGCTCGAGGTGGACCTATAGTATTAAAAGCATAGCCCAAGTATAATAAATCTACTTCATTAACAATACCATTATTATTAACATCACCTGGCCATACTGTTTGAGCCAAACAAAGGGGAGAAAAGCATAAAAAATAAATTGCAAAAAGCAATAATGATTTCATGGAATGTTTGTTTCGTTAAATAGTTCAAAAAATAAATACCAAAATAAGCATTTTATCTTTTTTACTATAAAGGTGTATGGTAGTTAATATATGCGATATTTTTATTTTTCTCTGATACAAATGTAGGTTTGGATTGTTTTTGACACAACTACATTTTTTCCCATTTGTCGATTATTTTTGATGTATTTTTATTAGTATAAAGTTGTAATTTTAACAAAAAATATATTAATTATCTATAAATCAGTATTTTATAAATTTTAATTTTTAGTTATTTTTATTTTTTTGTCGAAAAATAATCCCTTTAAATGACTCAAAGCAAATTGATTTTATTACTAAAAACTTTCAAAAAAACAGAATGGCGGCGTTTTAAAGAGTTTTTAGCCTCTCCGTATTTTAATAAAAGAACAGATTTAATTGCGTTCTTTGCCTATATTGCTGCTACACTTCCAGACTTACCAGATAAAAAATTAACTAAAACAGTAGTTTTTAAAAAACTCTACCCTAGTCAACCTTATGATGATAAACAAATGCGGTATCTAATGAATTATACCTTAAAAGCAGCAGAACAATTTTTAGGGCAACAAAAATTAGAATATCTTTCCTTAAAAGATAATTATATATTAGAAGAATTAGTAGATAGGAAACTGGAAAAACATGCAAAAGGGTATTTTGAAAAAATAGCAAAAAATCAAGATAGTACCCAAGAAAAATCAATCAATCATTATTATACTCAATATAAATTAGCAGATACTGCCAATAAGCATTTCAATAATCAAGTGCTTAGAAAGGATGACCCTAATTTGCAGTTATCTTCTGATAATTTAGACTTATTTTATTTAATCAATAAGTTTAAATATAGCTGTGAGATGTTGAATCGGCAAAAATTTTTTTCGACAAATTATGACTTGCATTTCACCAATCATATTTTTGATTTTTTGAAAAAAGGTAGTTATATAAATGAGCCCTTAATTACCATTTATTCTCAGGTTTATGATATGCAGTTAAAAGAAAATGCTGCCGAAGAATTTGAAAAATTAAAAGATTTTATTCAATCATATAATAAAGTGATTTCGGATACTGAAAAACAACACATTTATTTTTACGCTATCAACTATTGTAGTCAGCAAATTAGAAATAATGTAAACCGAAATTATTATGCGACAGAGTGCCTAAATCTATATCTAGATGGCATTGAACAAGAATTTTTATTTGTCAATCAATTCTTGTCTCCTTGGACTTTTAAAAATGTGATTCGATTAGGGTTAAATCTTAAAAGGTATGATTGGACGGAGCAATTTATTCAAAAATATTATAAAAAATTAGCCCCTGAATTTCAGGAAGACGCCATGCACTATAATCTAGCAGATCTGTATTATCGAAAAAAGAATTACAAAATCGCCCAAAATCACTTACAACTAGTAGAATATTCAGATGTTTTTTATAACCTTGATGCCAAAGAAATGCTGTTAAAAATATATTATGAAAATAACGAAACAGAATCCCTCTTTTCTTTAATAGCTTCTTTTTCTATTTATTTGCGTAGAAACAAGAAAATTTCTATGAATGTCAGAGATACCTATCTTAATTTCGCAACCCTTTTACATCAAATAGTTAGAACTACTAAAAGTAAAATACCTACAATCATCAATAAGATAAATCAGACAAAATTAGTAGCTAATCGAAGTTGGTTACTTCAGATTTGTCAAGAACTATAATAGTCCTAAATATGCTCGCCAATACAATTTTAGGATACCCCAAATTAGTCTTTAAAATACTTCCCAAAAAGTAAAAATTATCACAAATCATCAAGTCATTATTTTTTCTGTGCGAAAATTTAACTGATTATCAACGACTTACAAAGGTATAGATGAAAATAATACCCCAAAATGCTTGTTTTATCCTACAAAGGCATATACCTTTGCAAAGCTTTTCAAAAAAGCAGTCCTTATTAAAGGAAATAATTTTTAATTTTAAAAAGATTAAGCGTGAATACATTAAGTTATAAAACGCAGTCAGCAAATAAAGAATCAGTAGATCGTAAATGGTTTATCGTTGATGCTGAAGGCGAAGTAGTCGGTCGTTTAGCGACAAAGATTGCACATGTATTAAAAGGCAAACATAAGCCTTCTTATACACCGCATGTAGATACTGGTGATAATGTAATCGTTATCAATGCAGATAAGATTCGGTTCACAGGATTGAAAATGGACCAGAAAGAATACATTACCTTCTCTGGTTACCCAGGTGGACAAAAGACTGCAACTGCTGCAGAAATGGCCGCTAAGAAACCAACTTTCATTATTGAAAAGGCGGTAAAAGGGATGTTGCCAAAGAATAAGCTTGGAAGAGC
>CAZXYA010000746.1:0-4071 GCA_964644655.1 uncultured Saprospiraceae bacterium | reverse complement strand
AATATCTCTGCTCTTTTGATGAAGAGGAGGCCTGTTCGGGCGGTGATGGCTAGGTTAGATTTGGGCATAGTAAATAGATTCAAATACTTATAAAAAAAATGTTTTTTTAAGATGAAAAAAGCCTTGTCGAAATATTCTTTTTTAACCTGTTTTCACTATCTTTATGACAGAAGTTGAAAAGGTAACCCCTTGATTCGCAAAAGAATTAAAATATTTTTTTAGAAAAACATTAAGTTGTTGATTATTAGTAAATTACGACTTAATTTTTTCTGTAAAATTTTATTTTACGCTTTTAAAATTGAACAACTTGGGTTACTATTTGGGTAATGAATCATATAAAATAGAGAGATGCCAGAAACGGCAATAGTGAATCAAATAAAAAAAGGAGATAAGGCAGCATTAAAGCAAGTTTATGTAACCCATAAAGCTGCTTTTGTTAGCTTTTTAATTAGTCGCTATCGAGCAACCCCTGAGGCTGCTTTAGAGGTCTATCAATTTACGATTCTTCGGTTATACGATAATATAGTACAGGGCAAATTGCAGACTTTGACAAGTAGTCTGAAAAGTTATCTTTTTGCCATCGGGAAAAATATTTGGAAAGAACAAGTAAGGGCTCGACAAAAAGCCAATGTGACAACTGATTCCTTATTAGTTGCCTTTGTTGCCAATGAAGGAAATCAAGAGTGGACCGAACAACAACTCCAAGAAAAAGAAAGCTATTATAAAAAAATGGCAGCAGGTCTGTTGAAAATGGGCAATCCTTGCAAAGCGCTTTTAGAATTTTTCTATTATGAAAAATGGTCTATGCAGCAAATTGCGGATGCGCTAGGTTTTAAAAATACAAATGTGGCGAAAACTAAAAAGGTGAAATGTTTAAAAAGATTGAAAGCCATTGTTCAATCCGATAAAGTGATTTTGCAAAATGGATAAGGCAAGGGATATAGATTTATTGGAACAATATCTTCGGGGGGAATTGTCAGGTGATGCTATTGCCCAATTGGAATTGCGACTTGGAAAAGAGGAAGATTTGGCTAAGCAATTAGCGGAATTACAGGAAGTGCAGCATGGTATTCGTTATGCTCATTTGGCTACTCAATTGGAAGAGATTCGTTCTTGGGAAATAGCGGAGGATTCTACTACTGGGATTGAAAGTGGTTTTGAAGAAGATGTTGCGGATATGATTCGGATTGAAAAGAATCGGGAACTATTGGGAGAAATACAGGGTTTTGAGGAAGTTGAAGGTGAAAAAGAGGCGGTGGTTCGTGGGATTGGACGGTATTGGTGGGGGGTGGCTGCTGGGGTTTTGTTGTTGTTGGGGGCTGGATTGTTTTTATTTCAGTCGGAGGATGAGTTGTCTAATGATGAGTTGTTTGCTGAGTATTTTGAGCCTTATCCAGTGGTGGGCGTAAAAAGAGGACAGGAGATTGACGAATTAAAAGAAAAAGCGATTGAACAATACGAAAATCAAAATTATGAGCAGGCAATACCATTGCTTAAAGAATTATATTTATTGGAGCAGGATACCTTAATTCAATTTTATTATTCAGTAGCTCTTCTTGCTAATCTTCAATATGAGGAAGCAATAATAAATTTTGAAGCGATTAAGGCAACCAATAACCTTCTAGAAGAACTTATCAATTGGTATATTTTTCTTGCAAATCTAGGAAGTGGAAATCCTCAACAAATAGATAAGACATCTCTAAACTTGAGGTTTGGTAAAAGGGAAAAAGAAGTCCTACAAATAATAGATGAATTAACTGATAAAGAAAAATAAAGATATTTTGAAAATTTAATCTATAAACCCAATTTTAAAACTAAAATAAATATTAAACTATGAATGAATTAGGTAATTATCCTAAACATGGATATCTGTTTCCTGGGAAAGAAACTGATGAGAATAATCCCATAGGATTTGTTAAAACCTCAGAAACAGGTAGTATGGAATTTATGTATTTCAAAGATTATTATGAGGGTGAAAATGGACAAATAGTTTTTAAACCTTTTAGAAAGGAATTTGAAGGAAGAAATGTGGAATTTCGATTCCATATGGCTTACTTAAGATTGCCAACTGAATTAAGATACCTAACTTATCTAAATAATTCTTTTAAAGAATTATCCCAAGATTCAGTTTGTAGTGGACTAATTTTACTTAATATTAATCAGGCTGGTGATGGTAGTGAGTGTTCAGAGGCTTATTTTGATATTGATAAAGAAGATTTTGATACAGAAATAGAAGATTTAAAAGATGAATTTGGTTTAGAACAATATGCGCCATGGAACACTGTAGAAAATATAAGCGAAAACCCTGATATGAAATGGGGGAATCCTATTCATGGTTGTAGAACTACTGTCTATGTCGGAAAGGATAAGCCTGCTATATTTAAATTTCATCAAAAAGAAAAAACAGTAAGCACATCTTTTTTAATATTAACACTAAGCGTAGACCATACAGTCGGATTTGCTGAGACTAATGATGTGAAGAAATTATTAAAATACTGCAAGGACATAAAAAAACCGGTTGAAGATGTTACTGATAATAGATTTGGGATTAAAAATTTACTGCCATGTATTTATTCTCCTATTCGATTTACTGGAGATTATGGTATTTCTATACTTCTAAATTTTGATAAGGGTTGGCGTACTGGCTATTGGCCGATGAAGAAGCAAGAATAAATGTATATTATTGATATATATTCTTCTCTTGAGAGAAGATTTTTTTTAATAAAAAATTGCATTATTCGATTAACACAATCCCCGCCCAAAAAAAAGGATGAGATAATAAATTGTCAGCTTTACTTAAATATTCTTTTTTAGCTATGCTTAAAGCAACTTCTGGTGAGAGTCCAATTTTCAATTTTTGATAAAAAAGTTGAATGATTTGGGAGGTAGATTGGTCATCTACTTCCCAAAGAGTTGTGATTACAGTTTTTGCTCCAGCTTTTTTAAAGGCTCTTGCAAGACTATATATACCTTCACCAGAAACGGCTTTTCCTCGATTAGTCGAGCAGGCTGAAAGTATGATTAGAGGTGAGGTGATTGTTAGGCTTTCAATTTCGTACTCAGAAAGCACAGAAGCCTTTTTTATATTAGATGAATCTTTGAAAATAAGAAAGTTATTGTATTTTTTTTGGTTGTTATTTGCTGCATGAAGTGCTAAATGAATAATATCATACTCTTTTTTAGTGTGCTGGATAAAATTCTCTTTAGTGCAATCTTCTCCAAAGAAAAAATGACTTTCTGAATTTGGAAAAAGTTTACTTAATCGTTCTACTTCTGTTGCTGCGCCTTTTAGTTTTCCAAATTTTTTTCCACGCAATAATGCTATTGGTTTATATTTTTTTACTTCTTTTTCAGAAAAAGAAAAAGCAAGAACTTTTGATTCTGTAGAAAAAAAAGAAGTATTCTTAGCATTAAGCAAAAAGGTTTTGAGCGAAAAAGCATACTGGATATTTTTTTCTTGTACCCAATACTTTCCATTTTTCATAAGCGTTTCAAATGGTAAATCCGCTAAATCATTATTTGGAATAATAATAATTTTTTCCTTATGCTGAATCAATTCATCTAAAGAGTCTCCAACAACAAGTTCATATAGATATTGTGCGGATTTATTAAATTCCTTTTTCTTCTTTCTATCTAATTGAAAAAAGGATAATTGTTTTTTGTAATTCAAAAGGGCATTATAAAAATCTTCGGGTAAATTCCTTTTGATAAATATTTGATTCTTAGCATCATTATAAATGATAAATAACTTATTTTTAGTTAGGTGATATTGTAAAATTGATACCTCATTTTTTTTAGGTTCAAAAAAATCGCTAATTTCTTTTTGAGGCTGAAAATACTTTTGCATCAATTTATTAAAGGAATTCGCTTTCCTGAGTTGAATAGAATCAATGATATTTTGTTTTTCATAATTAAGAAATCCTAAATTAATTCGACTTTGTTCATTATCCTTTTGTTGAATTTCCTCACTTAATTTTTTTTGGGCTTTATCAATAGCATTAAGTCGTTGTATTAATGGGGCTTTTTGTTCTTCTACAATCTTATTTTTACTAATCACCTTTGTTAAGGAGA
>CAZXYA010000745.1:0-4073 GCA_964644655.1 uncultured Saprospiraceae bacterium | reverse complement strand
CCAGAAAGCATGACGGGCGTTGCTTTCCAATTTTTATGTTTTAATTTTTTTTCTAGTAAAATGGCAGCATTTTTCTTCACCAAAATTTTACTCTCAAATTCTAATCCAGCCGAATAGCCCCAATAATTATGCGTATTCCGTGCATAGCAGTAAATACAACCATGCTCGCACCCCTGATAAGGATTCATAGAATGAGTAGCTGGAATATCAGGGCTGATGACTTTATTTAAAATCGTTTTAGGATAAACTTCTATAAATTGGGTGGGAATGTCTGCTTTTTCTTCTAGTTCCCAATCCACAGGGTTTTCATCATACACTAAGTTATGAAAGCGATTGGCAGGGTTGATTTGTGCGCCTCTACCTTTGATGTATGGATTGGTCATTATATTATAAATTAAAAATTAGGCTAATTTGATTATTTTCTCCTTTTAATTTCAACCACCTCATGCCAAGGTGTTTTAGGTCGATTTGCAGGATAATCTTTTTCTAGTCGGTACTTTTTCCGTTCTGCTGTAAAGTCCCACCACTTTTTGGTACTATTTGGATAATTGGCAAAATGAACAACTAATCTAAATTGGTCCTCCACACAAGAATCTATCCAATAGTCTTTTTTTAATTCAAAGGCTTCTACTAATTTTGCCCCATTTTTAGTGGCTAATTCCTCCAAAGAATAATAGCCTAGGAAAATTAAATCTTCGGCAAACTTAATGCCGATGGATGGTATCATTTGAAAGCTTGCTAATGCATGAATTTCTCTGGCACGTTCAAAAGAGACCTCTAGTAATAGTTCTATTTCATCAACTGCTAGTTCTAATATTTCAATTTGTTTAATTTTTTTACTACGAAGGCTCTTTTTTTCTTTATCTGTTAAATAGAGTTTTATATTCTTCTTGCCCATTTTTACTTGTTATTTACTAGACTAATTATTGAGTAAAGTTACAAAATTAATAAAAAATAAACAAATAGTGTTTTTATTAATTTAAAAAAACAAAAAATTTATAAAATTCATTATGAATTTATGTTAAAAATGTTAATACGTACAACGCTACCCACCAAAAATTCGTTATAAAGCATCATACCCTTATTGTCCAAGAACACCGACTGACATGAATCGAAAATTATATAAAGCTGCCTATAATAATGTCCTAGACAAAAAACATTTCTACCGTCATTTAATCATTTTTGTAATAGGAAATTTTGTATTATTTTTTCTGAGTTTACAATCTTGGACCCCTTCTATATTTTATTTACTAACCTTAATTTGGATACGAGTTTTAGCCCTACATTTTGCAAATGCTTACCCAGAGGTCGTGAAAGATTTTGGTTTTAAAGATGATGCAGCAGAAGAGAAAGCGATTGACAAAGAAATGAAGCGCATTAAAAAACAGCAAAAAGCTGCAAAAAAACGGAAAGCAGCACAAAAAACTTCCCCCACTAAACTTCCGCTAAAACCTATCTTTTCCACAGCATCTAATAAGAAATATGAGGATACAGATTTGGTCTGAAAGGAATTCCTTTTTGACCTAAATAGATAGGGGCTTTTTAATCTCTTATTCAAAGTTCTTATCTTTGACGTATGAAAAAATTACCAGTAGGCAGACAAAACTTTGAAGCCATCATAAAAGAGAATTTACTTTATGTAGATAAAACTCGACAAATGTATGAGTTAATCAGTACTGGTAATTTGTATTTTTTGTCTCGTCCTCGCCGATTTGGTAAATCGCTCTTAGTGTCCACTTTTCAACATTTATTTAGCGGAGAAAAGGCACTCTTTAAAGGATTACATATTTATGAACGAACCAATTATGATTGGCAACCATTTCCTGTATTGCAATTCAATTTAGCCTCTTATGGTCATCAAATTGAAAATTTGGAAGAAGAGTTAAAGCGAGAAATTCGAGCGCATGCGAATAATTTTGACGTTCCAATAGAAACAACTTCTTTATCAACCTCCCTTAAGACATTAGTTGAGGGAATTTCAAAAAAAGGTAAGCCGTTAGTTTTGTTGATAGATGAATATGATAAGCCTATTGTTGATTTTTTGACGGAATATGATAAAGCGAAAAAAAATCAGAAGGTACTAAAAGACTTTTTTTCGCCTTTAAAAGATTTAGACGCAAGAGGGCACATTCGCTTTTTATTCATTACAGGAGTGTCTAAATTTAGTAAAGTAAGTCTTTTTTCTGATTTGAATAACTTGACAGATTTGACTATTAATAGACTTAGCGACGATTTGCTGGGTATCACTCAACAGGAATTGACAACCTATTTTTCCGATTATCTCGAAATTGCAGTAGCCCATTTTAAATTATCAAAAGAACAACTTCTTGAAGATATTAAATTTTGGTATAATGGCTATGCTTTTAATCCAGCCATTCGCCTATATAATCCTTTTTCCTTATTGAGTTTTTTTAATGCTAGACGCTTTGGTAATTTTTGGTTTGCTACTGGCACGCCTACATTTTTAGTCAATACGATTAGAGACCAAGTCGTTCAACCAGCAGCAATTGAGCAGATAAAAGTACCTGACACTTTTTTTGATAAGTATTCTTTAAAAGAAATTGATATTATTGGCTTATTATTTCAAACAGGTTATTTGACCATCAAATCAACCGAAACCAAAAGACATCGCACAAAATATTTATTAGGATATCCAAATGAAGAAGTGCGATTATCCATGGTCCATAATTTGACAGAAGCCTTTACCTATAAGCGAGCTTCTATAGTAGGAAATGCCTTATTAAATATGGAAGAAGGTTTGGAAGAAGGAAGGATTGAATTATTCGTCGAGCAATTAGAAATTTTATTATCAGATATTTCCTTTCATCTATTACCTAAAAAGAAAAATAATAAACAATCTGCATTTGAAGTATGGGAAGGTTATTTTCAAACCATTATTTATTTGGTGACTTCCTTCATGGGTTTAGATGTCCAAACCGAAATTACTAAGCATAAAGGTCGGCTAGATTTATTAGTCAAAACGGATAAATATTTGTATATCATGGAATTCAAATTAGATGAACCCGTAAAAAATGCTATCCAGCAAATCAAAAGTCGCCAATATGCTGCCGCTTATAAAAATTCCCCTAAAATAGTCTACTTAGTTGGGATTAGTTTCTCTAAAACAGAACGTAATGTGGAAGCTTGGGAAGTAGAAATTTGGGAACGATAACTTAGAAAATTGCTAATTCCATAAATTGGCGATAAGTTTGCAGTCAACTACCAACCACTCTATCGTTCCATCCTATAAGGGTGGAAAGGAAAGTCCGGACAACGTAGAGCACCGCGCCATCTAACGGATGGAGTTTTGATTTCGGTCAAGATATAGAGAGTGTCGCAGAAAATAACCGCCTTTTACAGTAGGCAGTATTACAGTTTTCAGTAGGCAGTTCTGCTTACTGTTTCCTGCTAATTGCATACTGAATGGGTAAGGGTGAAAACGTGCGGTAAGAGCGCACGACGCTGCTAGGTAACTAGTGGGGTGGATAAACCTCGTGGGTTGAAATGCCATGTAAACCTCGATTCCTAGAGAATTAAGTAGCTCGCTTAATTATATGAATTTTCTAATTCATATATTCGGGGAGGGTAGGCAGCTAGAGGCAATTCGTGAGGATTGCCCCAGATAAATGATAGAGCTGTTTTCTTTCGGGAAAGCAGACAGAATCCGGCTTATCGGTTGTGTATTTACAAAATGACAGGATTTTGCAGAATTAACAGGATTTTTAATAGGTCGTAGTTTATGACTTGTTAGGAATAGGTTGATTTTACAAAATCTTTGTTGTTTATAGGATGGTTGATTTTGATGAATAAATACTAAAACTGATGAAATCTCGAATATAGAAACGAACTAGGAGTAGGAACTACGGATTTGAACTGATTTGATAGATGGAGGACGGATTTTTTACGGATTAGATGGACGAAGAGAGGAGATTTATCCTACGGACTCGCTCGTTTATCTTGTAAATTCTGAAAAATCTTGCCATCTTGTAGTTAGTATCGTCGTCCAATCAACCCAAATTCTCGCCACATCTGCAAATCAGGTGCTTTGACACTAATTTTCACAGGTTCTTTTT
>CAZXYA010000744.1:0-4074 GCA_964644655.1 uncultured Saprospiraceae bacterium | reverse complement strand
TGGAATTACAAAAAGCAAGACAAGATTTTTTCAAAGACCGAAGCGTTTATTATTCTTCTTTTCCCATTCAAGAAATGGCTAAAAAGGGTAAGATAAATAACAAAGAATGGAATTATGAATTAAACCCTGTATTTACCATAGGTATCTTGAATTTTGCTTTTAAGGATGGTGATGCGGACGCTGATAAATTGTATCACCATGTACAATTAAAAGACCAAGATTGTCAAGTTTTTTATGATAAATTACATTTTTATTTAGCGATTTCTTATCAAATACTAAAAAACAAGCAAAGAAAAAGCCTAAAGTTCTTCGTAGCAACTTTAGGCTTTTTCTTTTACCGTGAACCGAAAACCGTACACCGCTCATCATCTTACTTCAATCTAAACTCTCCACGACCAGCAATATATCCTTTATTATAAACCTCCACAGCATACAAGCCTTTATCAAAACCAGTTGTAGGTTCCCAATTCATGCAAATATTGCCACTTTCATTTTGGTAATCAATGCTTTCTGCTTTAGTGAAGCGCATTTCTTCCTTATTAGATTCATCTCTTATCGTACCAGAACCCATTTCCTCAACTGCCAAGGTTGTACCTTGAGGCGTAATAATCCGAATATGGAAAGTTTCAGCTCCTGGGTCCGTCACTAAATTTTCAGAAGTATTAAAACATAACTCTAAACGATCAATATTTTTAGCATACTTTTTCTTAGCAGTTTTTCCATTTTTGCGTAATTTCCAACCAGTAGCGGTAACATCAGCTACTTTAATAACAGAGGCGATATTCACTTTTTTGTCTAACATAGAATTACGACTCGTCAAATCTTCTTTTTCAGAAACTAATTGCGCTCTTGCTGTTTCTAATTCCTCATTTTGAGCAGATTTGGCTGTTAAATCTCTTTCTAAAGATTCTTTCTGATTCCCTAAATCTGTGTTTTGTGCTAATAAAGCTTCATTTTCTTCCTTTAACGTATTTACCTCTGCAACATATTGATCTAGTTGCGTACGCATTTCGCCCATTTCTGCTTTTACTTTCTTATAATCATTTTTGGTTCTCAATAAAGAACTAATTTGATTTTTTTTGGCTTTTAACTCATCTTTTTGCTTTTCAATCAAGGCATTTAATTCTTCATTATTGCCTTTCATTTCGTCTAATTCAGCGACGGCTTCATTATAGGTATCGTTTAGCTCATCGTAAATTTTTCCTTTGGTATTAATATCTTGTGCTAATTTTTCTGTCGTTTCTTGCAGATCTTGGTTAGCAAAAAATAAATATCCGCTCAAGCCTAGTAGACCTAAAATAGCGACCATAGCAATGGCGAATAAGTTTGATTTTGAATTACTGCTACTCATATTGTTAAATTTTAAAATAAGATTAATGAAGGGGGTGATAGCATTGTGGGAAATTGAAAATCTAAAATTATAAATTCAAAATTTTAAAGTGATTAAGATTTAAAATTGAAAATATAGTTTATTTTTTATTAATCCCTGTATATCATTTTATGCCAAACAAAATCATTAATCGTAGCCAACTTTACTGTTTTGTGTTATTAATTAAAGTGCAAAGTTAGGTTTTAATAGCGTAATAAAGTGTCAGATTATTGCTTAGGGCAAATATTTATTTTTTGCTTATTAATGAATGAAAAGAATTATAAACGTTTACTTTAAAGCCATTTCTGAACGAATCTTGTATCAAATTAATGTTTTTAATAGAAATATAATTAATTTAGTTAAAAAATATTGCTTTATTACCAAATAAGTTGTATTTTTGTTTTGAGATTGTGATTCTACCCAAGTTAGACAAAAAATAAACAGCCTATTTCCCAAAGAATATTGCCCTATTTATTTTGTCTGACTTGGTGTATTTTTTTAGATTCCTTCCCCAACACCTTTAAACACTTACCCGTTATTTAAAACAATCCTTTCATTAAACGATGAATGATAAACGATAAATGATGAATTCGTCAAATGGACAGACCATGAGCTGAATAAAATCTATTAAGCCGAATTCCTCATTTATCGTTCCTAGTTCCTCATTTATTAAATATTTATCACTAAATTGCTCAAAAGTTTAGCGAATCAATTAATGCAATTGTTAAACTTTGCACCAATTTAAAACTACACAAAATGCTGAATAATGTAAATCTTGGAAGCATTCTATTCTTAGATATAGAATGTGTGTCCAACACCAAAACCTATGAAGACTTAGACGATAACCTTAAAAAATTCTGGAAATTAAAAAGTAAAAGAATTTTAAAAAAATATGAGGAACCTATAACAGATGAAGAGGCAGCTGTAACTTATCCTGATAAAGCAGGCATTTTTGCAGAATTTGGTAAAATAGTCTGTATATCGGTTGGTTTTTTAGTAAAAGATACCAAAAAAGGAGATTGGCACATTCGCTTAAAATCTTTTGCCGATAGAGATGAGAAAAAATTACTACAAGAATTTAGCGCTTTAATTGGACAATATTTTAGTACTGGCAAAAACAAAAAAGGTTTATTGACCCATTATTGTGGACATAACATTAAAGAGTTTGATATGCCTTATATCTGTAGACGACTCCTAATCAATCAATTACCTTTACCCGACTCTTTAGATATTGCAGGTAAGAAGCCGTGGGAAGTCGCTCATTTTATTGATACTTTGACCCTTTGGAAATTTGGCGATTATAAAAATTATACTTCTTTAAGTTTACTAGCCGCTGCCTTTGGTTTTCCTACTCCAAAAGATGATATTGATGGTAGTGAAGTAGGCCGAGTTTTTTGGGAAGAAGATGACCTTAGACGAATTACTACTTATTGTGAAAAAGATGTTTTAGCGACGATTAATTTATTTATGAAATACAAAATAATGGATTTGATTCCAGAAGAACGAACCACTTCGGCTACGGATTTTGAGGCAATTTGACAATTTTCAATTCCTAATTTTCAATTTTCAATTTTCAAATGGGTGAATACTAGTTTGAAAATTGTTGATTGAAAATTAAAAATTGAAAATTGTACGGCCTATTTTTGCCGCATGAATCCAAGCGTACCCATACTTATAGAATTACACTATTTCCCTGCCATTCAATACTTTTCCAAATTCTTTTTGCATCCTAGCTTAGTCTTAGAACAGCATGAAAATTATGTTAAAAGAAGTTTTAGAAATAGAATGCATATTGGGGCTGCCAATGGTTTATTGAGGCTATCTATTCCCTTAGAAAAAGGCAAAAATCAACAACAATCTATCAAAGAAGTTCGTATCAGCTACAATGAGAACTGGCAAAATAAACAATGGACAGCTATCTGTTCTGCTTATGGAAATGCTCCTTTTTTTGACTATTATGTAGATGATTTTCAGCCTCTTTTTGAAGAAAAAACAGAATACTTATTTGAGCATAATTTAAAAGTATTGCAAACACTATTTTTTGTATTGGATATCCAAGCTACCTTGGAATTTTCAACCAATTACTTAAAAGAGACTCCTAAAGAGATTTGTGATTTTAGAAATAAAATTAATCCAAAAACAATAACGACTAATACAGATACGACTTACCAAAATATTCCCTATCAACAGCTTTTTGCAGAAAAAACAGGTTATTTACCAAATTTAAGTATCTTGGACCTGATTTTTTGCAAAGGACCAGAGACAATACCTATTTTAGAAAATTCTGTTTTACAATAATGACTTCTTGTTTTTGGGTACGTCTATATAGCTAAGTAAGATAACCTGTATAAAAACAGTTGATTTTTACCACAAAGAAACAAAGGGCACAAAGGTTTGACGAAGATAGGTGGTTAGTTTAACTCAAAAGTGCGCTGACAGACATAGAAAAGGAAGGTTTATTTTGTAAACTACTGAGCAATTAATTTTTCTGTGTGAAAAATATCCAATTAAATTATTTGATATTCACGCTATAAAATTCAAACTATACTTGTCAAAAAACTTTGTGAACTATGTGTACTATGTATCTTTGTGGTAAAAATTAAAACAATAACAATCAAACAACTAAAATAATCATCCTAAGATGGAAAAATTATTCAATCAATCGCTAAAAACTTATCGGGTTAAGATTGATGATTTAGTGAGAC
>CAZXYA010000743.1:0-4079 GCA_964644655.1 uncultured Saprospiraceae bacterium | reverse complement strand
TAATAGTAATCGGATTCATTAAATCTTTTATTGCTAAGTCAGCATACCAAGGAATGTGTTCTTTGGGTTGTTGCTGTTTCTGAGGTTGAACGGAAGGTTTAGTTTTTTCTTTCATGATATAAATGTTTTATACTATTGATTCTACATTAAGGCTCTATAATTCGAGGATTGTCAAATTAAAAATGAAAAAACTATCCCTTTTGACTAATTATTTGCCTTACTTTTTTTCATTGAAAAAAAAAGTAACAAAAAATTCTAGTCAAAAAAAATCGCTCCGCATTTTTTGACAGGCAGCCGCCACCTAGGTAAATAATCGACTAAATGCTAGTTTAAGGTCTTAAAGCAGAACTAAGTACAATGACAAAATTAAGCTAACAGCCCTAAAATTATTTTGCTAAAAATCCTTTTAATCTTTCAATAGCTTTTGGGATGGCATTTTCTACTACCGCACTCATTCCGACTGCAAAATCGGCATGTTCTGCAGCCTCACAACCAAGGATGTATATTTTAGGCGGTAATACTCCCAAAGCTTTTGCTAACATTAACGCTCTTGTTGGATTCGTATAGTGCATATCTGCTAAAAAAGCCCGTTTTTCATGTAGTGGCATTTCGTTAATGTCACTTATAGATTCTACTTCTCTAAGGTAAATATGCCCAGGGGGTTCGCCCCATTCTACAGCATCTACCATAATAAGCATCGCATAATTTTCATGCAACTCTTGTACTAAATGAATGCCTCCGATGCCTACTTCTTGAATTTTTACCCCTTTGGGCAATTCGTCTATTTTTAATCGTTTGACCAACTCCATTCCAAAAGCATCGTCTTGTCGAAGTTCGTTTCCTATACCTGCAATGAGGATTTTTTGTTCACTCATTGGGCAATCGGTTCAAATAAATCGGCTGTCATAGGTACATTAAATTGCATTTCGTCATTGGCATAAATGGTTTTTATTCGCCCAACTTCTTTTTCCTCATTAGCGGCATGGCTATGTCTCAACTCATGAATTCTAATACCCCCTATATTGGTAAATGTCTGGTAATTGGTATAGGAATGACCATTGCCATAGTCTAGATAATTGGCTACTAAATCATAAGTTTCCTTATCAAAATAATACCACCAAGTATGGAAACCACCAGAGCTACCTGCTCCTTTTTCATATTCTACTTTTAGGGCATGTACCACTTTGTCGCCTTCTAAAGTATCAATTCCGTCATAAGTCAAAATTACGCCAGGGTCGGTTAATTTAAATGGCATTGCTATGACATAATTAGAACCAAAAGAAGAGTTCCACGCCTCCTTTTTGGATTTATCATCCGTTAATTCTTTTCCATCTTCATATTTCCAAGCCTCCTCTCCATTATTAACAATCACATATTTTTTGCCTGCTTTCTCCCAAGACATTCTTGCACCAAAATTAGGTTGCAGACGATATTGATGTAATTGTCGAGTGGTTCTAATTTCCTGCCCAGTAGAATCTAATTGGGTAATATTTTTGTAAAAAGAGAAATTGGTTTTATTGGCCCATTTGTCCCAGCCTCCTACATAAGCAATGGCCTTTTTGACGACTTCGCCCGCTTGATTATTGGGCAATCTAGTCATTGGGTTGACTTCAGTTGTTGTTGTAGTGGTGGTTTGTTCATGTTGGCAATTGGTTGAACCAATAATGAGCAATACAAAAAGTCCTAGTTTTAATAATGTCTGTTTCAAGTAAAAGTAAATTTATCGTTTTATTAATTTCGCGCAGAGAACGCAGAGTTCGCAGAGATTTTGCTATCTCTGCGTGCTAAACATTTAATATTCAATTACCTCTTCTCCTTTAATATCCCCACCTTAAAGTCACCAGTTCGCTCCCTAG
This sequence comes from uncultured Saprospiraceae bacterium, assembly GCA_964644655.1. GTDB lineage: Bacteria > Bacteroidota > Bacteroidia > Chitinophagales > Saprospiraceae > JAFMDF01. Next base: position 2,223 of record CAZXYA010000743.1, on the reverse strand, counting down.
CTATTCTATACGTGGGTAGTTTTTCATTAGGTTTGTCGAGACAAATTCCATTTCGGATATCGTAACGACATCCATGCCAAGGACAAACCAAATGATAACCTTCAATCGTTCCAAACTGCATCGGCAGTACCGAGTCCAAACAAGCATTTCTAATAGCATAAACCTGTTGGTCAATTTTGCAAAGCAACACATTTTCCCCTGCTAATTCCTTGGGATATAATTGTCGATTTTTTAAAGTCGCAACATTCCCTGCGTCGGCCCAAACCGTCTCCATTATCGGGCTTAATAATTTTACCTGTTCAACTGGGACAAAGCCCATTCTGCCATTCGATTGACCATTTTCCTTTTTTTCTGGCGTCCCTAAATCATAAAGATCTAGCAAGGTTTTAATCGTAAAATCGTTTTCTAAATCCCTTTTTAAATTGGGGTATTGGGTATCAATCAAACCCATCATTCTCGCCAATGCTTCTCGATGTACTAAATCAAAATATTTTAGTAAGGCAGCCGTCAGCTCTTTTGCATTCGGATAAGGTAACATTTCTGCATCATTCGTCAATTGATTCAAATAGGCTAATATCTCTTTATATTCTTCGTCATTATAATAAACTGGGTTCATTCTATATAATTTTGAATGATTGAATTCTGAATTTTGAATGATTATGTCCATTCAAAATTCAATCATTCCCCATTCAAAATTAATTGTGACTCGCACAATTATGCACACAATTTTCTAATTTCGCTCCATCCGTTCCATAGCAAAACTCGCAATCTGGACCACATTCTCCATGTCCTGCTTTTTGCAACCCACTAAAGGCATCTGAAAAACGCCGACCCGCCTCTTTATTACCCATTTCTGTTAATTGAAACAGTCCTTTTTCTTTGGTTAAAAAACCGTCTTTAGCTAATTTATTCATATGCCATTCTAAATTGGCTTGATTGGAAGCTAATAATGGAACTACTTGCTGTAAGGTTACTTCTTTCCCAAATCCTTCTCCTTTCATCCAGTATAAAACTTGGAGAATTTCGTCCTTCCAAAATAAAGCCCTTAATGGCGATTTTTCTATCTGTTCTTTCATCAATATATTTTATAGGTGTCAGGAGTGAGGTGTCAGGTGGCAGAAAAGCCTATCTGACACCTGACACCTCGCTCCTGACACCTCTATAAAAACAAAGTATCTCCTCTAAGGTAGGAAATTTCTTTGATTTTTTCATTTCCATGTTTTGCTAAAGTTTGAAGTTGTTGAACAACAATGGGTACTTTTATCGCCACATCTTCCGTCAAATGTTCCCCTGCTTTTTCAGGACCAGGTTCTACATCCACCAGATAAACTTCATTGGGCCAAATTTTAAAATATTGCCCGATAACTAATAAATTTTCTACAGAAATAACGCCTGTAGCGGCATCTCCAACACAAGCTTGAATCTGCTTTTCATCAGGCAATTCGCCCTGCCATTGAAAAATAGTAATATCGCCAATATTTCTTTTGGGACGTTCAATAGCAGTCAATAAAATAATTCGGTCGTAAGGAATTTTTGTTGCCTCAAATTGTTGAACAACTGCAATAGGACCCCAATTCAATTCATCTATAAAAACATTTTCGGGCCAATCTTGCTGCTTTAGATGAGGTAGCAAAATGGGCCCGATGGAATGGTTGCTTAATATATGATACCCAACCGTACCAATGAATACTCTTTTACTCATAATTTATACTGCTAACAGGGTAGTTTATCAAAAATTAAGTTGATTGTTTACCCCAATCTTAAATCAGAAATCATACATCATCAATCATAAATCCATCTAATGTTGTCAATAGGTTAGGATTTATGATGTAAGATTTATGAATTATGAATTATGATTTTCACTCCCTACTAAAGCGTCATCTATTTACTCAATCCCACAAGCACAAGTCGTAACCTCTCTAGTAACCACATGGTCTGTATCTTTTGCCATAATATGCGTGGTACAAGGCATACAAGGGTCAAAGCTACGAATGGCTCGTAAAATATCAATGCCTTGATAATCTTCTGGTTTGTCGAATTTTTCTAAAATAGGCGTATTTAATACCGCTTCTTCATAAGGCCCCGGTGCGCCCCAAGGCGCTCTTGGTGCCGCATTTAAAGTAGAAGGGGTAATGATTTGGTAATTATCAATGACACCATTTTCTACAATTAAATGATGGGTCAAAAAACCTCGTCCTGCGCCCCAAGCACCGAAACCGATAT
>CAZXYA010000742.1:0-4081 GCA_964644655.1 uncultured Saprospiraceae bacterium | reverse complement strand
GTAGAGTTAAACCTCAATATTTTTAAAACAATACTTTTTAAACAACTTCTATATAAATAATACCACTAGCTCTTCAAATCCGTTGTTAGTTATTCCTTGCCAAAAGAAATAGTAATGGTAAGGAATGATAGGCAACGGATTTTTATTTACTTTTCTGGCGTTTTATGTCTCAATCAAGCTAATTGCTGGCATTATCTTTTTTAACAATGTAAATACATGTTTTGTCTGTAAACCCCTGTACCTTTATACTCCTTATACCTCTATACCTTTCCATCTCTATACTTTTTAACATTTTTAGTGGTTATCTTTGTAAGCGTATAAAGAAAAAGTCTAGTAATAGACAAAATTGAAACAGAAATTAGATACATGTTCCGACTTTTTATTATTTGTTGTCTATTTATTGGATTAGCTAGTAACCTTTCTGCACAAACAGAGGCAGGGAAAATTATTGATGATTTAGAATTTGAAGGCTTAAAAAAAACACAAGTGAGTTTTTTATTACCTTTTCTAAAATCATTACCTGATACCCTAATAAAAGAAGAGACTATTCTATCGGACATTCAAATACTGAAAAATATTTCAGGTATTGGCTATGCAAGTTATAGATTAGATACTACGGACAATGCGGTTAAGCTTATTTATAAAATAGAGGAAGTCAAGACTCTATTACCGATTGTTAATTTTGGGGGTATTGAAGGGAATCTGTGGTTTAAAGTAGGATTTGCAGATATAAATTGGCAAGGAAAAGGGCAAAGTATAAGTGCCTATTATCAAAATAATGACCGACGACATTCTGGTCAGATTTTTTATAAAATACCTTGGTATAGAGGCAAACCTTGGGGTTTCTCTGCGAGTGTGACTAAATGGTCCTCTAGAGAGCCTGTTTTTTTCCCTGAAGGAACGGTCAATTATGATTATGATAATAATAGCGTAGCCTTATCTGTTATTCGCCATTTTGGTTATCACCGAAATTTAGAATTAGGGGGTACTTATTTTATTGAAAAATATACCAGAAGTGAAATACAATTTCTAGAAAATCCACCAGGCCCTTTTACTTTTCGGCAACCTAAATACTTATCTAAACTAGAGTATAGCGAAGATTTTCTCGATTACCATTTTTTTTACGTAAAAGGCTATAGCTGGCGATTGACGATGCAAAATGTCTATAATACGGTAGAAAGAAACTGGTTTAATACCTTACAATTTCAAGGAAGAGCTTTTAAACGATTTGGTGAGAAAGGAAACCTAGCCATGCGTTTACGATTAGCCATTTCTACCAATAATGATACGCCTTTTGCCCCTTTCGTAGTAGACAGTCATGTTAATTTAAGAGGGGTAGGCAATCGAATAGACCGAGGAACAGCCCAAGTTATTCTTAATGCAGAATACCGTCGAACCATTCACGATTCTAAAAAATGGGCTGGACAATTAGTTGCTTTTTCGGATTTGGGCACTTGGCGAAATCCAGGAGGGAGTTTTGGCGACTTATTGGATAAAAACCAATTTAGGCATTTTATAGGTGGAGGATTTAGAATTATTTATCACAAGGTTTTCGGTGCGATACTTCGAGTAGATTATGGTTTTGATATGTTCAATAAAAATCAAAGTGGTATCGTTATTGGATTAGGACAGTATTTTTAACGAGTGATTACCTATTATAAAAACGATTTTTTATTCGCCCTGAATCTATTAAATAAGCCTTGACTGTTTTTGAATTATAAAATAAAATCCATGGATAATAAATCCAATAGTCGATACGTAACAGCTATTTTAATATTATTTTTAACTTTAATTTTTGCATTACCAACAAATCTAGCAGCTCAAAAAATAAAAGGAATGAGCTTAAATGGTCCTAAAAAACCTAGTTTTGAAGCAACGATGTTTGAAGCTGTAAAAGTGTCTAATGCCAATTGGGTGGCCTTTATTCCCGAAGCTACTTTAGACCGCACGACTTTAAGACTAAAACCCGATGAAGAAAACAATTGGTGGGGAGAAACAATAGCTGCCAATATAGAAGGGATTAAATTGGCCAAACAGACAGGATTTAAAGTTTTTTTGAAACCTCATATTTTGCTGGGAGAAATTCCCAAACGTAAAGCAAAAGTAATTTCTGTAAGCAATTTATCTGAAAATAGATCTCCCAAAGACAAAACTAGAGGCGTAGAATGGCGTGGGGAAATGTCCTTTAAAAAAGAAGCGGATTGGAAAATATGGGAAACGACTTATGAAGCATATATTTTAGAACTAGCGGAGGTTGCGGAAAGATTAGAAGTAGATTTATTTTCCATCGGTACAGAATTGAAACAAAGCGCTTGGAAACGTCCAGTTTATTGGCGACAATTGATTCAAAAAATCAGAAAAATTTATAAAGGAAAATTGATTTACTCCGCCAACTGGGATGAATATCAAAAAATTACTTTCTGGCAAGATTTAGATTATATCGGTATAGATACTTATTTTCCTATTAGTAGAATGGCGACTCCATCCGTCGAAAATACTTTAAAAAATTGGCGATCTATTCAAAAAGATTTGAAGAAATTAGCTAAAAAAGAAGATAGACAAATCGTATTAACGGAATATGGTTATCGCAATGTGTCTTATGCGGGAAAACGTCCTTGGACCCATAATAAAGGCCCTGCTTCTATTAATAATGAAGCTCAGCGTAACTTGTATCAAGCATTTTTTGAAACCTTCTGGAAAAAAAATTGGATAGCAGGCGGCTTTGCTTGGCAATGGTTTTGTGAACCGCTACCTAAAAAGAATACTAGTTTTTCGATGGAAAATAAACCTGCGATGACTGTTTTACAACAATGGTATGCGGAGCATTGAGGGCAAGCTCTAAGATAGGCTGTTCAGAACTTAGGGTAGCTACTTAGCAATCCACCCGTTTCACGGTTCAGAAGTTTACACTTCTTCATGCTTGCGGTTCACAAACAATGTTTGTTCATCCTAGTTTTTGAATGAGCAAAAAATCATAAATCTTAAATCATAGTTCATCAATCATAAATCCATCCTATTTTAATAGATTTTCAAGTAAATAATCCATATTTGACGGATTTATGATTGATGATTTAAGATTTTCGGGGAACGTTATCCCCAATTCTGAACAACCTACCTTCAAGGTTTAAGCCACCTACCGCAGGAATTGAGATTGAAATTTTAAAATTTAAGAGCCTAATATAGAAAATAATGAAACAGCTTGGATATCTACTCTTTATTTTTGTGTTTTTAGCTTGTGGAGAACAAGAAATAGATACAATTATTGATGCAACAAATTTAGCAGAATTTGTTGATGAGGCTGAAGAACGACTAGTAAGAGATTCCTTGATTGCCTGTGCACTTGGTGGACAAGGAACTTTTTTAAGCAATGATGATGCTACTTTACCTGTTTCCATCTTATTCTATCCAGAAGGGAATGCTACCGATTTTAAGTATTTTGAAACAGCAACTATCGAAGTCAATCCTGACGATTTGACAAATTACGAACAAAAAGAATTACCCCATACGCCTATTTTTAATGGCTATTTACGAAGGTTTGAAAGAGCGGCTATCGACCAAAATATTTGGTGTAGAGTGACTTTTATAAGAGACGGTAATTTACATATTTCGAATGCTATCCGAATTAAATATAGTGATATTCCTACCGAACACAATACTTCTTTACTAGCTATAGATCAAGCCGAACCAGGATCACCAAATTTTACTTGGGAAGATGGGATTACACCAGAAAATGCTATTTATTTCCATGCTCTTTTAGATAGTGACGGAGAATTAGTTTCTGGCACTTATACCTTTGATCGCCAATTCCAATTTTATAATTTATCCAATGTAGTGCTAAATATTAGAGATGTCACCCCTGCGCCTAGCTTAATCCCGAATGATGATTATCAATTAGTCATTATGGGAGTTAGCTTAGATAATTGGGTGAATTTATTATTGGATGTTTCTTTTCAGGCAAAAGAATAATTGTACAAATAGAAAATATATAGGAAGCCGCACCTAAATTGGCACTTTAATAAATTTATATTGGTTCTTTGACAATTTTTGCATTTCTTTCGGTTGGTTGACTTCAGTCAACCCG
>CAZXYA010000741.1:0-4104 GCA_964644655.1 uncultured Saprospiraceae bacterium | reverse complement strand
TTCCGATTAATAATAAAGTACCCTCCCATTTTTTTTTGAATTCAGTTATATTTTGGGATACGCTGGCTCCATTATCTGAAAGATAGGTAACTTGTCCATTTTTAAAAGAAGTCAATAAAGCAAATTGTCCACCATTCTCTTTTAAGTAAGCGGCCACAGGGTATTCAATTTCACTTAAACGGTTAGCTGGTAGATTAACAGGTAGGTTTTCGATATTCCAATCCCATAGTACATCGGATAAGGCAGATAGGGCTGGGTATTCTGGGTGCGTTAACAAGCTTTCACTAATCGTCGAATTTGTAATTGGTAATTTTAACTGCTTTATTAGGTTTTTAGTAACGCTTATAATACTTTTTTTACCTTTTTGTAAATCTTTCTGAGAGACTTTCATCTAATAATATTTTTAAGCAGAAACAAATGCCTCCATATTGTAGTGGTTGATTGCTTTTTCTTTTAAAGGATTAGTACTCCATTCTTCCCATTCTCCTGTATTTGGGTCATACCCACATTTTAAAGGTTTGCTATAAATATCTGCTGGCTGCTCAATATATGCGCGGCAATCCGTACAGATATACCTAAATTCGCAATCCTTGCATCCTGCTATTTCATCTTTAGTAATATTCCAATGTTGTTTAAAATCTTTATGTGCCAATGCCTGTTTTAGAGAAGTTGTTGAAATATGACCATAACTATCTGCCATCGAAGGACAATTTTTAATATTTCCATTTACATCAATAGCAATTTTTCGATTTAAGCAACTATTATGATGTTGGGCTTCGGTGAAAGATTTAATATTTAGCACAAAAAAATCAGGGGAGATAATGCCGCAATGATTAGCAGAAGTAATGGCTGCTTTAGTATAAAAAAGATGCCCCATGCCTTGTTCAGAAATATAAAGGGTTTCATCACTCGGTGCAGTATGGGCAGTAATGGAAGCTATTCTCGGATATTCATCACCTAACTTCAATAACTTTTCTTTGGTAAAATCAGCTTGGTATTTAACAATAAATTCAATGGAGATAATTCTTTTTCGGTCCGCTTTTTTAACAATGTCTTCAAAAAAAGATAAAGGTTTATCTGAGAAACAGCGAATTTGTAAATGTTCACAGCCTAAGTCCTCAAATTGGTCAAACAAGTCCCCAAAATCTAAAATTGAACTATTTGTAGATATATCTATAATCGCATTAGTTAAGTCAACAGGTTCTTCCCAATGCATACTCATTTTAGGAAATAATTCTGGAGTATCGGTAAAAAATACATATTCTTTCTCTACTAAAAAATCAAAATATTCTTGTATGGTCTCATCATATTCATTATTATATGCAGCTTTAATAGTTGCTAATGTTTTGCCCTCGTGTTTGGTGAGTATTTCATATAAACTGTCAGGTATGAGTTGATAGGTTTGCCTTTGAATATCACAGATGGCTGCACGGGATTTGCCTAGGACGGGGATGCAGCATGCGAATAATTTGGGATAGGTTTTATTATTCATTTAAGTGACACTATTATTTTAGAAATAGGTTTGTATAAGGGATAGGTTTTAAAATTAGTTGTTTGATAAAATGATATTGCTACTCGCTTTTCTTTTTCAATACTACTTTCCACGATATTTATTTTCGATAACTTTTGTAGTATTATGGGCATTTTATCAATATCACCGATAATATTTTTAGGATTATTCATCAGCAAAAAAATTAGCAATCTTTTGTTCAATAAAGTAATTACAATTAGTGGATAACCAATCAAACTGACCAACTGGGTTAACCTCTAAAAATATATATTCTCCATTAGGAGTTAATATCATATCAATACTTCCTGTATCTAGATTACTTTCTTTCATAAAAGCATTGATTTTATACTCAATCTGGTCAGGCAATTTAAAAGGAACATTTCTATTTGGTTTGATACGATTATAATTTCTATAATCGACTTTAGTCTGTTCATCCAACTGCGAAAAAATTGCCATAGAATAATTTCTTTCATGCAAATGAAAAATCCTAAGTTCTATTTCTTTCTCCATATATTCTTGAACAAATATGGGGAAAAAATTTTCTGCTAATGCAGCTAAGTTGTCGTCTGTCACAATTTTAGAACCTCCACTATTGAAAATGCTCTCTTCAATTTTTATTGAAATAGCAGATTTTAATGGTTTAGTAATCATTTTGGGGTGATTATTAAAAAATGTAATTAGCTCTTTTTTCTTAGTTGTCACTAATGAAGATGGAATAAATAGTCCATTTTTTTTTGCAATCACTAAATCAATTAGTTTATTATTATGCTCTTCTCTTAGGAGCGACCCTATTTTTTTCTGTTCATTATTAAATTGGTGATGAAGAAAATAATTAATTATATTCCATTCGTTACCTAGTTTTTCACCTAAAGCGATAGCGTTTTTTATTTTAGAACTAAAAGGCATTTTTATTTTAAAATCTCCTTTTCGATACCAGAAACTATTAATAAAAGTAAGGTTATATACTTGTGAGTTTGAAAACTTAATTCGCTCTGTATTATTATTTAAACTAATTGATATATCATTAATAAAATCTTTTTCATTAAATCTTTTATAAGATTTGCCAAGGGAATGCAGCCAAGCAATTACCTTATGAGTTGATACTTCAGTATGATTACTTAATAAAAAATTCATTATCTTTTGTTAACCCTAAATGTTTATTAAATATTGACAAATCAATTGTAGTATCAATAGGTACCTGCTGCATCATTAATTGCTCTTTATCCCAGTACATCTGAGTTCCAAAAATCTGTTTCCCCGTTTTTCTTTGATGAATTCTATCTTCCAATAACATTACAGCAGAAACATTTACTTCTTTTTTTCTAGCAGCTTCTCTGATTAATGGCAGAAATTTCTCTTGAAAATCTAAAGTTGAATGCTGAATGATAATGAGTGCATAATCTTGACAAGCTTTACCTACTATCGTTTTACCTGGATAAGTATTAAGTCCTTCGATAATCCTAGACAATTGGATGCTATTAACTGAATCTATCCTGTCTTGTTTTCTCCATAATTCGTCCATTTTTTTAGAATCTTCGCCAAAAACTCTTCTTATACTATCTGTCCTTTTTCTGTATTTTTGATCACCTTCTAACATTTCTATTAACATCAATCTTAGGTTATCATCCTTCCAATCCTTCATATTACTTTCTTTATAATTTTCAACGAAATATTTTTCACAATAATTACATAATTTTTTCCAATCAGCCCCACCAACAGTTTTGAATTTATTGGTATGTCCCTTTCGTTCTCGCCTAATTGCCGATTCAACTCCTTTACAGGTAATCAATTCATTTTTTTTTAAAGATAATTCTATTTCTTTAAAAATTATTTCTTTGGGCTCTCCCAAATGTAAGAAAGCAACGGCTTTATTCCAATGTGCTTTTTTCTCGGATGATTTTTCAACTTCGTAAAGCTGCTTTAAAAAATTAGTATATCTTTGGTAAGTAGCATCAGATACAGACTGTCTCTTTATTGGAAAATAATTTTCCTGACTTATACCATAAAAATTACTTAATAGACAAATTAGAAAAAATATCATCAATCGTATCATACTATTCTGTTTATTATCAATTATCATTGAATTATAATGAAAAGCAAATTGCTAATAGAAAGCAATTACTAAAGCTGCTAACTAATCGCAATTTGCCATTATACCTAAAGTAAAGCATTACTTAATGGTAGTAATTTTTTTAGATTGTTTTCTAGGCGTTAAAACCATCCAGTATCAGGACAGTAAATTCCTCCGTCACTATAAAAGGAACAACCAGAATCTCTATCGTGCTCATCCGTTCCAGATTGACCGCCTTGCTTCCAAGTAGTATCAGCCCATTCCCCTCCTTTAATTTCGTTCAATTTAGTCTTTATAGAATGAGTTTTAAACTCATTTAAACTTAATTTTTTCATAATAAAAATTTTAATATTAATCCCTTCTCTTTTAATATGCTTTTCAGCAGGGTTCAGGGTTCTCCCTAACAACGTTGATACCCCAAACTTACATCGTCACAGTCCAAAAATTCTGGACTCTCCAAAAAATTCCAAAAATTATTTCCTTTTCCTCCTTTTACTTGCTTTAATTTAACCTTTTCTATCGA
>CAZXYA010000740.1:0-4109 GCA_964644655.1 uncultured Saprospiraceae bacterium | reverse complement strand
CTTAGCTCAGTTGGTTAGAGCATCTGACTGTTAATCAGAGGGTCCTTGGTTCGAGTCCAAGAGGGAGAGCAACTTAAAAAGCTGATAAACAATGTTTTATCAGCCTTTTTTGTTTTTCTGTTTTCAAGAAAAGGTGTTCGGTGAATTAATTTGCTACATGATTTCTTATTCTTATGTAGCAGTAAAAAGATTCTTATTTAGACTGAATATAAATTGCAACTTGATATGATTTTTTCCATTAAAGACTCAAAATTGGATCAATTTTATTCAAAATAGTGCGGTTACTATTAATATCAATAATTATTCTTTGTAAAGAACATAATTGAAAATTCTTGATCCTTTGTGAATTTTGTTATTTAGTAAGAAGAAGAATAGGCAAGCCTATTTTTTAACGGAGAATGTCTACGTTACAGATTTCTAACAATCGTAACAGTTCCACGTTTATCAATTGGCAATCCAAGTTTATCAAACCCGTTTATCACATAAAAGTAAACACCATCATTTACTGGCTTACTAGAAGACAATGAACCATCCCATTCATAAGTTAATCCATCATATGACAATAACGTATTTCCCCAACGGCTTATAATTGTTACATTCAGAGTATTAATGTTTTGTATTCTCATTGAAAAAAAATCATTATACCCATCTCCATCCATCAGGAGTAAATATATTAGGAACTTCTAATAATATATTCATTAATGAATCTTTATCGCAAAGGTTTACTGAAACTTCATCTACGAAGTAATATAGGTGTGATGGCAATCCATTGGGCAAATGAGATGCTCCTCCCCAGAAATAGTCCATTGAATCCCTGCTTCCAAAAGTTCCAATATTTAAGAATTTTTCACCTCCTTTTGCTACATAATAACCTGAAATTTTCATCCAATCGTTATCCAATAACAGTATCCCATCTTTACTTCTAACATGAGCTGATTGAGTTAAAACTTGCTCTTTCGTAATGGTATCACTTGTGAATAATACACCAATATTATCTGTACCATATTCAATATCAGAAAAGAATGAATTTTTAACAAAAAAATTAACACAATATGCAGAATCTTTAATCATAGCCTCAGTTAATCTAACCGAAAGCACCTCTCTTGAATCGTTTGTTTCAGCTACTAAAAAGGGAATAAAACCTGCCATTCCTTTTCCTTTTTTTGGGTAAGAAAACCCAGCTCCATTATCAGGTGGAGAGAAGAAAACTTCATTATAGCATTCATGATACGAATCGGTACTACCATTATCTTCTGTGGCGAACCAGTCATGAGTATAAAAAATAGTGTTGATTGTGATTTCACTTGGACAATCAATGATCTCAAACCCAGAATTAGGCACTAAATTTGTGCATGACTGAACATCAAAACAACAGAAGTTAATATCGATAATATAGTTTTGATAACTTGCTTGTACGTTTATTTAGACAAATTATTTTACGCTTAGATTTCTTTTTTACTATTAAAACTCCATTCCAATTGCTATCTGAATCTGCGTAAACTTTCTAGTTGGCAATTTTTTGAAGAATACAGGAACATTAGAAGCATTTTCAATTAATCCAATTCGATAATCTAACCCGAATAAAAGCGTCTTTGCATCACTTATCCCTTTAAGAATGGTAAATCCAACTCTCGGTCTAATGTCAAATAGGTTTTCTCGCTTTGCTGTGCCAAATGGCATAAAACCTGTTTCTCCAATATCAAACATTATATCTAACCTGTCTTGAAAGATGTATGACCCTAACAAACCAAAATTTAAACGTATAACTGAATGGATTTGAAAAGAAATATCAATGGGTACGTTTAATGAATAAAATGTGGTTCTATATCTATGCTCTCCGAAAATTAAATTATACCAATCGTCTCCTCGAAAATTACTTTTATCACCAAATTGATCAAATCCAATACCAAAATTAAGGGCAAAATAATCGTTAATTGACTTTGATAATTTCAAGTCAAGTCCGTAAGCTAAATCAAGAGATTTTGTGCCTTGAAAATTATTGTCATTACTGAAAATTCCAGTAGACAAACCTGAATAGATAACTGTTTGAAAGTGAATCTTTCTTGTTTGAGAAGAAGCATTAACACCAATAGTAAATATTGATGCTAATGCTAAAAGTTTTACTTTTTGTATAATCATTGGGTGACTAGCCTTTCTATATACTTCCCTTCGTTGATTAATATTCCTATTGTATCAAACCAATTTTATTCAACCTTCCTCAAACGATCACTATAAACATCACATTTAGTCGAGTTCAATCGAGGAATTGTAGCATTCATAGAATCCAATAAACCATGTCCAACAAACCCTCTTTTTTTATCTCCGTCAATCCAAATAGTAAAACTAAATTCTTTGGGGTCGACTACTGAACCCGTAAAATAAGTTTCAAAGCCCGATCCAGGAAAAAAAATGTTACCTCCTTCCACAACTTCTCCATTTTGGAAAAAACGAATAAACCCATCTTTTGTAATGCGAACCCGATAGTCCAACTCTTGTTCTTCGGCAGTTAAATATTCTGTCTCTGTCCACTCGCAACTATCAAAATATAAGCTACTTTTTAATACCCATTCTCCAACTAAAACAGATTTCTCACCCTCTAAAACTTCACCCTTAATTTCATCTTTTCGGCAAGCAGAAAGAATCAAAATACTAATTAATAGCGTTATTTGAAGAATCCAAATTTTCACCTTTTCGAGAAATAATTTTGAAAAATTTCACAACCGCCGTCATTTGATTGAAAAGGGAATCTAAGTATCCTCGATTTATTTAGCACTCCTACAACGGCTATTAAATCTGTATCTGATTGTGCTTCTCCTATACAAAAGACAGTATGTCTTTCATCTCCCTCATTTTCTTGAAAAGATTTTAATGTTAAGCCTTCCATTCTTATTAGCGAATCATTAACGAAAAATGAAACATATCCTTCTTTTTCGAATGTTACACTAAAGTTATTTTCTTCAGGATAAATCGTTTCCTCAATTGTTTCAAAACCTGTACACCAATTATATTCATGAAAAGTTGAATCCCAATCCCATGTACCCACTAGATAGGATAAATCACCTTCTAAGGTCTCAGGCTTGAGCTTATTGCAACTGAATGTAAATAGTAATCCCAATAGAATAATGCTATATAATCCTCTGTAAGGAATCATCTTTTTGAGAAATAATTATCATAATCTTCACAACCTCCATCATTAGCGTCAAAAGGAAAGTGGGTAAACTCTGTTAAATCAAATGTCCCACTTCCCGAAATTATATCTTGAGGATCACCATTTAAATGCATAATAACTTGTCTAGAATCACTAGAATGAGCAAGAAAAGTGTCTATTCGTATACTTTCCCTTCTTAGTAATGAATCATTAGCAAAAAATGAAACAAACCCTTCTTCTTCAAATCTTACACTAAAGTTATTTTCTTCAGGATAAATCGTTTCTTCAATAGTTGAACCACCTGTACACCAATTATATTCATGAAATGTTGAATCCCAATCCCATGTGCCCACTAGATAGGATAAATCACCTTCTAAGGTCTCAGGTTTGTATTTTTTACAACTGAATGTAAATAATAACCCAAATAGAATAATGCTATATAACCACCTACGTAGAATCATCTTTTTGAGAAATAATTTGCATTATTCTCACAACCTGGGTCGTTTGATTCAAAAGGGAAACTTGAAAAAAGAGTAGCATCTAAAGTTCCTTTACTCCCCAGTTCATCATTATTATCTCCAGTCAATGCTATACCGATATTCCTAATACCATCACTTTCTTTAAATGAGATTATTGTAGTACCTTCCTTCCTAATCAAAGAGTCATTGACAAAAAATGAAACATATCCTTCTTCTTCAAATCTTAAACTGAAGTTATTTTCTTCAGGATAAATCGTTTCTTCAATAACACCTCCCCCTGTGCACCAGTTAAAACGGTGAAATGTTGAATCCCAATCCCATACTCCTACTAAATAGGATAAATCGCCATCTAATGTATCAGGTTTGTATTTTTTACAACTGAATGTAAATAGTAATCCGAATAGAATAATACTAGTGCTTAATAATCTTCTGTACATGATTTGTTTTTTCAAAGGATAAATAATATACGCCACTACTATACA
>CAZXYA010000739.1:0-4111 GCA_964644655.1 uncultured Saprospiraceae bacterium | reverse complement strand
CTACCACTTCTCAAAAACCATCTCCCCCCGCAACACCACAAATCGCCAAAACCGTTGCAAATCAAACCATAGAAAAAATCGCATTTTCTGCAAGAGCTGACTTTTAAAAAAAGGACTTTGTGTTTTAATGAACGCTTGTCTACTTTTTAAGAGATTACGTCTTTCTTTTCTTAGAAGCATATAATGTGCATCAAGATAAACTTTAAACAACTTCATTCTAAAGGTCATTAAACTAATCAATAAAACCATAAAAAATTTGAGGAGTAGAAAAGGTAAGTTAAGTAGTAACACACCGAGGGGCATTAATTTTAGGTAGGTATAATAAGTATTGATCTGAATTTGTCGGATATACTCGTAATTCCAGATTTTTGTGACTGATTGACTAATTTTATGATATACAATAGCCTTGGGTTCAAAAATGGTTTTATACCCTAGTACATTCGCTCTTACACCTATTTCAGCATCTTCGTAACCAGTACTAAAATATTCATCAAAAACACCTATTTTCCTAAGCATATCTACCTCATATAAGGCGGCCCCAGCACAGGGACCCATATTTTCAAAAGGTTGGGTGTAGTTTTCTATCGATTCATTAAATCCGATGGGTAAAATTTCTCCTGTATTGAGCATTAAGTGACCCGCATTATCCATTTTAGTACGGTCAAAATAGTTAATGAGCTTGGTGGATACCATATGAGCCTGGTTCTGCTCTGCACTTTTTATTAATTGTTCTACCCAATCTTCTTTTTGGATGGTATCGTTATTTAATAAAAGGACATATTTGTAGGCAGGATTGGGTAAGATATATTTTCTTAATACTTCGTTGTTGCCTTTTGTAAATCCAAGATTTTCTGGATTAAATACCAACTGCACCCATTTCTTATCTCCAAACTGCTCTTCTAACACTACTCTATCGGCTCCTTCTGAACCATTATCTACTAAATAAACAATTATATCTTTGTAGGTTTGTTGTTCAAGAGAAGCCATACACTCTAAGGTGTCTGCTAGGCCATTCCAATTTAGAATGATGATGGGTATTTGTTTTTTAATAATATTGTTGTTTTTAATATTATAGCCTTTCTTGAAAATACTAACTTGCTCTAAAATAAAATATAAAGAAACCGTTCTTACAGCATGCATCAATAGGCAAATTATCCTTCGTCTACAATTTTACTAATTTTTTTTGGGAGCATTCTATAAAAGAGTATTCCAATAACACTACTAAAAAGGAATAAACGCCCTACTAAAGAAATATCTCCTACATCAACAAATATAATTAAACCAAAGAAAACTAGTGTGGATAATATATATTTAAGGTAAGGAATGTATAGTCCTTCCAATTCCACACTTTGCCATATTATAAAAAGAGCATATAAAACACTAACGAATAAGGTAGTATAAGCAGCCGCTATATATCCATATTGCGGTATAAATAATAAATTGAGTCCTACATTTAAACAGGAACTACCTATTGCACCAATGGTAAATATCTTAGTTTTTTTATGAAATTTTATCACTTGACCATACAATCTATGAATCATCTGAAAGACCATAGCCAAACACAAAACAGGCAGAATAGTATGCGTCATAAAGAAAGATTCATGTAAAAAATAGCCAATAATAAATTTAGAGAAAAAGGAAATAAACAACCAACCAAACATCAAAAAAATCCACAAATAAAAGGTATAGTCACTTAATTTCTTCTTTGTATCTAAGTTCTTATTCTCTAAACCTGCCATCGTTATGGGAACTAATACTTGAATAATAGATTCTCCAACAAAATAAAGCACCATACTAATATGAAAAGCTATTGAATAAATCCCTACTGCTTCTAAATCAATAAATTTTCCAATAAAAAACCGATCTGAAAATACATTAATCCAACTACTAGCTACTAAAGGAACTAGTGGTATGGAATACATCAAACATTCCTTGAGTAGATCTTTACGAATCCTCCATTGAAGCAGTTGTTTTCTATATGCATATATTCCTACCGCTACAAAAGAAAATACGGCCGCTCCTACATTGCCCCATAGTCTACCTATTACCCCCATTTCCAAACCTATTACTAGATATAAACTAATAACTATATTTATTAAGGCACTTCCAATTAGGATTAGACTAACGTTTTTAGCCTGTAAAGACTGCCGAAAAAAGGCAAATCCTAATAAGGCTATTTCCGTAAATAAAATAGGTGCAAATCCGAGAATAGCATAGGGATATGCAGGGATTCCTAAAAGATAAGGCATCCACAAAGGGCTACTCAACATAGCCAATCCCACTACTATGCTTCCTGATAAAAAAACAAACCAAAAGATGGTTGAAAAAAGAGTAGGTAAGTAATCTTCTTGCTCTATATTTTGATGATAGAATCGATCAAAGGCAGATACTAGGGTAAAAGAAAAGAAAAAGGGTAGTAAATAATTAGTTATCTCAATATTAGTTAAAATTCCATAATCAGTCGGTGTTAAATATCTTGTATAAATCGGTAATAATAGAAAGCCCAAGGCTTTAGTCGAGAGACTCGCTAATAAATACCATTTACTATGCTTGACTACTGCATTTAACCAATTGGAGGATTTTAATTTATTAACTAATCCTTTTAACATTTTTTATATGGTATTGTCTATGAGCAGTAGTTTTTAGGATAAAAAGTACACGTTTGATTGAACATTAGAAATTAACCACGAATTCACTAATTATAAGAGCAAGCTACGCATCAATTAATTAGTGAATT
This sequence comes from uncultured Saprospiraceae bacterium, assembly GCA_964644655.1. Classification (GTDB taxonomy): domain Bacteria; phylum Bacteroidota; class Bacteroidia; order Chitinophagales; family Saprospiraceae; genus JAFMDF01. The sequence continues at coordinate 1,374 of CAZXYA010000739.1, read as the reverse complement.
CGTGGTTTTTATTTATCCAATTTCGTTTTATGTTTTCGTAAAAACTTTTCTTTATTGATTGTTTGGTATTTCTTAAAACCAGTATTAGTATCTGTTCCCGCAGTTCCTCCTTCATCATGATAAACAATACTATGTGGAGTTACGATAGTTTTAAGTCCATGTTCCTTAGCGGTATAACAATAATCAGAATCTTCAAAATAACAAGGATGAAATTGGTCATCTAATATACCAATAGTTTCAATAGTGCTTCTTTTTATATACATGGAACAGCCAGATACATAGCCTGTCTCTACTATTTTGTTATATCGCTTTTGATTGGGATTATCGCCTTTACCTCGATTATGTCCAGTCCCATCAGCATATATCTCAGCACCAAATTCTTGTAAAACGCCATTAGGATATAATAATTTAGATCCTGCAATACCATACTGATTAGAAGTATAAGCAGCTTCGTATAATGCCAGTAACCAATTTTGGGTCACACAAATATCGTTATTTAATAGTACTATATCTGTATCTGGATATAGCTGCATCATTTTATTATTAGGCCGTACAAAAACTTCATTTTCTTGGGCCAGTATTGAAATTATTTTATTATTATTTTCTGCAAGTGTTTGTAAAAAATCAGGAGTACTGTCTGTGCAAGCATTCGAATAGACGACCACTTTATAATTAGGATAAGCCGTAAATTTTTCAATAGAATCCAAACACTTTTTTAATAAAGCTACTCTATTCCAAGTGACAATACAAATAGTTATCTCTGGAAATACCGATAATAGCATTTCTTTTTTAACCACTTTACTACCTACCAATTGGAATAGTTTTTCTTGTGCTTTTTTCGTCATTTCTTCAAAATCATACCTTCTTTTTAAGGCTTTTATAAGTACTTCCGACATCTCTTCCGCTTGGCATATCAAGCCTTCCTCTTCATGTATTAAATTAATTCCTTCATTACCTATATCATTCGTCAATACAGGAACCATATAAGCAATTGATTCACAAATCTTCCCTTTAATTCCTGCCCCTGTTAAAAGTGGAGAAACGGATAGAAACGTATTTGCATACAAATCATCCATTGCTTCTTCTTTTATAAATCCTTTAAAAACAACTCCTGGTTGATTCCCTAAATTTGCAATTTCTTCTGATGCATTACTACCAGCTATTATTAGTTGAGCCTCTTTAAATTCGGCTCTAACTTTAGGAAATATTTCAAGTGCTAATTTCTTAACAGCAGAGATATTAGGATAATGGTGATAATTACCTATGAATAATAAATTGTTAGTGGCATTATCTTTATATTTTGTGAGAATCGGTTCATGTACATTGGAAACGACCCTAATTATAGCATTGGGTATTTCCAATAATATCTTTTCT
>CAZXYA010000738.1:0-4117 GCA_964644655.1 uncultured Saprospiraceae bacterium | reverse complement strand
TCAAGTGCTTTTTGTTTCTCTTCTAAATACTGTTCCATCATCTCCTCTTTAAAGTCCTTTATCTTCTGATTATAGGTATTACTTATACCTATCTTCCAATTCTTAAAATCATCCGTTTTTTCTATTAGCTTGCGATTGTTTTCTTCGGTGTCAATCACAAATCCTTTATGTTCTTTGATAATTGCTTTTTTCTCTTTTTCTAGTTCTTTTACCTTTGCGACATAGTTATTATATTTTTTCAGTTGAGTTTTTACCCCATTTTTTGTTTTTACAATTTTTTCCGTCGTACGGTCTCGCCACTTTCTAAGAAATAGAACAGAACTTTTTACCCCTGCCCCAGAATGGGAAAATGCCGTATTGGGTAAAGAAACTACTGCCACAATTCTAAACCACTCTTCAATATTATTTCTGACATACTGCACACTACTACCCGTAAGAACGCCATCGGGTATGACTATCGCTAAAAAACCTCCATCCTTTAAAAAATTATGACATTGCTCAATGAATAGCACTTCTGTACTTTGGCTACTTCTTCCTTTGACAATGGTATTTTTGGTGTCTAGCCAACTCACATCTTTATTACCTAAACTATAGCGATTTAAATAGGCTTTCTCTACTTGTCGAATAGTAGAACCAAAAGGAGGATTCGTAATAATAAAATCAAAAGTATTGTACTTAAATCCACTATTCTTAAAGCGTTCTTGCAAGGTGTGTTTGTTCCGTTCTAGGCGAGCTAATTTTTCTTGTTCGGTTTCGCCATCTACTGGAGGTTCAGGGTCTGCCCTCAATAAGCCGTCCGCCGCAATTACGTTTGTATGTCCATCATCGTGAATAATCATATTCATCTTGGCTGTTCGAGCAATTTGTTCGTTTATTTCAATGCCGTAAAGATTTTTTTCTGCGAAATCGTGCCAGTGATTATAATGGTCTTTTCCTTCGGGAATATCTTTGTCTGGGTCTCCTATTTGTTTAGGGTAATAAACAGAGGCCTCTTTTCTTACTTTATCAAGCGCATATAATAAAAAACCGCCACTACCACAAGAAGTATCTAACACTTTACTTTCATGTGTGATAGGCAATACATTCACCGTAAATTCTACAATTTTTCGAGGCGTAAAATATTGGCCAAAGTCTCCTCGAAAATAAGAACCAACAAAAGTTTCAAATGCTTTTCCCTTACTGTCTAAATCTGTCGCACTTAGATTAATGGAATATAAATACCCAACGACGGTTCGGACTTTCCGATAATTCAATCGAATATTGTCCTTAAATACTTCTGGGTCTTTTTTCTTCCCAACTTCATAAATTTTTAAAATTCTCTCATAAAGGTCTTTAGCTATTTTTTCCTCTATTCTTCTTCTTTCCCCATCCGTTGCCCCTGGAGGGATTGGTTCATTATACGGCTGAAAATGATAAGGGTCACCAGGCTTTCTAGGCATTCGTTCATCCCATATCTTACAAAAAATCAATTTATCCAATTCATCAAAAGCTTCCGAAGGATTCAACTCTCCACCTGCCCAAAGAGAATTATGCGCCAACTTAAAACGACGAGTTAGTTCTTCTTCTGCCACTTTTTCTAATTCAAAATACTTTTGCTTGATTGGATTACCACTAGGGTCCTCTCCTTCTCGCCTACCACCTTTAGCGTACTTATAACGTTGAATCTCCGTAACTCCTAATGCAGGAATATCAGGAATACTAATCCGAACATTACTTTCCTTATTGATTAAAAAACTCTCTTCCTTGATACCCGAAGTCACCAATAAATATTTCACATTACCAGGCATCGCATAGGCATAACTAGCCGCCTGATTAATGGCTTGGTTAAATTCCATTTCTGATACTTCTTCCTTTTTGCACTCCACTACAATGTGCGGCTTTTCACAAGCATCGTCATTATACACGATGATATCAGCCTCTCGCTTACTCGACCCCATCGTAACCATCTCATAATGCTTTATCCTCTTGTGGGAATAGTTATAAGTAAGGACTAACTTTAGAAAAGTTTCTGCCTGTACTTTTTCCTCTGGGTTTGTATATTTTCGAGGTTTACTAAAATTTACATATCTGATGTATTCTCTGTTTTCATCAAATGTAATTAACCCTTTATCTTCACCAAGTTTGATTAAATCCATAGTTGTGTTTTAGTTGACGATTAAGGCAGTCTTAAGGCTAGAAAATTTTACAAAATAGCAAGGAAATGGCATGATTTTATTTCCAAAAGGTAGGAAAATTTTGTATCTTTAAGCTGCATTAATTTTTTTCAACCGTTCCCCGACTCTCTTCAACCAAAGTCCGGGAACGGTTTTTTTAGTATACGGCTGCAAGATAGAAAATGATTGAATAAAATGTATCAAGTCACCCAAATAGACCCCTAACAAAGCGAAAAAAAAACAGTCTCCTACCCTATTGTTTCACCAAACCCGTACCCGATGACTCCGAATCCCACCCCTTATTACCAATTAACTGACTTCCAAGTGTACCCGACTACTGATGTGACGCTCCATATCCGAGTGGGTCAAGCATCCCCTCAACTAGCCACTTTTTTCAAGACCCATAAAACCTGGTGTTTCCTCACCGCTTGGAATCCCTACCCTACCGTATTTGAGATACCAGAAAATAAAAAACGAAACCAGCAACTTGCCACCGAGTTACAAGCCAAAGGACTGACCTACTACGAAGGCGCAGGAGTCCCAGATACGGGCGACTGGACACCTGAAGCGAGTTTCTTGGTGCTGGACCTGTCGGAAGTGGAAGCGGTGAAACTGGGACAAGCGTATGGTCAAAAAGCGGTAGTGTGGGGCGTGATGGGTGGTAAGGCTAGGTTATTGGATGATTTGGGAGATTGGGTGTTTGAATAGGCATGAAAAAGGGATTACCAACTTTAGTTAGTAACCCCTTTCTTGAAACTTAGCTACTAAAATCTATTACTCTTCTTTGACGAGTAGTTGATTAATCAGTGCTTCTATCTGTATTTTCGCAGCCTTAACCGACATATCTTTTATATTCTTCTTATTCATCGTTTCTGCGATATACTTCAACGCCTTATCATCTAGTACATACTCTCCTAAGAAGTTTTCTGTTCCTGTTAGTCGTTCTAGGTCCAAAGCTCCTATAATACCGTCTAAAGGAGCAGGTAAAACCAATGGATTATAAACCTCTGATATCGTAATTCTAGCTGCCCCTGTTGAGGTAGGCAACGCATAATTTGATTGGTCAAAATCATATTCTACGTTGGGAATAGGTGGAAACTTAAAATCATCATCTATAAAAGTACCTCTAATCTCAGGAGTAAATATTAAATCTACAGGTTTAGGAGTTATAATTTCGAGGCGACCTCTGTTAAATCTAATAATTACTAGTTGCAATATCTCTATGTACCCTCTAATCTCAAGTAGCGGATTATCTTGCGCTACTAATTCTGGCTTTGGTACTAAATTAAACAATCCTGTTTGAAAGGGTTGTAAATTAGCAGGCCTTGTTTGAAAACTTAAGGAACTAGGTGTACTAGTATAAGGAAACATAGGCCCTAATAATTCTCGTGGTGCTGCTATGGGGTCATTGCTACAACCCGTACGGTCATAAGCATATACATGATTGCCTGTGGTGCCGCCTACCAATTCTCTTTGTTGTGCAGTAAATGTGTTGTCTTTTCGTTTAGGGACAACTGCTCGCATCACCAGATTCACACTCCTATCATTAGGATTGGCGATGGTTAAGTAATAGCCTTGAAGTAGTTTTCTAAAAGCGGGTAATTGTCCACCCGGTGGGCCAATTCGCTTAAGTAATAATTCAAACGTGCTAATGATTGCCATTTTACATTGGTTTAATAGTTAAAAAATAAATTTGCGGAAATGGAAACTGGCTAAGGATTTAGCATGATGGGCAACCTAAAAAGTTGTTTGTAGGAAGAATCATTGTTTTCATTATGGCAAATTTTTCAGAAAAGATAGCTCTTTGGGCATAAGCAAAGGTCTATCTACTCTTATAACGAATTATAAATAGTGTTTATTTGATTTTCTTGTTTTTTGTTGGAGAATCAAAAAGGAGAGACATGGTAGAGCGTAAAAAAGATATTAGAAAAAACCTTGCTAATTTCTTGTTATGCAAAAAAAAA
>CAZXYA010000737.1:0-4118 GCA_964644655.1 uncultured Saprospiraceae bacterium | reverse complement strand
TTTTACTAAGTCCTTTCACTTTTGATTCATCAATAAATTGGTCATTTCCTAAACCGCCCACTATTTTCAATTTAATTCCTTTATCAACTGCTCCGCTAATATGGAAAACATCATCATCCCCTAAGCCATACAGAACAACCTCTTTTGTTTCGGAAGTTTTAAAGCTTCGGTAATATAATTTTTCTTTTTTATCTCCATTTTTAGTTAAATGATACACATTCACCGTTGTATGTTCATTATCTTGGCGAACAACTTCAAAATATTCCTTTTTAGCAGTCCCATGAACCGTTACTTTTCTAGCTAATTGTTGATACATACCAGTCGCTATATGCTGCAAATCTGCTCTTCTAGCTTTTAGAGCCGCTATAATTTGGGGGGCAGAAGCTTCGTAAACTTTTGCTGGAAAATGCGAAAAAGCATCGGCAATCACTTCGTCTGTTATTTGGGCTTGTATAAATGAAGCTTCCTTTTTCCATTCTTCCAAAGTCAATTCATTTAGAAAAGTGTGGTCAAAATGTCTAGTGTTATAAGTAGCCCATTTAAAGTCAGTTACTGGTTCTTCATAATTCGCCAATTGTCGTAAGAGCGCATTATAAGGAGATAATAATTTAACAACAAAACCGTCATACTTACTAAAGACTTGGTCTCTATCTCTTGGGATGGGACGGTATAATTTACGATCATTTTCTTGTTCCGTTACCGTCCACCGCCATTGGTCATCATGTCGGTCAAAATCACCGATTAGAACATCAAATAATCTGCTGCGGGCTACCCAGTTTTGGTCTACTATATGTTTGTGATTTTTGACTATTTTTTCGGTTAAATCTGGAGTGCTTACAAATTTTTCAGCATTGCCAAAACTAGCTAACTCAGGCCATTTTTTGGACGCTCTTTCTTCTACTATATACACCTCCCCTCCAAATAGGTCATTATCTGCTCCAAGTAGTGGTTGTTTGGGGATAAAATGAATGCTTGGATTCGCATGATAGACTTTGGCTGCATCTGCCAAAGTAGGCACCGCCAATGGGCCAAAAGGGTGACTACCTAGATAATTATCTCTAAACAAATAAGTGACCAAAGCCATTTGATTAAAAGGATAGGGTATTCCCCTTGTCACGTCTTTGGTAATAGAACGCATGACATATTCCTTATTATCAGGAGTCGATAAACGTAGCGAATTGGTCTGCTTTCCTCCTCCCTTTTTTATTATTTGTAAGCCCCCTTTATAACTACTTAAATCCAATACTGAAAAATTATATTGATTCAAATAGACTGGTTGATGATGCTCTCCCAGCATAAATAATTGAAAATTAGTTTTGGGCTTTACAGGAGTGGTAATAACAAATTGTTTAATGCTATCTAGTTGCTGTTCAAAGATAGGAAAATGAGTAGGTATTTCTCTAGTATCTACCGTATCTATCGGTTTGTTGACGGTATCTTCTCCATGTTTTTTTTGGCTAAAACCTACGGTGGTTACCAATAAAAAACAACATAATAAACTAATTTGTGTTAATGAGCCTCTCATTATATTCTTTTTTGCCCCTTAAGAAATAGATCATTTCTTAAGATTCGAAATATTTTAGTAAAAAAATTCAATAAGGGAGCAGGTAGTAAATAAGCTACCCAAATTTTGCGAAGTTACCTGTTCCCTAAAAGAAAAACACAACGGATGTTGAATAATTCTTTTCTCAATCAGTCAATTTAAACAAAAAGTAAGATACAAAGTTTCAATTATTATTTTGAATAAAACTGATAATAACTATAAAAATGTGAAGTTTAGGGCAAAATGAAAGCTAGAAATACATAGATAAATGTATGAAAATATTCAAGTTTTTATTAATTTGTGTCAATTATATTTTTAATATAAATAAAGCGATTATGCCTAATAGTTACTTAATTAAAAATGGCACCATATATAATGGTTTAGGAGGGGATGGTTTTTTAGGTGATATTTTAGTAAAAAATGGGTTAATTACCCAAATAAATCCTATGGCAGCAGACTATACAAATGATATAGAAATCGTAGATGCCAAAGGACTATGGGTCATGCCTGGATTTATAGATATTCATACCCATTATGATGCAGAGATTGAAATTGCTCCAGCCTTATCTGAATCTGTTCGACACGGAGTAACGACCATTGTGATGGGTAGTTGTGGCTTAAGTATGATAATGGGTGATCCAGACGAATTATGTGATATGTTTACCAGAGTGGAAGGTTTGCCAAGTGCATTTATTAAGGAGACGGTTAAAAAAGCTAAAGATTGGGATAGTCCCAAAGAATATTTAGCCCATTTAGACACTTTAAACCTTGGACCTAACGTCGCCATGTTTTTAGGACATTCAACTATCCGTGCCTATGTTATGGGCTTGGGTAGAAGCCTTTCTACAGGTAATCTACCTACTAAAACCGAATTAGCTCAGATGGATAAAATCTTGAATGATGCCTTAGATTGTGGTTATATGGGCTTATCTATTAATTTATTGGAATTTGACAAAATGGATGGGCAAGAATTTAGATCTCGCCCTACTCCATCAGTTTTTGCCAATTGGAAGGAATATCGACACCTTTTTAAGACTTTGCGGAAACGAAAACGAATTTTACAGACTGTTCCTAATATAGCCAATCCACTATCGCTTTTTAGTTTTATGTGGGAAAGCAAAGGTATTTTTACAGATGGCTTAAAAACATCTATGCTGGCATTGGCAGATAGTAAAACCGTCAGAGGCATTCACCGAATTTTAACTTTAGGTACTCGATTTGTCAATCGGTTTTTAAATGGCGCTATTAAATTCCAAGCAGTTCCTGTACCTTTTCAAGTGGTTACGCCAGGTTTTGAATCTCCACTATTTGAGGAATTTGAAACAGGTACGTCTTATTTGCATTTAGAAGAAGTGGTGGAAAGAAGAGATTTATTAAAATCTCCTGATTATCGCAGCAAATTCTATAAACAATGGAATAATCGCCTTAAACCCCGTGCATTTCATCGGAATATGCGAGAAATGACCATTTTATCAGCACCTGATAAATCCCTAGAAGGAAAATCGTTTGAAGAATTAGCCAAAGTAGCTGGAAAGGATGAAGTGGAACATTTTTTAGATTTAATCCAAGAGCATGGTAGTCATCTAAAATGGATTGCCGTAGCTGCTAATGACCGTCCTGACCAGTTGAGTTGGATTGTGCAACACCCTGATGTACATATTGGATTTAGTGATGCAGGTGCTCATTTAAAAAATATTTCTATTTATAATTTTGGGCCTGCTTTATTAAAATTGGTCAATGATCGATTAAAAAGTGGTAAAAAAACGATGTCCATTGGTAAAGCGGTTCATAAAATGACTAAGGAATTAGCAGATTGGTATTTGATGCCCAATATCGGTAGTATAGAAGTAGGCAAACAGGCAGATATTACCCTAATTGACCCAAATCATTTAACAGATGAAATTTTAGATTTACAAGAAGCGCCAATGCCTGGATTACCTGATTATCAGCGAATTGTTCGACGAAATGATGCGGCTGTCCCTTATGTTTTTATTAATGGAGAATTGGCTTGGAAAAAAGGGAAGCAAACAGAAGTATTGGGTGCAAAAAAATTAGGGAAGGTATTGCGGGTAAAAAATTAGATCATTGCTTAAAGCTAGGCTGTTCAGAATTGGAGATAAAGTTCGACTGATTTTTGAATGAGCCAAATCTGAAATCATAAATCATACCTGCCTGCCAGCGGGTATGATTTATGATTTGTCCTAGAAAAATATTTTATTTTTTTGCGCATCCAGTAAATCCTGCATAATCTTGTCATCCTATAAACACAAAAAGCGAAGTGAACTAAATCACTTCGCCTTTAATTTCCAGCCAAAATAGATAGAATGGCTACCTTGAAAATAATTACATCCTATATTCTTAAGAGGATAGCATATAAAATCTTCAAGGCAGCACTATATAAAACGGCTAAGAATTATCGTTCTTTACGAATTTACGGTCTCGATAATTACGGATGCTACCTTATAAGGGTCAGCAGCAGAATTAGGACGACGGTCTTCTAAGTAACCACTCCAATCATGCTGTACCGTATAAATTGGAATACGGATAGAAGCACCACGGTCAGAAACACCGTAAG
>CAZXYA010000736.1:0-4120 GCA_964644655.1 uncultured Saprospiraceae bacterium | reverse complement strand
AATCCTATTCTCCCCGACGCTTATCAGTTAGGACAACTAATACATACATTCATTCATTCGGGACGTGGCGCAGTCCGGTAGCGCATTGGTCTGGGAGACCAGGGGTCGCAGGTTCAAATCCTGTCGTCCCGACTTTTAGTCTTGTAAGTCTTTGATTCGCAGAGTTTTATTTATTTAAAGGGTACTATTCTTCAAAGAGAATAAATCTTCCAAAGGTGTTTTACCTGACCTATTTTGTTTTTGATAAAGCTTGAGTATGTTGTTTAACATATTTTTATTGTATCTAAATTAAGTTTTATTTATGCTGATAACATCTCCCACCACCTTTCACTTTTCGCTTACAATGTCCTCCAGTCTTGTTTTTTGCTCCGCAGCGAGAGGATGTAGTGCTATTTAAATTATGAGAAGAACCAGAATTAAAATAATTGGGTGTAGATTGAATTTGATAACTAGAACCTGAATTTTGCTTGGTGTGCTGGTAGCAATAGACGTTAGCTAATCTAGTTTTATGTTTACATCTTGTTCCTTTTTGGGTATACCCATTACATCTAACAGAAATAGATTCCCCAACAGCTTTTCCTACCAAACCTAGTTTTGTTATTATTTTATTTTTGGCTGGTGGTTTACAAAAACTACAAGGTGTTAATCCATGATAGCTAATATCATCTTTGCCTACTAATTTGGCAGATACGTTTTCTACCATACGACAACTGGCTAGGTGATATTTTTCTCCTGAGGGCGTTTTATAAACACTTTGACTAAATACTTTAGAAGAGCTAAACAGCAATAAAAATAGAGCGTAAACTACTTGTAGTTTCATTAGTTTTTTAGATTAATTGCAATCACATTGATGGTTGTAAATATATTCATGGAATAGCTCGCCATAGGTACTATTACCATATCCTACATACTCAAAGCTAGTCCAATTAAAAGAAGGAATATTACAGAATATAAATATATAGGTATTGGTAGAATAACTGTATTCACTTTCCTATTAGTAACATACTAATTTAAAAAATCAAGGCAATAAAAAAGATATACGATATTCTTTATTATTTAGCATAAAAATGATTTCTTCATCTGTATGCGTCAAAATTTCTCTTTGTCCATAATCAAATTCTTTATGATGATTGGGGCAAAGTATCAATAAGTTTCTAAGGGATTCTTCTCCGCCTAGTGCTTTAGGGTAAATATGTGCAGCCTCAATATAAAAAGAACTATCTGCTTTCTTGATTTGACATTGACAAATTTGACAAGTAAAATTTCTTAGTTTTTTAAGATTTGCAACAGTTACATTATCTCTTTTGTATGCCTTGCCTCCATTATAAGCTATTTTCTCTTGTTCCGATGATTTGAGGTTTTTAAAATAGTCGATTAACGATTCTTTAGTCGGTTTTTCTTTTGCAATTTGCTGTAAAATCTCCGCTTGTTCGATTTCGTCTTCAAGTGGGGTTAACTTTTTACGGTATTTTTCAATGAATTTCTTGAAGGAAACAGGGTTTTCTTTTAACTTTTCAATCCTGTATCTAAGATGTTCTTCAAGTGCAATCACCGCTTTATTAAAACCTATTACACCAAACTCTCTAGTGATGTAAGAAATATAGAAACTTAAAGATTCTTCGGTCAATTTTGAGGTAAACCTTTCTCCTAATAATAATCCTTTTATTCCGTAAATGTGATAGTTCGCAGTATTGTGGTTTCCGTTACCTGCGATTAATTGTTTGGCTTCTTTTAAAGGTAGGTCTATGCTTGGGTCGATATATCTTTTAGTTACTTTGTAGGCTCTTTGGTAGTAGTTTTCTTTTACTTCATCTTGAGCAAGATTAGTCTCTAATAATGATTTATCAAGAATTTCAGAAACCATTAAACCCTCAAGGTGGTTTTCCAAATAAGGATAAGATTGTCTAAAGTTCTTATCGTATTTTATTATCAATTTACCAATATATTCTTGATACTGTTCTGTAAGTACCGTATTGTACCTGTATTTATATTGCGTATCTGTCGGATGATTTTTGTAACTTATACTTTCATAAATACCCGCAAATAGCCATTCTCCTTCCTCTAAATAAACTAATGCTAGAATATATTTTCGACTAAAATTTAATCTAGATTGCTTGTTTTGAAAATCATCAAACGTTCCATTATACAACTCCGTTAAAGCCTCTTTCTTATTACCTTCTCCCGTAGCAAAATGAAGTTTGTAATCAGTAGGATTTTCTAGTTGAATGATACTAGTTAGCTTTGTCTCCCCTGTGATAATAAATCCTCGCTTCTCTAAAAAACCATTGGTTTGCTTTCCTCCTGAAAACTTATCAGGTGCTAATTCTATTCCTGTTAAAAATTTCTGAGCAATAGAAATAACATATTTTGGAGGGTAGTTTTTCCCATTGTGTATCAACTGGTACTTTGTAGATTCTCGCCCGTCAGCTACACCATATTTATCAATAAATGCTAAAGCTTTAAGGACATCTGTTTTCTGTATATTTGGATTTATCATAAAAGATTAAGTTGAAATTTTCGTTAAGTAATAGAATTCTGGGGGATTTCACTAGACTAAAAAAGTACGAACTTCCACGCTCTCATTTTTAAATATATGCCCTTGTGCTTGCTGAACTTTCAATGAATTATCTACATATTTCCATTTTTGAGTAGAAAGCGTTCCTTTGTTCCAAACGACTCCTGATGGCCAATTAGGAGGAACAGGTCTATTAAAAAAGACGACCGCTCCAAATGCGGGACAATTCCATTGTTTAGCAGCACCAGCCAAGCCATGTTTAGCAAAATAAACATCCCCTGAACCAAGGTTACTTCCTTTTGGATAGAATCCATGAATCAAATCGAAAATTAAATCCACTCCTCTTTTTCTTAAATTTTGATGCTTGATGCCAAAGCCATCATAACATACTGCTAGAAAACATTTTTTGCCTTGAAAAGTGAAAGTTCTATCGTAACCGAACTCTTTTGCATTGGCAGATGCTGCTTTTTTTATTTTATGCTTTTCCTCTGCTGTAGGATGGAACTTTCGTCCAATTGCTAAAATTCCTTTTTTAGAAACAGCCATTCCTATTTGATGGACAAAATCATGAGTATCAATCCCCACACATGCAATAATATCTGCTTTACTTTTGCTCAGATAATTTTTGATTTGCTTTCCTATTGCGGCTATATTACTCTTTGTAATCTTCTCTAATTTATAAGTCCCTCCAGGGAAGACTAAAATACTGGACTCCTCTTTATATAAGTTAATCACCTTCTCCACTATTCTTCCTCTACTAGCATTGGAGTAGTTATCGTTACTTTCAATTAAAACGGTTCTAACGGCTATCTTTTTTATTTTGGTCGCTTTAGTGACAGGAGCTACTTTAGCTTTTTTCACAACAAGTATTGCTTTTGTTTTTATCGCAATACTTTTTTGTCCTTCTACTATTTTAAAGCCCAAGTTGACAAGAAAATCATTTGATTCTGAACCACCATAAAATTCAGATGACGGTAATTCTTTACCTGTTACAAATTTGTTAGCTATGGATAATACGTATTTCGGTGGGTAGTATTTATCTTCATATTTCAGGTGATATTTTCTAGACTTTCGCTTATTTGGGATGCCATTTATAGCTATCTCTTTTAGTGCTTTTAGGACATCTGCTTTTTTAATGTTTTCACTTATCATTTTTTAATTTTTTACGTTCTCTGACAAATCAACCACAACAGATTTGTCAGAGAATTAGTTTTTATAGTTATACTAATCGTTGTTTTCATAATTTCTGGCAACAATTTAACTACATTAAAAGTGAAAAAGGTTTTAAATTTAGAAATTGGTGGTGAGTAATAAGGAAACGGTAATTTTTTGCCTATTAGACAGCATTATATCCTTTAAAAGAAAAATAAAAGGTATCCAAAGATACCTTTCAATCATAGCTAACAATATTATACTATCAAATTTGCTAATTCTCTATTGCATCAATTGGCCTTATAATCACAATAGGAACAAATTCTTAAAACAGTAGAAAAGTCAATATTCCTCTCTCATTATCAGGTAAGATAATTTTAAAAATAAAAAAAAATCCGACTACGCAAAAAGACTGCGCACCCCCTAATTACCTTTGTATCATCAATAGCAAAC
>CAZXYA010000735.1:0-4134 GCA_964644655.1 uncultured Saprospiraceae bacterium | reverse complement strand
AAATGATACCTGGCATTCGGTGCCAGTTGTATTTAAACCAGATGCTGCCTGCTATTCCTATTAGGGCCAGGATGCCGAGGGTAATTAGGAGTTTCTTTTTCATTATTGCTTTGTTGTGGTTAGATGTGTCAAATTTTGAAATTTGGCATATCTATGACTTTAGAAGAGATAGAGCAAATGTAGTATTTTGGAATGGGAAATTCTAATTTTTTAGGTTTTAAAACCTAAAAATATAATTTTAAGGATAATTTAAATAAAATTCTGTTTGCTTTATTCTCAGAAAAAGTAATAATGGGGAATGAAAAGCAGGAGAAAATTGTTAAGATATTTTTGTAGTACCTAGCAAACGAAGTATTTTAATCTAGGAAAAATTTAATATCTTGTAATCAATTTCATATCATCTTAATCCATAAAAATAAAATGAAGAATAGAATTACATGAAGTTTTTTCTGATTGTAATAGTAGCTTTCTAGTTAATTCTTAAAATTTGACGCTGATTTTATAAGTATATTGCTACCTTGAAATAATATAAGGCAAGTTCCCTGCAATGAATCAAAAAATCAATACATAAGATTTTCAAAAGACACAATTGAAACATCATGACACGGAAAGAGAAAGGAGATACTTTGGAAATAGTAATTGCAACTTTAGAAAGGTCTTTCATTAATAAAAGTGATACGAAAATTATCCCAAATTATAGAAATCCAGATTCAGATGGAATTAAAAGAGACATTGATATATTCTTTGAAACAAAGGTCAATAAAAAACTGCTAAAGTATGGTATTGAATGCAAAAATTTTGGTCCAAATACACCAATCAAAATAGAGCATGTAACTTCACTCCATGCAAAAATTGATAGGACTGATATAAAAGGGATTTTAGTGACAACTGGTAAAGTTCAAAAAAATGCAAAATTAAAAGCAGAAAAATTAGGAATTGAAATTTATGTGCTCGTAAAAAGTCAGAAACCAATAATCAAAAAATCTAGCTTTTTTCAACAAAAGTATGAAACTGGGAAATTTCAATTTCTTTCAGACAAACTAAAAGACATAAAAAAATCGAATAGAGATTTTGTTCTTGATTTCATTTATTCTGATAAGGATAAATTAAAAATGACAGTCGAAGAATACTTTGAGAAAAGAATCAATGCTCAAATATTACAACAAATTGATTTAGACAGATGGGAAATATATAGAGAATTTTACAAAGTTAGTGAAGAAGGTATTAAAATATTAACTGGGAAAAAGGTATCTAAGGTTCTAGCCTCAGAGTGCGAACATACTTACTTTAAATTTGGAAATCAATACTTCGAATTAGACAAATTGTATCTTGAAGTCAAGTTTTGGGTAGACTTAAATGAAGTAGAGAATCCAATTGGGTATACATACAAATCATTGACTACAAATAGGATATTTGCTCAATTTTTGAGTTATGAATTTGAGATGAACGGGAAAAAATTTGGGTGGAATTTAATAATTGATGAAGATACAGGAGAGTTTAAAACGACAATCACAGACCCAAATAAAAAGGGTTTCTTTGTTGACGTACCAGAACTAGCCGTATTTAAACCTGGGGAGTTAATAATAAAAAAGGAAAAAGAAAAGAAAGACTAGAATTGATTACCAAAAATTAATCTTTGGTTCTTTAGTTCAAACAAAAAACTCCTTTCATTCATAAAGAAATAAATGAATTTAAAGCAAATAAAATATGAATTACAAAATCTCATTTCGGGAAAGAGCGGCGCAAGCTATGATGCGCTTATCCAAACAGTTACCAGTCACCTTAGAAGAGGCAAAAGAACAAGTCCAATGGCTAAAGAAAAACACCAAAACAAAGCACAAGAAACAGAGGAATTGATTGAGTTTGCAAAATCAAATAATCTAATATTAGAGAATATTCCAGAGGAACGTTTTATAGCGAGTGGTGCAGAGCAAAAAGTTTACATCACAGGAGAGAAATATGTTATCAAACTAAATGATGCTATATATTACGCTTCGTGGGAAGACTACTTTTACAATCTACTCTTGCATAATTACTTTTTTGCTGATACCGCTTATCAGCTATTAGGGTTTCATTTGTCGGACAGCACTTTTTATGCAGTAGTTCAGCAACCCTATATAAAAGCAGATAGCATGACGAATTTACAAGAAGTCAAAGATTTTATGGCAGCCAATGGATTTGAAAATAAAAGGCGAAACGATTACGAAAATGTAAATCTCGGATTAATTTTAGAAGATTTGCACGATGAAAACGTATTGACAGCTGACGGTATGCTCTATTTTATTGATACCGTTTTCTTTATTAAGCCGAGCAAGTTTTGGGTTTAACAAATTTTTCTGAATTCTTATTAGAGTATTCTTCTTCTAGATAAACAGCTACTTCATGGAATTTATTTAAAGCACGGTCATTTTATTTTTTTAGCCATTTGTTCATCTTTTTTAAAGCCACTTTGTGGTCAACAAGATTTTTAGGGTCTTTACTTGCTTTAATGTCTTCCTCCAATCTATTTTCTTGTTGAATAGAAAGTTTAGTGTTATCATCTGCTGTATCTGCAATTACCTCTGAAATGATTTCGTACAAGTGTTGCAACAATTCTTTATTCTTGACTTGTCCAATCAATTCAATCATACCCCCTTTTAATTCTAATGCATTCATATTTTCTCTGTTTAGCTATAAATGATATTATTGCAAAATAACAAGTATTTTGGGATTATGCCATTTTTTCTAAATTTAATTAGTTAGCATAATGAGGAGATAGTCATGATATGGTAACTTATCAATTTAAGCACCTTTTCAATCTACCCTATTTATCCAACGGCTTACTATTGAAGGAAACTTTTCTTATTTTTGTCTAAACAGGAGAATACTAGACCTCTTTTAAAGACTTAGACGAATTATTGAGAAAAAAAGCAGCACAATTAGTAAACAAAATTGCTTAATCAATTCAAATAAAATTTAATTATGGAGACGAAATGGTTAGCTATACAAAGTTTTCAAAAAAATCAGCAATTGGTAAGTGCGATTAATACACTTTCCATGCATTTGAAATTAAAAACTTTAGGATTAGAAGAACACGAAAGTGAGGAAGTAAAAGAATCAAAAAAGAAAATTGAACTATTTCTTTCTGACTTTGATAAAATCATTTTGGAATATGAGCAAAATAGGTTCCAAGCAATTCCTGGAGTTAGCCCTAGATTAAGGGAATTGGCTTCTCAATTTTCAAAGGTTAGGAAAAACAAATTCAAAAAATTCAAAAATAGTAATAAACTTATTGTAGAAATAAAATCGCTTTTAAAGTCAAAGAAGAATCAAAATGTGACCTTATTATTAAGTGCTTTGCATGAATTCCGTTTACTTTTATCAGAGAACACACAAATTGCATCTAAAAATATTATCCCCGAATTCTAATGAAAAACATACTTTTAGTAAATAATATTGAGCTAAAAAGACAGGCTAATATTTTACTCAAAACCATTAACGAAAAAGCAGTTGTAGATGAGTTAGTTCCTTATAAAAATTGGCTCTTAAGCATTATTCAAAGTCGGAAAGATAAAATTGAACAAAATCTTAATAAGCTCCAAAACATGGAACTTATTGAGGCTAGATTAAAGGAACTACCAGCGAATTTTGATAAATCTGCTTTTGATTTGATACCTGATATCCTAAGTGAAACAGAAACTATAGCTGCCCATATTAACCTATTAAGTGCTCGTTATATTTCACCTATTTATAGAGGTATTGAGCATGATAAAATAGGATTAAAATTACTTGATTGGCTACATAAAATCCATGACGATACTAGCAATTTGCCATTTGCAATTTCAGACGGCGCATTTAGCATATTACCTGATTATCAAGCACCTACTCTATACTTTTTACCTCCGATAGACCAAAGAGGATTACTTTATTTGCCTTTGTTTTTTCATGAATTTGGACATTTACTGTACGCTATTCATGAGAAAGAAATGGATGAATTAGTCAAAGAATTTCAATTGGAGATAGAAGATTTATTAAGACCTTCGACTATTCATAATGATGAAATTGGAGAAAGCATTCAACAAGAAATAAAAACAACAGTAGATACTTGGTATCAATGGATGCAAGAATTTTTCTGTGATGCAATTGGTTTAGTGA
>CAZXYA010000734.1:0-4151 GCA_964644655.1 uncultured Saprospiraceae bacterium | reverse complement strand
ACACCATTTTATTGCTCGCCTCTGGCGAGATTTAAGTATATGTATTTATAATTTCATCTCTTACTCTTGCCAGAGGCAAGAAAAATAGAGGTATCGGACTAAAAGTCCTAACCAGCAACCCACACTTTTCACCATAATGCCTATGCTAAAGATAATTTTTGAATAGTAATAGCTTGTCCAGAAAAGGCCGCATTGCCTGTCACTTCATCTAGTCGATGATGGTCAGTAATATCATTAACAGAAACTCCTGCATGATGACCAGCAGAAGCAACGTCAAGTCTAGTGCCCTTCTTTTTATGACCAAATCCATGTGGAATACTGACTACACCAGTCATCATACTATTGGTGATTTCAATTGGAATTTTAATTTCGCCTGTAGTTGATTTTACCATAACCAGTTCCCCCTCTTCTAAAGCCAAAGCAGCAGCGTCCTCTTTATTTATCATCACGGTACATCTATTTTTTCCTCTAATCAATTCTTCTACATTATGCATCCAGGAGTTATTACTTCTTAAATGCCTTCTGCCAATCAGTTTAAATTCATGTGCTAGTCTCTGTTTTTGTGGTTCATTTAAGAAGGCTTTTACCTTTTTTAACCCCGCTAAAAAAACAGGCGCAGCAATTTGTATTTTTCCATCTTTGGTATTCAATACTTCTGGGATACGGGGCTGCAAAGCACCGAAGTTGATACCGTGTTTGGAGGCAATTAATTTTTTCAAACTCAAGCCATTGAACCACCTAGAAGGCGCACTTAATTTTCCATAAGGGCCTATCATTAACGACAGATTTAATAATTGCTTAGGATTGAAAAGTCGAAAAGGAAGGGACATTCTATAATTGGATGCTTTTGAAAATCGTTTTATTAAAGCCTTAGCGATTTGCCAATCGTATAGTTGTCCTTGTTTAGGCTCAAAAAGTCGAGCGGAGAATTTAGCGTTATTGGATACTGCAAAATGATTGAAAATCAAATCGTAGTGGTCAATTTCCAAATGAGACGGAGGAGGCAAAATAATATCTGCGTGTCTAGCGGTTTCGTTCATATAAATATCTATGGAAACCATAAAATCCAATTGGGGCAATGCCGTTTCCAATCGTTTTCCATTGGGCGAAGTCAAGAGGGGATTTCCTGCAAAGGTAATCAATGCTTTAACCTGCCCTTCACCTTCTGTAAGCATTTCTTCTGCCATTACGGAAACGGGTAATTCTCCATCAAATTCAGGTAATTTTCTTACCCGACTATGCCAACGCCCATCCGATAAATGCCAGCCTTTTTGACGCTTGATATCCACCGCTGGTTTAGGAAACATCGCCCCGCCTGCTCGGTCAAAATGCCCCGTCAAAATATTTAATACGGAAGTTAGCCAATGACAAAGTCCTCCGTGTTCTTGGGTAGACATACCCATCCGTCCATACATAACTGCTCGATCTTGTAAAGTATATTCTTTAGTAATCCGTAATAATGTTTCGGCTGATACGCCCGTCAAGGCGGCTACTTTTTCAGGCGTAAATTCCAAAGCAATATCCTTGATTTGCTCTAAACCTGAAATATGCTTTTCCAAATGTCCCAACTGTATCCAATTATTCTTTTGGATAAGATGCAGCATACCTAGCAGAAAATAGACATCGGTACTAGGTCGGATAAAATGATGTTCATCTACAACCCTGCTTGTTTCTGTTGCTCGTGGGTCAAAGAGAATGACTTTGCCGCCTCTATTTTGAATAGCTTTTATCTTTTCAACTGGTCCACAACCACTCATTATACTACCATTAGAAGCAATGGGATTGGCGCCAAACATAATAAAATAATCTGTTCGGTCAACATCAGGAATGGGCATATTAAAAGCATGTCCAAACAGCTGATAGCCAATGAAATGATGCGGTAATTGGTCCATAGTGGTTGGAGAAAAGACATTTTTAGTCTCCAAACTTCGACGCAATTCGCCAGAAAACAACATCATCCCAAAATTATGCACCGTCGGATTTCCTAGATAAAGTGCAACTGCATCTTTGCCATGTTTTGCTTTTATCTCATTTATTTTTTCCCCAATAATATCAAAAGCTTTGGTCCAAGCTATTTCTTCCCATCCGCCATCTGCTTTTTTCAAAAGCGGCGTCTTGAGTCGATTAGGGTCTTCATGAACTTTATGAATCAATGCCCCTTTGGGACATAAACTTCCTTTGCTAAAAGGGTCTTTTTTATCTCCTTTAACGGAAAGGACTTTTTGCCCATCATGCTCAATTTCTAAACCACACATGGCTTCGCAAAGATTACAGACCCGATAATGTTTTTTAGTAGTTGCCATTCTATTTTCTTTAAAAGGAAAAATATTTTAACGCAATCAATAAGGTACAAAAGGCAAGGGAAATTATGCACATAGGCGTTCCACCCGCTGTTCGTGGACAAATCACTTTACCAGATAGTTCCGTTAGTGTACCGACTAAAGCCAAAAGAAATGGTACAGACATAAAGCCATAGTAGGAATAAGGCATTTCAAAATTGCCCAAATGAACTGTTAACGCCCCTACAAAAAAAATGACTACCAAATAGCAAGCAGGGATGCCTATAACTTTAGGGCAGACATTTTTCTTTCGGAAGTCCCTCAGAGATAACATGAACGAGCCATAAATAACAAAGAGTAAAACGAGTAGATTGATATAATATAAATACATAGGCAGATTTAATTTTGAATGATTAATGTATAGTAATTTAGTCTTCTAGTACTGTGTGTATTAAATTTTTTATAATTCTGCTTGGCGCCTGCGGCGCCTCGCAGAAGGGGTTCTTAAGGGTGAGTTAATTTGAGTTTTCCATCGGAAAACTCAAATTAACTCACCCTTAAAATCCCTTCTGCTCGGCGCCGCAGGCGCCGAGCAGAACATTAAGAAACCTTTTTACACGCTATACCACTCTACCCTACTAAAGATAATTTTTCAATATGGCTCTTCATTTTCATCAACTAAAAGTAGCGACGGTTAGGTATGAAACCGATGCTGCTGTTCAAATCGGGTTCAAGGTTCCTGAAGCGAAAAAGGCATTTTTTCAATTTGAACCAGGGCAATATTTGACCATTAGCCTTACTGTAAATGGAAATAAGGTTCGTAGAGCTTATTCTATTTGTTCTGCTACTCAGGAATCTGTTGTGAGCATTTTAGTAAAAAGAGTCGCAGACGGATTGGTGTCTAATTTTCTAAATGATACCATTAAAGTGGGACAACGTTTTGACGTTTTACCACCCAATGGGCATTTCAAATTGAGTTTGTCAAAAGAGAAAAAGCACCACTACTATTTTTTTGGTGCTGGAAGTGGCATCACCCCACTCTACTCAATGATTACTTCGCTTTTGGAAAACGAACCACAAACGCATTGTTCCTTACTTTATGGAAATAGAGATGAAGACAATATTATTTTTCAAAAAAAATTAAACCGCTTACAATTAGTTTATAAAGACCGCTTTCAATTAAAATACCTTATTAGCCAACCTAAAAAAGTACCCGCCAAGGGCATGTTTAGTTTTCTTCAGTCCCCTACTATTGAATGGAAAGGAGAAATCGGGCGCGTCAATAAAAAGAATATCAGCAACTTTTTAAATAAAAATACAGCTATTCAAAAGGTAGATGGCTATTTTATTTGTGGTCCTGGCTCTATGATTGAAGCGACTTATGATGGATTAATGGAATTAGGGATGGAGAAAAATTTAGTTCATCGAGAATATTTTTCTGCTCCTATCTCCACAACAGAGGAGGTGGCTTCAATTAAGGAAAGGCCGCAGATTTCTACAAAGGTAAAAATTACCTTGGAAGGAAAAGTAATAGACCTAACCATTGATGACGATAAAAATATAGTCCAAGCCTTACTCGATAAAGCTATCGAACCACCCTACTCTTGCCTGAGTGGTACTTGTTCTTCTTGTATGGCGAAGTTGGAAAAAGGCGAAGTGGCAATGGATGTTTCTATTGGCTTAGAAGAGGACGAAAAAGAAAATGGCTATATCCTTACTTGCCAAGCTCATCCATTAACGGAAGAGGTGGTTATTAATTATGATTTAGAGGTAGAATAGAGACTAGTGTACTCTAAATACTCTGTGTAAAAAGTTGTTTTAGGTTTTGTCTCGCTCCGATAAATCGGAGCGAGACAAGGGGTTCTTAAGGGT
>CAZXYA010000733.1:0-4158 GCA_964644655.1 uncultured Saprospiraceae bacterium | reverse complement strand
AAAAGAAAATCGACTACATGCCGATATGGATTCTAATGGTTGGCCACAAACAGGTCGGAACAAAGCATTAAAAGCCATCAAAAAAGCCAATGCAGTACATATTGGCGGCGACCAGCATTTAGCAACCGTCATTCATCACGGCATTGATAAATTTGAAGATGGACCTTGGGCATTTATTGTTCCTGCTTTGGTCAATAATTATTACAGTCGTTGGTGGTGGCCAGCAGATGAAAAAGCAGGAAAAAATAATAATGATCGCCTGCCTTGGACAGGGCAATATTTAGATGGTTTCCATAATAAAATTACCATGCAGGCTTATGTCAATCCAGAAAGTCCTTCAAGTGGTAGTGGCTATGGCTTGATTCGATTCACGAAGCCAGAGAATAAGGTGACATTTGAATGTTGGCCTAGGGAGGTAGATGTTTCTCAGGATGCGGCTCAGCAATTTTCGGGTTGGCCTATTACGGTGAATTTGGATTGATTAATACTGTATTCCCTCTTTTTAAATTGTCAAAAATCAATCAAAAGCCGCTTTTTTACGAGATTGCTAAAAAATAAAATGTACTTTTATTGTTACTATTTCAATTGTCTGATCGTCAAAAGATTAGAAACCCCGTTTACAAACCTTTTTCAAAAAAGAACCTATACAAAATAGATTCTTATCGACTACTTTTCTTATAGGAACACTTCAA
Source organism: uncultured Saprospiraceae bacterium (assembly GCA_964644655.1). Classification (GTDB taxonomy): domain Bacteria; phylum Bacteroidota; class Bacteroidia; order Chitinophagales; family Saprospiraceae; genus JAFMDF01. Next base: position 3,466 of record CAZXYA010000733.1, on the reverse strand, counting down.
ACATTCGGTTACCATATACGTAACCTCCAATCAAAATTAGAAAATTCTACACGTTTTAGGCATAAAGCTGAATCTTTTAGGACAATACCTAAAGATTCAATTTCACTCATTTTGGCTTATATTAAGTTATGAACCACCCAGACAAAATGAAGATTATGAACAAAACTAACCAGCACAGCACTAAAGGATTATTTTTATTGCTGTATCTTTTGGGCTGCTTTTCTGTAGTAGCGCAAGAGGGAGAAATTACGGGGGAACTGGCCAATTGGGTAACCGATGACAGTCGCCCTGGGTGGATAGAATTGAACGAAGATGCGAATTTTAGTCAGAAAGGCTTTTTGAATTTATTAGAGGAAGGAGACTCCTTTGCCGAAGCAAGTACTTTTGAATTAGACAATTCTACCCGTGATGCGCAAGGTAAATCTCGACATGTTTACCAGCAATATTATAAAGGCATTCCTATAGAAAATCATCTCTTTTTAATCCACGAAGATCAGAATAGAATTTTTTTAGCCCAAGGTCGATTTGTGAATACGCCGAAAGACCCTGATACTACACCATTAATGCTAGAACCGCAGGCATTAATTCGTGCTTTAGATGCAGCTAGTGCTAGTCAATATGCTTGGGAAGTTCCTTCTTTGGAGCAAAATCTGCAAGCTGTCAATCAAGATCCAACCGCTACTTATTATCCAAAAGGGACTTTAGTTTGGGTAGAAGGAGGAGTTAAAGGAGCATTAGAATTAGCTTGGAAGTTTGATATTTATGCGGTTGAACCATTGACTAGAAAAGAATATTTCATCAATGCCAAGACGGGTTTATTAGTTCGGACGATTGATTTAATCAGCACAGGCTGTTTTGATACCAACCACAAACATCATTCTCACAATATTGGTGTTTATTCTGAAAGAAATCATTCAGAGAATGCTTCCAGAACTTTAAGTTCTGGAAGCACTAAACCTAGCATAAAATCTATTGAAGCAAAAAAGACAAGTGCCTTTAATCAAACATTTGCGGGTGCAGCAGGAACAGGTATTGCGAATTATATAACTGCTCAAGGAGGGGTAGTAAGCATGACGACGGATTTAGATACCATAGGTACGCCCGATACTTTTAAACTAAGAACAATTCAGTATGGTCCTAACCCTTTAGATTCACAGGTCATCCGCACGATGAACGCCAATAATATTTGGAGTTATAATTATTTAACTGATTTTACAGATGTTGACAATGTTTGGGATACTGATCCAGCTGCTGTGGGCGCACATTGGGGGGCGCAAAAATCGTTTGATTATTTCTGGGAAGAACATGGAAGAAAAAGTTTTGATAATAATAGTGGACAAGTCTTGAGTGTGGTTCACTATGGTAGTGGTTTAGTCAATGCTTATTGGGATGGCACTCAATTAACTTATGGTGATGGGGATAATAGAAATTGGAGTGCTTTGACTTCTTTGGATATTATAGGACATGAATTTGCCCACGGAGTAACAGAACACAATGGGGCAGGAGGCTTACAATATCTAGATGAATCGGGCGCATTAAATGAATCTTTTAGTGATATTTTTGGTGCTATCATAGAATTTAGATACCATCCTGATGGAGGCGATTGGTTAATTGGAGAAGACTTTGATTTGGCCCATCAACAAGGGTTTCGGAATATGGCAGATCCGCATACGATGGGCGATCCTAAAACCTATTTGGGAACCCATTGGGTAGATGGTGGAGAAGATTTTGGTGGGGTACATAGTAATAGTGGGGTGCAAAATTATTGGTTTTATTTAATCTCAGAAGGAGGAAGCGGCACCAATGAATTTGGGTATTCCTATAATATTGCGCCAATAGGTATGAATAAAGCAGAGCAAATTGCCTATTATACCTTGACACATTTTATGGTGGCTGATATTACGACATATCAAGATGCCATGAATGGGTCTATTATTGCAGCCAGCACCTTGTATCCAAGCGACCAAGCAGTTTTAGATGCGGTGACACAAGCCTGGTGTGCGGTTGGACTTGGGGACGGTTGTGGTAGAACCATTACCGTTAATGCTCCTTTGGTAAATGCTAGTTTGACCGCAGGAATAGATACGCCGATTACTTGGTCTACAAATTACTTGCCTGCTACTTCCAAAGTTAAAATAGAATATACGACAGAAACTGGAAATAGCCCCCAATGGAATTTTATTGCGGATAACGTAGCAAATGATGGTCGATATGAATGGTCCGTACCTCATGATTATAGCATGACGGTTCGAATTCGAGTAACAGATGATGGGGATCCTAGCCTTGGTCGAGTAGCCAACACAGATATTTTAGGCATTAGCGAAACGTTTACCATTGATGCCTGCTTGGTTGAAAATTCTTTTACCATACCTTCTATTGCTGGTATTGCAGAAACAATTGGATTCACAGGAAATATTGCAGGAAGTAGTTATGAATGGAAAATTGATGGACAAGCAGTAGCAACGACTCAAGACTATACTCATTCTTTTGATGAAGCGGGGGTTTATGAAATTACTTATACGGTAGTTAGCGCAATTAACAATTGCACGAATGAACAAATTAAAAGGATTTACATAGTGCCAAAAAATGCGAATGGATTTGCGGTTAAAGTAGCAGATCCAGACAATGGCGGTGGGCGTACTTATAGTCATGATGTCCTACAAACAAAGGATGGCGGCTATCTCTTTATTTCCTTATTTACCAATATTATTTTTAAAATTGATGCCTTGGGGACCTTGATTTGGAAAACAGCTGCCTTACCAAGACCCGTTTTTACCAGTTATAGAATCACCACCATTGAACAAGCAGATGGGGACATTATGATTGCGATGGGACAAACCAATACAACAAGTGATAATAATGGAACGGATCGTTTGATATTATTAGAAATAGATGGCGCAAATGGAACTATTATAAATACATTAGGTCATCAATTTGATGTAGCAGGAAAGTTGATACCCCATCAAATAATGGCAACGGATACCAGTTATATTATTGGTGGAGAACGATTTAGTAATAATCAAAAAGATGTCTTTTTACTACAGATAAAAGCAACAGACTTTAGCATCATCGACCAAATTTGGATAGGGGAGGAGAGCAGACAAGATTATTATGGAGAATTAATTAGAACAGCGGATGGCGGTTATTTAATGGGCTGGTTTCAGGCGGGTTCTTTTCCAGAATATTATGGGCTGATAAAATTAGATAGTAGTTTCCAACAAGAGTGGAAAGAAGGCTTGTCTTCCAATAATTTGAGACCGGGACTAAGGTCTAGGATGAGGATTGTGGAAGTTCCCGATTGCGAAGGCTATGTAATCTTAGCAGATGCGGATGAATATGCCAATAGTGGTTTAGTAAAAATCAATGTACTAGGAAATGTACTTTGGGCAAAACGATACCATGTTCCGAACCCAACAGGTGACCAGCGGATTGCCTTTCATGATATGGTTTGGGATGGCAATAATGG
>CAZXYA010000732.1:0-4167 GCA_964644655.1 uncultured Saprospiraceae bacterium | reverse complement strand
CAAAACGTCCTGAATTTCGGTAAAATCAGGGCTTAATTCTTTCACGAACCATTGATTGACAAAAATGGGGCAAAAGACCGTCGCCTTCGGATAGAACATGCTCAACATATTGCACCAGTTGACATCAAAAGATTTGGCGAATTAGGCGTTATTGCGAGTATGCAGCCCTATCATGCGATTGATGATGGTAGATGGGCAGAAGAATTGATTGGTCCAGAAAGAATCAAAACGACTTATGCTTTTAAAGCTTTGTTAGATGCCAATGCTACGATTGCTTTTGGTAGTGATTGGCCCGTTGCCCCTGCTATTCCATTATTGGGGATTCATGCAGCGGTTACTCGGCAAACTTTAGATGGCAAAAATCCGAATGGTTGGGTGCCAGAACAAAAGATTTCTGTAGAACAGGCTTTATTGGCTTATACCAGAAATGCGGCTTTTGCAGCACATGAGGAGGCTATTAAAGGCACTTTAGAAGTTGGGAAATTAGCTGATTTTGTGGTTTTTGATAACGATTTAACAACGGTTGCGCCTAATAAAATTAAAGACGTGATGGTTTTACAGACTTATTTGGGTGGGCAGAAGGTTTTTGATACTGAATAAAGGGAAATTGAAATTTCTCGAATTAGCATAAAAATTTGTAATTATTTAGTACTGAATAGTTACAAAAATTTGACTTATCGTCCCAAATCAATCTCCTTTAAATTCTCCATCCGATTTCGTTCTAGGAAATCATCCACCGTTTCAAAATGTTCTATCACACGTTTGTCTTTAAATTCAAATACTTTTTTGGACAATCCCCTTAAAAAATCACGGTCATGAGAAACGAGAATAAGCGTGCCATCAAAATTTTTAAGGGCTTCCTTTAGCACATCTTTTGATTTCATATCCAAATGATTCGTCGGCTCATCCAGAATTAATAAATTGACAGGTTCCAGCAATAATTTCACCATTGCCAGCCGGGTGCGTTCTCCCCCAGAAAGGACGGATACTTTTTTATCAATATCATCTCCACTAAACATAAATCCGCCTAAAATATTTTTTAATTGGCTCCGAATATCGCCTTTTGCTATTTCATCGACTGTCTGAAAAACGGTTAGCTCTGGGTCTAATAAAGAGGCTTGGTTTTGGGCAAAATAGCCTACTTCTGTATTATGTCCCAATTGGCATTCTCCTTGAAAATCAATCTCTCCCATAATGGCTTTAATCAAGGTCGATTTCCCTTCTCCATTTCTTCCCACAAAAGAGACTTTTTCGCCTCTTTCTATGGTCATATTGGCATTGCCAAAAACAACATGGTCGTCGTAGCTTTTGGCTAAGTTTTTTACGATAACTGGATAATCACCAGAACGATTACAAGGCGGAAAGCGCAATCTTAAAGCCGCCTTATCGACTTCATCGACTTCGATAATTTCTAATTTTTCTAGCATCCGCTCTCTCGAATTCACCTGATTGGACTTAGAATAAGTGCCTTTAAAGCGTTCAATAAATCGTTCGCTTTCTTCTATGAATTTTTGCTGTTCTTTAAAAGCTTTTAATTGGTGTTGGCGGCGATCTTCTCTTAGTTCTAAATAATGGGAATAATTGGCTTTATAATCATAAATACGACCCATCGTTACTTCAATCGTTCGATTGGTAATATTATCAATAAAGGCTCTATCGTGAGAAATGACCAAGACTGCCTTGGCTTTTTCCGTCAAAAATTTTTCTAACCAAATTACCGATTCAATATCAATGTGATTGGTTGGCTCATCCAATAAAATTAAATCGGGTTGTTGTAATAAAATCTTTGCCAATTCAATCCGCATTCGCCATCCTCCACTAAATTCACTAGTCGGTCTTTGAAAATCTTCTCGTTTAAACCCTAAACCGAATAAAGCTTTTTCTACTTCTGCATCATAATTAATTTCTTCAATGGAATAGTAGATTTCTCCTAAATCCGTCACTTGGCTAATGATAGCAGCGTATTCATCTGATTCATAATCCGTTCTGGTTTCCAGTTCTTTATTCAGTCGTTCCATCTCATCTCGCATCTCAAATATTTTGACAAAAGCTTTCGATGCTTCTTCAAAAACGGTACAATCATCTTCGGTCAATAAATGCTGTGGCAAATAGGCAATCACCGCTTCTTTGGGATGTTGGACACTTCCTTTCGTTGGCTGGTCTATCCCTGCAATAATTTTCATCATGGTAGATTTCCCTGCGCCATTTTTACCCATTAAAGCAATTTTATCTTCTGGATTGATGACAAAAGACACCCCTTTGAAAAGAGTTCTTCCACTAAATTGTACCGCTATATCGTTGACTGAAATCATGTGTTTTATTTTTGAAGGAAGACAATAGATGGTCAGATAAAAAATTGATAATTATCCTCTGATAAAATCGGAGTAAACTGAGGGAAGCTAATCCGTTAAACAAAAAACGCCCAACGGATTAGTTACCCAACGGATTTTAGGTGCATTATAAATATAAACAATATCAATTTTCAACCTGACGCTCTAAAAGAGCAAAGTGTCTAGGAAGTCACTATAATCCCACCTTTTATAATGAAGCCGCAAAAGTAATAAAAAGCAGGAATTTGTACGAGTGGATAATTCAGTAGTTACGATTGGTTTACTCAGAATGGGATAAAATATCTAGAGTATTTTAAGGAGCAAAAAATCAAGTATTCGTTCAGATCTACACTAATTAGGCGCTTGCGTAAATTTTGAAACCAACAAAATGTCGATAAATTTTGAAATTTCAATCTCAACCTCAAAATCAACTTCAATTCCCACCGAAGGTGGTTTAAAATTGAAAATTATGGTACTGGCTTTGCCAGCTTAGGAATGGAATTAAAAATCCGTGTTATAAAATTATCTGTGTTATTGCATACTAACACAGATGAATACTAACACGGATAGGTTGATTTAGGATATTTTAGAATAGTGTTTAGACTAAAAAAAATCGAATAGAGAGAGAAAATAAAAATCAACGATCCAATGAGGGGTCTACTCCTTTTTTAGCATCTCTTAAATGATTTCCTAATTTAAAATTCATAATTATTTAGTAGAAGAGGTTTTAAATTTCATCAACTTGGCGTCCTCAACTCTTCGCCCCATGTCCTCTACTAACTAATCTTCAAAACCATTCAGTTATGAAAAATTTGCATCGTGGTATGCTATTGGCTTTGCTATGCCTAAGTATAGGTATATCTAGTTGTTATCAAACCAAAAGAACTTTTGATGGGGTCTTTACACCAAATTGCAAGCAATTTTCAATAGGCTCCATTTGTTTTCACAATCCTTATGGAAAAACAGCTAAGGTAGAAATTCGAAATTCTAAAATGGAAATTTATGCTTTCTCCACTTTATGTATGGATTTATATGAAGGGGAATATGAATATAAAGTCAAGAATAATGGCGATAAATGGGAAGCAGATGTGGCTATTCGGCCATGTAGAGAGGAAAAAATTGAATTGAAAAAATGTGAGTATTGTTAAATCGGTTGTCGGTTGTCAGTTGTCGGTTAGTAAGACAAATTGACAACTGACAACCGTTCAAAATTTAGGAACCTGCACCAACTGCCCCTTCTACACTTTTTAATTCTTCGACCATCTGACCTGGTTTTTTAAAGCCTGGAGACACCTTTACTTTATTTAACGCTTCATCTAAATAGACAATGGTTGGATAAGCTGCTCGACCGTCTAATAGGAAATAAGCTAAAGTATTGATACCTCTTCTTCCGGCGTTTACAAACTTGAATTCTTTGCCTTGGAAAGTAATATTTTCCTTGTATTCTCCATCAAATTTGATGGCGTAGAAATGCTCATTCATGTATTCTATGACAGTTGGGTCTGTAAAAGTTTCTTTGTCCATGACCTTACACCAATGACACCAACTAGTATAAATGTCAATAGCGAATTTCTTTTTGTCGGTTTTGTTTAATTCAATGGCTTCCTCCAAAGTATACCATTTAATTTTGGTATCATCTACTGTGGTTTTTGAGGGATTTACCATGGTAAAAGCGTAAATGCTCCCAATGATTAATAAGGACAAGCCTGCTAATAAAATTGATTTTTTGCTCATGCTATTTTAAATTTAAAAGTGAAAATTTTAATCGGGTTTTCTTCTTCTAGGGAGCAGGTAATAAATAAGATACCCAAAATGATAGTTTTATTTTGTTCTTGTT
>CAZXYA010000731.1:0-4171 GCA_964644655.1 uncultured Saprospiraceae bacterium | reverse complement strand
TAATAAATCCGTGTCCTTCCGTGTCAAAAAAATGCTTAATTATTTTTCTTAACAGTCCTAATTTATAGTTCATCATTCTTCTAGTCTTATATTTTAATAAAAATACGATGTTTATACAAAAAATAACAGAGATACCAGAGAATACTCAATACAAGCAGCCCATTAAAAATGGCAATCATTGGCGAACTAAATCCTAATGGTTGTAAAACACCCGTTGCCCATATATTCCCAAACCCTCGCAGCCATTGCACGCCAATTGTTTCAGAAAAAAGATAAATAAAGATAGAATTTGAGCCTACGATCATAAAAAAAGTGGTCCAGCTTTTAACCCCTTTGATATCTACCAACCAATAGAAAAAGGCAAGGGCTAGTAATGCCCAACCACCAGAGGCAAAAACAAAAGAACTTGTCGCTATTCTTTTAACGATGGGGGTAATAGACAACCAATCAAGGCTGTAGCCAATGACTAAACTTGCTAAACCAACTATTAAAAGGTATTTGATTTTTTTGGCTGGAACTATATCTTTTAATAAAAGTTGTCCACAGATAACACCCCAAATGGTATGTGCTGCAGTAGGTAAGCAGTTGATTGTTACCCAGCCACCTCCATCATTGATTTTTCCCATCAATAATAAATCCATCCAAGAACCAAAATTTTGGTCTTTGACAAAGGACGCTGTTGGGTCATAGCTTCGATACAGAATTTCGGTGAGGACTAAGAAAAGGAGGGATGCACTTAATTGTGTCTTCCAAGAAAAGCGCATCAATAAAAAAGCGACTAAAATGGTAAAAGATAGCTGGGTTAGCACATTCCATAATTCCCAAACGATTTGACCACTATAGACGCAATGTAAACCAGTACCAAATAAGAGTAATAGGAAACAACGACGAAGAATATGTTTAAACACAGTATTCCAATTATCGCCTTTTTTTAATCGACTACGGAGCGAAAAAGGCATGGCAACACCTACAATAAACATGAAAAATGGCTGAATCAAATCCCAGAACCGCAAACCATTCCAAGGATGGTGATGGAATTGGTGAATGATATGTCCGCCTAAACTATCGGCAGGAAAATAATCTGTTAAAGCCTGATAGACAAAAGCGGCCTCTGCCATTAATAAAAACATTGTTAAGCCACGATAGGCGTCCAAAGAAAGAAGCCTTCCTGAAGGGAGATTTGTTGGTTTTTCCATGTTTTGAATAGTTTCTTGTTTTGGCAAGTAATAACTGTCTACTGCTAACTGCCTACTGCTTCTTCCTTAACCGCCTTCTTAGGTACAGAAAATTCTAGTACCCCATCATTCAAATCAGCTTTCCCAATCAACTTTCTGTCAACCATATAATTTTGATCTAAGCGCCAAGGTTTTTTAGTCCCTTGTTTGGGTAAAGTATGAATGACACGGCGAATATACCCCGAACTAAAATCTAACCAATCTTCCAATTCTAAGTTAGGGTCATTTTGTACGGGCATACATTTTCGATACCCATTTTCATCCATATAATTGACTAAACGACAAACATATTGATTAGACAAGTCACATTTTAACGTCCAAGAAGCATTAGTATAGCCAAAAGCCAAGGCTAAATTGGGTATATTGCTGAACATCATCGCTCGGTAGGAAATGGTTTTAGATAAATCTATCTGCTTACCATCGACGGTAAAATTGATACCACCTAATAATTTAAGATTTAAACCTGTCGCTGTGATAATAATGTCTGCTTCTAAAGTTTTTCCAGATTTTAATCGAATGCCCTTGGGGGTAAAAGTGTCGATATGGTCGGTGACAACGGATGATTTATTGGCTTTAATGCTTTCAAACATATCACCATTAGGCACCAGACAGATCCTTTGATCCCAAGGATTGTATTTAGGGGTAAAATGTGTTGCTATATCGTATTCTTTTCCCAATTCTTTTTCAACACCTCCAATCAACATTTTTTTCATGGTTTTGGGATATTTTCGAGCTGCCCAATATGAAAATCTGTTCATCAAAATTTTTCGCCAGCGATTTACAGCATAAGCTGTTTTAGCGGGTAAGATTTTATTCGTAAAAACCGCTAATTTATCTACATCTGGGGCAGCAACTACAAAGGTAGGAGAGCGTTGTAACATGGTAACATGTGCTGCTTTTTTAGCCATTTCTGGGACGATAGTTACCGCCGTTGCCCCACTACCAATCACCACAATTTTTTGATCATCATAATTTAAAGCCTCTGGCCATTTTTGTGGATGAATGACTTTTCCTTCAAACTGGTCGATGCCTTCAAAATTAGGCGTATAGCCTTCTTCATAATTATAATAACCAGAACACATAGATAGAAAATTACAGGTATATGTCTCCGAGCTTTCTGTTGCTTTATTTTGTATATCTAACGTCCAAAGTGCTTCTTCAGAAGACCAAGATGCATTGATGACCATTTTATTATATTGGATGTGCCGTCTGATGTCAAATTCATCTACTGTTTCATTCAAATAGGCCATAATAGCAGGTCCATCAGCAATTGCTTTTGGATTGGTCCAAGGTTTGAAAGCAAAGCCCAAAGTATACATATCTGAATCTGATCGAATGCCAGGATATTTAAATAAATCCCAAGTGCCACCCAATGTGTGTCGTCCTTCTAAAATAGCATAGCTTTTTGTTGGACATTCTTTTTGTAGGTAATAAGCGGCACTAACGCCAGAGATACCAGCACCAATAATCAAGACGTCGAAATGTGTATTTTGCATGAGTGGATAGATATTAAAGGGTATTTTCATAAAAACAACAGGTCTAGCAATATAAAAAAAATTGCCGTATCTCCGATTCTTCGGAGAAGTCCAACCAAATCAAGCTTTACAAATAGTATTTTAGTTTTTATGAAAATGCCATTATAGATATTGTAGATTTTTCGTTAATTCTATTTTAATCTCTAAGATGAGAAATATTCATTAATAATTCAAAAAATTGCCGCTGACTTGTACTATTATTACTCTAATCTGTTATAAAATAGCTGATAAACGATTTATTAAGATTAAATTCTTTAAGTTGTTTTTAAATGTTCTGTTCCATAATTTTTCAACTCTAATACATTGCCAGGCATATAAAATCCTGCTTTGCTTAAAGCAGCTAAGGTTTGCTGAACCGCCTGTGTTTTGATAAGACCAGAACTGATAGATTTATCAAAAGTATCTAACCAATAATAAACTGTTAATTCTAAAGCATTAGTGCCAAGATTACTCACGCCGACTGAGGTTTGTTTCTCTTGTTGCAAGATACCAGAAATCTGCCCCATACTAGCTAAAATAACCTTAATCGCTTTAGAAAGATCACTATTATAATCCAATCTAACGGTAAAATTATGGCGCAAATACCCATCCATCGTATAATTGACAACTGGATTTTTAATTACATCTGCATTGGGGATAAAAATATCTTTTCCATCAAAAGTTTTAATTCGAGCATTGCGCAAATTCAATGCAACAACTGTTCCTAGATACCCATCTAATTCCACCGTATCCCCTACTCGAAAAGGACGATTGAAAGCCAGCATAATGCCTGCTAGAAAATTTTCTCCAATATCTTTAAAAGCAAATCCAATAACGATAGCACTTATACTTGCCCCAGTAACGATACCCGTTGCAACGCCTGCCAAACCTAATATTTGTAAAGCAAATAAAAAGGCAATGATGACCATTGCAATTTTGACCACTCTACTCAAGAAAGTCGCTAAGAGTGGATCATCCATATTGCGGGTCAAGCGGGCATTAACAAAATTTCTACTGCGATTGGCTAGGAAATAAAAAAAAGAGAAAACAAGGGATGCCAATAATATTTTGGGTAAGACGACTACTAAATTGTCATAGTAGGATTCGATGTTTAGTAGTAGGTCTTTTAGTAGGGTTTCCATGAAAAGGTATCAATTATTACATAAAATGCCCAATATACCTTATATATTTTTTATTTTAAGAATCGAGTAACTAAACCTATTTTGAAAATGATAGATAAGTGTAATTTTATATGGAAAGATAATTTTATGTTTGTGTTGAAAGGATTTGTGCAAATCTATTTTATGGTTAATAAATAGAAATGGAAACCAATTAAATATAATGTTATTTTTATGTTGATAAATGGGTCTTTGACAATTTTTGCAAAACGTAGCTCAAGCTTCTAGCTTGAGAAGTAATTTG
>CAZXYA010000730.1:0-4171 GCA_964644655.1 uncultured Saprospiraceae bacterium | reverse complement strand
AAATAAGCCAAAGCATCATGTTCTTTAATTTTATCAAAATCAACAAAGCCATTTTTTACGGCAAAATCTAAATGATTTAATGCTTTACCTGCTTGCTCTGTAATGGAATATGCACAAGCCAAATTAAAATGTACGGCTATATCTTTTGAATCTATAGCAATAGCCTTTTTAAAATCAGCAATAGCCCCTTCAAAATCGTAGTCCTTATATTTCTGAATACCACTTAGTTTAAATGGATTCTTTTTTCTAGTAGCAACGGGAGTTTGTCTGCGGGGGGCGGAGGATGATCTTCGACGTTCAGAAGGTCTTCTGCGATCAGATTGCCTACGTCGATCTTTACCAGAAGCTCTTCTACGAGAAGTTCGCTCATAATGGGCTTCTTTAGAATTATACTTGTCATCAAAATCTTCTTGATCCATCGTCAAGAATACAACTGCATCAATCAGACCAAGTATTAAAGAAACACCAACAAACATTGAAATTACATAGAAAATCCCTAATTTTACTTGCCCTAAATAGAACCGATGTATGCCTGCCCACCCCAAAAAAATGGCCAATAATCCAGTTAATGTTTTATCTTTCATGCGATACTGTTCGATTGATTTATCTTTTCAGTAATTATTCCTGTTCTATTTTTCTACAGGCTAAAAGTATCAAATAAGTTATATAAATTCAAGTTTCATTTGATATTCTTTAGAGCATGTTTAAATTTTCATGATTGAGCGAAAGGGAGCAAATTTTATTTTGTAGTAGGCAAAAATTTTTAGCATCCTTTTGGCTGGTCAAAATTTTTAACTTAAGCTAAGAAATAAAGATTCGGATGAGCAAACACCGTTTGTGAACCGTTTACGGACGGGATGCTTTAGATGAAATTTGCCACTTGTAGCCAATTGATGGAATTTTAAACATGCTCTTACTTAGGACTGACTTAAAAAATCATTGACCAACTTTAAAAGCGTAGTCGGTGCTGTTGCGTGGACCCAATGTCCTGCCTCTTCCACGGTCGCTAATGTTGCTGTAGGAAAAAATGATTCGATTTGTGGTAAATCTTTAGCTTCAATATAATTAGAAAGGCCACCTCGAATAAATAAAGTTGGGTTGTCAAATGTTTCTTCGCTGATGATTGCTGCTAAAATATTAGCATAATTTTTATAAATAATGGGTAAATTCATTTTCCATTTATACCCACCTTTTTTATCATTCGTTAAGTTTTTTAATAAAAACTGTCGGACCCCAAAATCAGGTATCTGTGCTACTAAAGCGGCATCTGCTTGTTTTCGATTGGTAGTGACCGATAAATCCAAGGAAAGAAGGGCGTCAAAAATAGCTTGATGTCCTCCTTCATAAGCCTTTGGTGCAATATCTACTACGACTAATTGATTCACCAAATCTGGGTAAGTCAAGGCAAATTGCATGGCTGTTTTCCCACCCATTGAATGTCCAATAATATGTGCTTCATAGATCCATTGGCTTTCCATAAAAGCTTGTAAGTCATCCGCCATCGCCGCATAATCAAACTGATCATCATGCGGAGAACGCCCATGATTTCGTTGATCTATAATGTAAACAGAATAATTGGTTGCTAGTTGCTTCGCAATCGTCTGCCAATTATCTAAAGTACCAAAAAGACCATGTAAAATGATGATTGGATAGCCTTCTCCGAATGATTTGTAGTTTAATTCCATTTATTCTCTACCTTTAAAATCCCCCGCCGAGCCGCCGAGGCGAAATATCAATAAATTTTTGTTACAGAATAATATTAAAATAAAACATAATCTGTTCTTCTGTTGTTTTTACGCCCTGCTTCAGTATCGTTAGTATCAATAGGTTGGCTTTCACCAAACCCTTCATATTTCAATCTACTAGGAGAAATCCCTTCCTGAATTAAGTAGATAGCTACTGCTTTTGCTCGATTTTCTGATAAATTTAAATTATCTATTTCTGAACCAATATTATCTGTATGTCCATTTATCTGAATATTTAAGTTATTGTTAGTTTCCAATAAGGTCTTTAATTTTTTTAATTCTATTAAAGACATTGTTTTCAATTCTGCGGAACCAGACTCAAAGAATACATTTTTTAGAATAATTGGTTCTGATCTTGCGGGATTTTCTACTACTGTTTCTGAAGGAAGCGGTTGTAATTTTATTTTTAACAAAAAAGGTGCTTGTAGGCTACCTGTTTCTAGTAATTCAAAATTTTCGGAATGGAAGAAATATTTTTCTTTATTTACATTCAAAGCATAGTTTCCACCCATAGGTAAACAGGTTAAAAAATTACCTTTGGCATCGGTTTTAGAAGTAGAAAAAACTTCATCTGTTAATAAGTTGATTACCTCAACTTTAGCATTCGCTAATTTTTTAGTGGTAATTGCATCTTTAACGGTTGCTTTAACATAGGTAACAGGGATAGGGCGAAGTGTTTCAGGCATTTCAAAAGTAAATAAATCTGGCTGCTTTCTAGAAGTACGTTTTTCTACATCATCATCGGGTAAATTATCTTTAGTAAAATAAGCGGTAGTGCCATCTAAAGTTATAAATAAAGCGCCTTCATTTCCTTTAGTATTAATTGGATACCCTAAGTTTTGAGGCGTTTCCCATTTTTTGCCTGTTCTTCTAGCGATAAATAAATCGTAACCTCCCATACCTTCATGCCCTGATGACATAAAATACAAGGTTTTTCCGTCAGGGTGAAAAAAGGGAGATTCATCGTCATTAACAGTATTTATAGTCGGACCTAAATTAACAGGATTACTCCATATACCTGCTTCATTTCTTTTAGAACGCCAAATATCCCGCCCTCCTAAAGTACCTTTTCGATTACTAGCATAATACAAAATATTACCATCCGCAGATAGGGAAGGTTGAGATTCCCAACCACGGGTATTAATTGGTTGTCCCATATTTTCTGGCTTCGACCAAATATCTCCTTTTTTCTCAGAAAAATATAAATCACAGCCACCATAACCTGTTCGGTCGCTACATCTTACAAAAACAATTAAATTACCATCCGCTGAAATATATTGAGACCCTTCATTTGCTGGGGTATTTATATCCAATATTGGTTTAGGTGTTCCCCATTGTCCATCTATTTTTTTACTGATAAAAACATCTTCGTCACTTCTTATTCTTCTGGTAAAAACTAGGGTGTTGCCCTCTGCTGTAACAGAAGGTAGGTATTCTGGAAAACTAGTGTTTACTGTTTTGCCCAAAGGTTTAGGATTAAATGGTACAGGGTTTTTAATAGCTTTTGCAGCAAATCGACTATTCTTTAAATATTTATTGGCTTTTGTTTTTAATTTTTCATTTTTATCTCCCCATGTCAAAAAATCTTCAAATTTCACAATAGCATTTTCAAAATCATTTTCTTCCCAATAAGTTAATCCTAAATAATAGTGGGCTTGAGGTTTATAATTAGGGTCAATTTCAATGACTTTTGCCAAACCTTGTCTTGCTTGTACAAAAACTTTTTGATTAAAATAAATAGCAGCCAATTCATAATGCGCATCAATAAAACCTGGTGCTATTTTAGTTACGGTTTTATAATCTTGGATGGCTTTATCTACCAAGCGATTTTTTTTGTATTGGTTCGCCCGATAATATACCTTTTTAGCTTTTCCAGTTACCGTTTTTTTAGTGGTATAATTTTGACTATAACCTGAAACAGTCAAAAGGGCTAACAAGCCTAAGCAAAGTAAAATTTTATGGATAATTCGATATGGATTTTTCATAAAGTAGTTTTATAACCAAACGATAAAATCAGTAGAAGTAATGTAAATGGTCAGGGGTTAAATAGCAATAGGAAGAAATAAATCAACAAATTGTCGATACCTGCCTATCGGCAGGCAAGTTTTAAAATGTTGATAAATTTTTAAATTTCAATCTCAACCTCAATTTCCGCCGTAGTTGCACTTGAAGTTGAGATTTAGATTTAGTTAGGTACTTATAATAACCCATCAATCACCTATATGACCGCTAAAGAAATGTTAAAAATCTTTGCTTATCAATGTTTTAAGTTAAATAATAGCATTTCCCTTAATTAAAAGGCGTTTGGGCAAATTATCGGTCTATTTTTTGCAATAACTAAAGTGGCGTAGATTTCTCTCTCATTATTCCCAGACATATAAACAGTTATTGCTAACATCGACTATGAAAAATTTATGGTTTTACCA
>CAZXYA010000729.1:0-4173 GCA_964644655.1 uncultured Saprospiraceae bacterium | reverse complement strand
TAGCTCGCTGCTCGCTCGGCCCTGCGTCCCGAGAAAATCGGGACTTGGTCTGACTACTACGTCGTCACTACTGCGCAGCGCTAGCCCGAGGAGTACATAATATTGTTAAAGTGGGGTGCAAATGAAGATTTTTTAAGCATGTTATATTGCAATTATTTATATTTATAATCTCAAAACAAACAAGAAGATTTTAATCCATGCATCATCTAACCAAGAGTGTTCAACTAATCTCTTTATTATTGTTGTTTTCGTCATTTTGCGTTGCACAAATACGTGATTGTGGTGTAGATACGATGGATGACGATATTGTTGACGCTTCATCCTTTCTACATCAATCCAATCTTGAATTCGAATCTAAATATCAAGCTTTAATAAAATCTGGAGACACTCTTGATGTGGAGACGAGTATGTTTCTTGGACTTCCAATTGTTTTCCATATTGTTCATGAAGGAGATTCTTTAGGGAATTCATCCAACCCCAGGGTAGAACATATTCATGACCTCATCGAAAAAACTAATAACTATTTCAGACAACATAACGAAGAGCAAAATACTTTTGATAATCCTTATTATGGAGCGGATACAAAAATTAGTTTTTGTTTAGCCAGTAGAGATGAAAGTGGTAATCCAATTTCAGGAATCAATAGATATGTAAGCTCTGATATCAGTATTCCTTATCTTACAAATTTGATTTGGGATACAGAGAAGTATATCAATGTTTTTTTACTTAATGATTTTGATGCTAATATATGTGGCACCTATTCTTCAGGGTCAGATATTATTCGACTCGCGAATAGATGTGGTTCGCAGTCTCTATTAGCGCATGAGCTAGGACATTATTTAGATTTGAAGCATACTTTTCTGGTAGAAGGGGATTGTATCAATTCAGATTGCACCAAGCTTGGAGATTTGGTTTGTGATACCCCACCTAAGTTTGATTCACAAACAAAAACACTGGAAGGATTTGAAAATCAAGCTTGCCTTTATCCTGGAAATTCGTGTCATACGGATGAAGATGATTCTAGCATGCATAACCCTTATCGGTCAATATCTCTAGGAGGCTTAGGAGAGCAACCTGATCCCAATAGTAACATTATGGGATATACGAACCACTGCAGTAATAATTTTACGCTAGGGCAAGCTACCAGGATGCATATGAATCTTTTGGAAAAAAGAAGAAAGTTGTGGATGCAGGATACTCACTGCAACGAAACTATTGTGTTTTCTAATGATGCAGGTATTGATAAGATATGGTTTGAAAGTGATATGGAATGCAATTCTGAAATTGATATTTTTGCTAACTTAATAAATTTGGGAGTTAGCACACTTAGGTCAGCCAAGATTCGTGTTTTTATTAATAACAGACTCACATCAGTTACAGATTGGGAGGGGAGTATTAAACCTAGGGAAAGTCTAGCACTTCAATTAGATAATGCCAGCCTAGGCGTTGGAAGAAATAAAATAATTGTAGAGGCTTACCTGCCAAATAATTCTCTGGATCAAGATATAGCTTCGGATATTAATTATTTAGATATAAGTGTTTTCAATTCTAGTGAAGACTTTGACTTCTTGATGAAAGATGAATTTGTTTGCTCTGGAAAGGCACATACTTTAGGTGTTATAAATAATGATTCCTTAGCTAATTTTAATTTTTTATGGAGCAGAAAAAATGGAATTATTTCCAATGAATTGAATAAGTTACCTCAATTAAAAGTTAATATAACTGATACCTATTATTTGACGATTTACAATGCGGGCTATAATTGTAATATGCAGTTTTCGGCTGATATAAAATTTGCAAATAATGAATTAGATGCACCATTGAAAATTGAGTCTGAACTTAGCGCACTTTCTTGTAATAACAGCAGTACTGTTTTGAAACCAAATTATCTTCCAGCAGGAGCATCTATAAAATGGTTCTTAGAAGATTCCGAAAGAGGAGACGGGTTTGAACATAGAGCAAGCAAACCAGGTAAATATAGATTTGCTGCAATCTATGAAACAGAACAGTGTGCTGAGATTTATGAATATAGTGATTGGTTCACTGTGACTGAGTTAGAGGAATTCGAATTTGAATTGACTACTTCTGGCAACTTGAATTGTGAAAAAGATTCTTCTACTATTTGGTGCTCTTTGACTAATCTTGATCGATATGAACTAAGATGGTCTTTAGGTAATCTTAAATTTGACCCGGTTCAACATCCCAATTATTTTGTAGAAGAAGACCCTAGAGTGCTAAAAGTATTTTCGTCGGGATATTATAAACTTGAAATAACTGATAAGTGGACAGGTTGCAATTCTACGGATCTAATCGAGGTTGAGAATGAAACAGACTTGCCAGATATTCGCTTAGCACATTATTCTAGAACTGATAGTATCCAAGAAATCATTTTGTTTTCCAGTGTTGATTTTGAAGATTATGAACAAGAATATGAATACGAATGGAAAGCAGAATCAGGGGGTGAAATAATTGAAATTCGAGATGAAAGAATTGCTATAGCAAAAGGTTTTGGGGTTTATTCTTATAAATTAAGGAACGATTCCACTGGATGTGAGTCAAAGAGTATCGTTCCTCTCTTACCTTCCAACATTATAGGCTATGATGTTTCATGCCAAGTAGATTCAAATGGCGTTCAATATCCAACCATTAATGCCTTTGTGGAACAAGATATATATTTATACACAGGTTTGGGGGGTGATGTAGATTGGTATAACGAGAACGGAGATTTTTTGGCAACAGGTTCTGATATTCTAATATATGAGCCAGGGATATATCGCGCAGAAATATTTAATTTTGATAGGACTTACTCTATAATAAAAGAGGTGGATATTCCAGAAAGCGCCTTTTTTATCCCCACTGCTTTTGTTGACTCGATTGATTCAATTTCATGTAAGGATGAAGAAATAGTTTTAGTCGGCGATAAGTCAGATGTTGGCTTTAATTTCGAAGCATTATGGAAAAATGAAAATAGAGAAGTAATAGCGGATAATTTAAATGCTCTAATACAAGAAGAAGGCAGATATTATTTGGAAATTATAAATCTTGAAAATGGCTGTTTCTCAACAGCAGAAATCGAACTTTACAGCCATTTATATGAGGCAGAGGCTGGAGAGAATAAAGTTTTGGAATGCCCAAATTACGAAGTCCAATTGGGAGAAAATAAAGTAGTAGATGGCTATAGTTTTGCATGGTCAAAAATTGAAAATGCAGATACAATGTTCTTGGCAAATGAGCCCACCATAAAAATAAATGCACCAGGAAGTTATTTGCTAGAGGTTATTAACGAAGTCGAAAATTGCTCTACTATTGATATTGTAGAGGTATTTGATGCGCAAGGTTTTATTCAAATTACAGAAATTGGAGAGAGTAATGTTTGTGCTGATTCAATTTTATTACTTTCTCTGCAGAACCTTGAAGACTATTTTGATTATGAATTGATTTGGACATTCCCTGACGGCAGTCAACAAGATCTTCCAATTATTCTTGCACCTGAAGAAGGGGAGTATACTGTTCAGTTTTTAGATCATCGAACAGGCTGTGAACAAAGAGATGCTTTCCATTTTTATCCTAATTTATCCATTGATATTGAATTGTTAGAAAATGGTTTATCAGTAAAATATAAAGGAGGGGTTGCTCCCTATTCATATTTATGGAATACAGGCGAAGTGACAGAAGAGATATTAAATTTGAAAGATGGAGAGCAATATGAAGTTACGGTTACAGACGCTAATAATTGTAGTGTAATAGAAAGTGCAGTCTATGCTGAAATGTTTCCCCTTACTATAAATCCAAAGCCTAGTGACTTGACTATTAGCCCTAATCCTACGAATGGAAAAGTAAACATAGCCTTTGATGGAGATGATAAGTTTGATTTAAGTTTAAGCTTATTTAACGCAGCAGGACAAGAAATTATCCAAGCTGAATACGCAAAGATTCAAAAGGAATTCCACTTTGATCTAGGCGATTATCCAGCAGGGGTTTACATTTTCGTTTTAGAGAAAGATAACAAAAGGACACATCATAAAATAATAGTAACACAATAGTTTTTGGGTCTTCCCACGCAGGAAAAGCGTGGGTCGCTATGCATCCGTAGCTCGCTGCTCGCTCGACCCTGCGTTCCGAGAAAATCGGGACTTGGTCTGACTCCTACGTCGTCACTACTGCGCAGCGCTA
>CAZXYA010000728.1:0-4183 GCA_964644655.1 uncultured Saprospiraceae bacterium | reverse complement strand
TATTCCTGATTTTTATCTCGATTATTATGGCTCACCCTAATTTGGGGATGAGCGACGCAATTAGAGGAATTGTATAAAAAAATGGTTGGGGTAGCCGAAAGGTACTGTACAGAATTGGAGCAAAAGTCAGGAAATGCAAACATCAATATTTCCCACGAAATGATGGCATTAACTGCCGATATTGTCCTCAAAACATTATTCAGCACAGAAAAAGATAATGATAAAGTAAGCATGTCCGATAATATGAAATTTGGGCAAACTTATATTATGAATCGCTCTAGAAAGCCTTATATGATTCCATTGAGTTATATCAATGGGCAAAAAAGACGATTCGACAAAAGAATGACGGAGTTCGATAACGAGATGTTTGCAATTATCGAAAAACGTCGGCAAACTAAAGAAAAGCCTATTGATTTATTAACGATGCTACTAGAGGCGACTGATACAGAGTCGGGAGATAGCATGACTAATCGACAATTGAGAGATGAATTAGTCACTATCCATGCAGCAGGGCATGAAACTTCGTCGAATGCCCTAAGTTGGACGCTTTATTTATTAGCTAAAAACCCTACTGTTTTAGCCAAATTAAGAACAGAAATACAACATACTTTAGGCAATCAATCCCATCCTAATTTTGCTGACTTACGCAATTTGCAATACACCAAACAGGTTATTGAAGAAGGCATGCGTTTGTATCCACCAGCCTATGCCGTTGGTCGAGAATGTGTGGAAAAAGATAAAATTTTAGGCCAAACCATTCCTGCTAAATCGGTCTTTTTATTGAGTATTTATGCTTTACACCAAGACCCACAATATTATCCCAATCCCCAAAAATTTAACCCTGATCGCTTTGCCCCTGAGTTGGTCAAACAACGACCTAAATTAGCGTATATGCCTTTTGGCGCAGGGCCAAGAATGTGCATTGGGAATCATTTTGCAATGATGGAAATGCAGTTGATTTTAGCGATGTTGGTACAGCGGTTTGATTTTGAATTGGTTGGTGATACGCCTGTAGAGCCTCAACCTTTGGTTACGCTTAGTCCTAAGGGAGGGATTAAAATGCGGATAACACCATTGGTTAATTAGAGTATGTTTAATCGCAAGAGTCAAACAGCTTTTCTATATAGCGTTATGAGAAATAGAGTATCAGATTGAAAATAGATATTTGCTAATTTTATAATTTATCTAGAATCCGTTGCTAAAAAGTAATTAGCAACGGATTAGCTTAGCAACGGATTTTTATCGTTCTTTAATCTGATACCCTAAAAACCATATCGTACGTTTCGGAAAAACCTAGATTTAGCAAATCGGAAATTATCATCTTAAAACTCAAACTTCACTTTAAATCGAATACCTAATCCTCTTGTACCAAACAATTGAGGTACATTCGGATTATCCAAATAATTTAAGCGTTGGACTAAATCTATTCGACCTACTTTGAAAATATTAGCAATACCAACACTCGCTTCCGCATAAGGCCCATCGTCCAAAGCAAAGGTTTCCTGCTGCCCCTCCGCATTTCTGGTGAATTGTATTAATTCTGGATTTAGATTAGGATTATTGCCATCTCTTAAATTTCCCCAAACGCCTTTGAAAGTAATGACTTCTCTTAATTTTAAACGCTTCAATAGCGGAATTTTATTAAAAATAAAACCGTTAAAATAGTGCTGAATATTCCAACTGACAAAGGAATCATTGGTAAATTCCAAAAAATTCATCAAGTTAAAAGCTTCATCTTGATAAGCAAAGGTTTGATTGCCTCTTGGTACTAATAAAGAGAAATAAGGCAAGCCATTGCCCCAAATTTTTCCACCTTCAATCTGTACATCCGTTGTTCCGATAGGCGATAAATGAAAACGTTTAAAGACATCTAAGGTCAATCTCTGGTAATTAAAATCACCTCCTAAGACTTTCAAACCTTGGGCAAAACGCAAATTAAATACAGGATATTGGTTAAAAATCGGCACTCTTCGGTCACGTCCTTGTACATATTGTTCATTCGGTGCCCATCGAATAGTCCCTTCTATTTCGGTTGTTCTAATATCAGAACGAATGGTATTTGCTGGATTTTCAGGGTCAAATCTATCAAAATTAATCGACCCTAAAGGTGCTTGTCGTTCTCTTTTAAAATTCACCCCGAATGCCCAATCTTTCCCCGTTTCTTTTAGGTAATTTAGCTTGAGTGAATTCGCCAAAAGTAATCTAGAGGTATTCCCTCGTTTAAAGGATAAAAAGAAATTATCTTCGGAAACAAATTTTAAATCCTGACCAGCAAAAGTCGTTTCGTGTTGGAATGATGCCTTTAAATAATGGCGTGGATTATCTCGATATTTTTTGTTAAAAGAATACAAAACACTTCCTGCATATTTCCATGTTTGGTCTCCAAATCCATAAGCAACATATCCTTCTAGTTGAATTTTAGGATTAAATTTAACCGTTGTTCCACCTCCTAGTCTTAGCCGGAATCCTTCCACATCATTGAAGCTATAAAATGCGCCAACAGGGCCCAATTCTACTTTATTAAATTTCCAGTAACCAGATGTTAAAGTAGAAACAATATTCAAAGCATTTTTAAAGGCAGGAACAGTTTGTAAGGTATCCACTAAATGATAAATCCCTGCTTCTTTTGCCGTCAAAGGTTCGTGTCGGGCTGCCTGCCAATACTGTTCATCTCTTTCTGTCGCACCAGCAAGCGCAATCACTTCTTTACTACCACTATAAATAGAAGCATCTTTAGGTTCATTAAATATATGATTTCTATACTGTACTGTTCGGCTACCAAAAAAACCTCGACCATTTTTGGAAAGCGCAAAATCAGCGGTAATTTTATCTTTGTCTAGCAACCAAAAATCTTGATGTTTTTCAAATTCCTGCACTAATTTCAAATCGTTTACCCAATTGATATTTGCCTGTTTGGTTAAGCCTAAATCCGCTTTCACAACCGCAAAAGTACTATCCGTAGTAATGTATAAATTACCAGCAAACCCAATATCTTGTTTATCATTAGGCGTGAAAGCTAGGTCAATAACCTCTATTCCATTATACTTAATAGTATCGATGATATAGTAACGGTAAAAAGCATTACCAATTGCTGAACTGAGCGGACTAATAAAACTCTTACCAAACAATAATATATTGTTATTATAAATATCTATATCTTGATATAAATAATTGGTTAGTGTAGATAAATTATCGGTCAATAGATAATCATCCGATCCAGAAACTTTTACCCCTTCTTGGTATTCTTTTTCCTTTTGAGGCGATTTTTGATAATAAACCTTAGCGGCTGTTTCTTTAATATAAATTGGTAAATAGGCTTTCCCATTTATTTCAGACGTATCAACATAATCAAATAGAAATTGGACTTTTCTAAATGCTTTTTTTTGCTTGTATGCTTCTGTGATATTATTGATGGCTAGTTCCATCTTTTCATACTTTTCATACTCCGCATACTCCTGCCCTTCTAGTCTATTTTTATCTTTATTGCGAATCACATTTTTTATCAATTCTACTGCAGGATTATTTTTTCGACGGTAGCGTTGTTTCTCAGCGGTTACTTCTGCGGTCACTAAAGTAATCTGATTGGATTCTAATTTAAAATCAATCGTTTGCGTTGCCTTCGTTATATCAATTGCTACATTGAAAGGGATATATCCAACAAAAGAAGCTTCTATAGAATCCGTTGCAGTAGTCGTATTTAGTTCGTAAAAACCATCAAAATCAGTCGTTACCCCAATAGATGGATTGTCTGCGTGGACAACTGTTGCAAACGGGAGGGTTTCTCCTGTTTCAGCGTCTGTAATTTGCCCTTTTATCAATAGGTCTTTTTGGGCAAATCCAATGGTTAAAAAAATAAAATTTAATAGGAATAGTATTCCTATTTTAAGGATAAATTTCATCACTTTGAGTATTAGTTTTAGAGCATATTCTAAAATATTCTCTTTCAATCAATAGACTAAATTGTTCTTACATCTGACCTTAAATTCCCTTTCTTCCCCTAGTTTTTAGCCGAATAAAAAGTTTTCTTAACAAATAAAAAGAGAGTAATAACATATGGAACTAATTTTATTTGTAATTACTTACTAGTTGCCAGATTTCGCACCTTCGGTGCGAAATCTGGGGGTGGTTTTAGGAGGTGAAGTCCAATAAAATGCTGCTAAAGCAGCATTTTATTGGACTTCAC
>CAZXYA010000727.1:0-4194 GCA_964644655.1 uncultured Saprospiraceae bacterium | reverse complement strand
ATTGTTTGTTCATGTGTCAAAAAGTACATCTTCAAATTTTTCTTAACACCCTTAACTATAAATGATAAATTCGTCATTATCATCACTAACTTCACCTGGCATGAAAAATCATTTCCAACTGAGAAGCCTCTTGTCTCGTAGGTCACTTTTAAAATGGACGCTAACAACTGGCACTTCTACCTTATTACCCAACCTGCTGAAAATCTCTGATATGATTACCCCTCTTCAAAAAATTAATACTCGACCGATTCCTTCTACTGGCGAACAATTACCTATTGTCGGTATTGGAACTTGGCAAACCTTTGATGTGGGGAATAATTCAATGCAAAGAGCAGAATTAAAAAAAGTATTACAAACCTTTGTAGAACTAGGTGGAGAAGTCATGGATTCTTCTCCGATGTATGGTACTTCCGAAAAAGTCGTCGGTGATTTAGCTGCAGACTTAGGTATAGTCAACCAATTATTTATGGCAACTAAAGTATGGACAAGCGGAGAAAAAGCAGGTATTGATCAAATGCAAGATTCCATACAAAAAATGCGTCGGCAACCGATGGATTTAATGCAAGTCCATAATTTATTAGATTTTAAAACGCATATTAAAACTTTACAAAAATGGAAAGCAGAAGGAAAAATTCGCTATATGGGCATTACGCATTATGTAGATAGTCGGCATAATGAAATGGCGGAACTTATAAAAAAATATCCGCTAGATTTTATCCAAATCAACTATTCTATTCAGTCTAGAAACGCCGAAAAACGATTATTTCCTACCGCACAAGATAAAGGAGTCGCGGTATTAGTTAATCGTCCTTATGAGGGCGGTCAATTATTCCGAAAAATTAAAAATGTGGCGCTCCCTACTTGGGCTAAGGATTATGATATAAATAGTTGGGGACAGTATTTTTTAAAGTTTATTCTTTCCCATCCTGCTATTACCTGTGTGATTCCTGGCACTTCTAAATTAAAACATTTACAAGATAATATGGGGGCTGGCTTAGGTGGTTTACCTGATGAAAAAGGACGAGAAAAACTGGCTTCTTTTTTACAAGATTTATAAATACGGGAAAAGGAAAAAAATAACCTATGCAAAAACGAATACACGACATCCGTTTTAATCCGCCTAATCAGCTAAATCCGTACAACCTATCTTCCTAACTCGTCTATGTAGATTGTTTTTCCATCATCACTAAACTGTTTTTGCATGAATGAAGTAGATTTATTTATTCTCGAAAAAGAAGGTCACCAGCAGGCAGTCTTACAATTTCTGAATAATCTCATGATGTCCAATCCAGAAATCGTCCAAAAAATCCGTTATAAAGTCCCTTTTTATTATCGCAAAAGTTGGATTTGTTATTTGAATCCCAATAAAAAAACTGGTGCGGTGGAAATGGTTTTTCTGCGAGGGAATGAATTGTCTAATGAACAAGGTTTATTGGAAGCCAAAGGTCGAAAACAAGTGCTAGGAGTTACTTTTTCTGAGGTGAAAGATATTCCTGTAGAAACTTTGATAGAAGTGATTCAAGAGGCTATTTGGTTGGATGATACGGTGCCTTACGCTTCAAAGCGTCCTCCCCGCCGTATCTGATACTTTCAAAGTATCTGATACGTAGAAACCAAAGAACTAAAGATCAAAATATAAAACAAATGTTCCCCTTGATACCACTTTGAAAGTGCCTAATACTTACTCTCTTCTTGAAAAGTCAATCCATACACAAATTCCGAAATTCCTTTATATTTTGCTTTTGCACAAAATTTTGTTTGAACAATTCATGTTGCAATAAGAAATTCTGTTTTCCAATCATACCCTTTTCATCAGCAAAATATTGAAGGACAATGTCCCTAGCAATTCTAGTCTCCTCCTCATTCAAAATTATATTAAATGAACTATGCATCCAATCAGTATAATTCTTCACAAAATCATGGTGAATAGGATTATGGTGAATATAAAAAAGTATATATTCAAAATGTGCCTTATTCTTTATAAAAATGCGTTTAAATTTTGATTGAAATAAACTGCCATGTCGTTTATTTTCCTTATTAAACCCTCCAGTATAACTAGTAAAAAGTCGCTTGAATTGATCTACTAAAAAATCATTATGAGTAATAGTACCTGCTAAAAACTGATTGCTTTTCTTTGTGTTTTCTTTAGCTATCTTTTCTGAAATTAAAGCTGTTATTCGTTTAACTTTTATTAAAAAATGAAAATGATTAGGAATTAAACAATAAGCGTAAGTGGTGGTATAATTACCTAGAAATTTCCACCATTTTTCCATAAAATAGTCCCAATTACCATCTCGTTTAAATAATAGTTCTTCCCCAATGCTTCGATTGTAAATATGATAGCAACAGTTTTCGTTTAGATTTGCCCAATAATTTATTTTCATAGTTATTGATTTTTAATAAATATAGGCAAACAGTTATCATTTTTCTATTTTACTTGCTTCTTTTTAGCATTTTTAATTTTAATATAATTATTTGATAATAAATTAATTAGGGACTCTCCCATAAAAATCATAATACTTTTTGAAAAGTTTACGTATCAGATACTTTCAAAGTATCCGATACGGGTTTCGTCTCCAACCGATACCCCACCCCATGCACCGTCTTGATAACCAAAGATTCATCTGCTTTCAATATTTTCCGCAAACGAGAGACAAAAACATCCAAACTCCGCCCTACAATGACGCCTTCTTCCTCCCACACTTTTTCCAATAATTGTTCTCTTTTTAGTAATTGATTGGCATGGTTCACAAAATAATGCAGTAATTTGGTTTCTCTGAAAGTTAGGCTTACAGGCTTATTATTGATATAAATTATTTGGTTGACTACATCTAATTTACTTTGTTGTCCAATGACCATTAATTCACTAGATGCTAAAACAGAGGAACTATTTTTTTTGGAAAGTATATTATCTGAATCAGCTCTGTTATCTTTTCTGAGATAATAAAAATAGCACCCTATTAAAACAGGAATTAGCAACAGAAACAACCAATTATTATTAGCCAATTCCGTCGCTCTTCGGTCAGGGAAGGTCACATAAATATGATTGCAATCCACATATTGCGCTCGACCAATACAAGGAACTTGTCCTTTATGAAATTGTCGAACATCATAGCCTAAAATTAAAGTATCAGAGATACAATCTTTGACGGCTACATAATACAACTCATCAGCTATTCCTAAATCAGATAACGCTGTATGTAATAAAAAAGGCAAGGTATCATAATAGAAACTTTGAGCTATGGGTAGTAAAAAAACTTGATTATTAACTTGCTGAATTGGTGTAACTGCAACGGAATCATTTCCTTCGAGTAAAAGTAATTGATGTCCAAGTTGCCTTAAGGCCAAATTAGTTTGGTCTGCTACCACTTGTTGAGAAAGCGCAACCGTATCTGTTGAAATAGGCGTGGTCTTTTCTGCCCTTAACATCAATGCGATTAATAGTAAAAATAAAATCCCATAAATTTTCATAGGTTAAAAATAAAAGCATTTTAAATCAAAAACAGGCAATCTTACAGTAAAAGTACTAGATAAATGGACTTTTACATTTCATTTACATCCTTTTACAGGCCATTCAACTTTGAAACATTGATTAAATTGACTTTTGGAGGGTTGATTCAATTTATTCATTCTTAAAATTAATAATTATGAAAAAGGTAGTATTTATCATCGCTTTATTTTTTGCCATTACTCCACTATTTAGTCAAGATGCTTTTAATGATTGCGCCGCTATTTGTTTAAATAAAATCGCATTGGTAAAAGACTATTCTCCTAGTAGTACTTGCGAAATCGAATTAGAGGCAAAAGGCACCTTAACTGCTTATACTGTTGAACTTTCGGCAACCGCAATCACGCCTAAAAAAGCTATTGGTTTTAAAATCGCTATCGAAGATGCAGCCACTAAAACATTATGGTTATTCTCAGAAAAAACCTTTAAAAAAATCGCTGTAGAAGACGTATTGGCTAAATGTAAAAAAGGGGATATTATTCGATTAGTAACCGTTGATAATGCTTTTGCTTTGCCTCATAATGAGATTTTAGTGAAGTAAATACAGTTGTCGGTTCAGGCTGACCGCAAACTCATGATTTGCTAAATCTCTAAGATTTAGTAAATCTGGATTTGACTATCAACCAATAATTTAGATTTACTAGATTTTGAAAATCTAGCAAATCTTGGCATTAGCGGTCAACCTG
>CAZXYA010000726.1:0-4198 GCA_964644655.1 uncultured Saprospiraceae bacterium | reverse complement strand
TCATAAACTTTATAGTGACTTTTTAACAATATATAACTCACTACTTTTTGCATGGCTTATTTTTTGCAATTTTTGTAAATATAATAAAAATATGGGCGAATAAAAAATTGATTGTCAGGTTTTTACTACTCAAAAGACGGCTCTAGGACTTATTAAAAATTTAACAATTTGTACCTTTTTCTACCACCCTACTTTTTTTAATATATATTTTACTGACAATCAATTAACTGCAAACAACATATTATAAAAAATTAATTTCAATTTCTACATTTTAACATTTCAACACATTGTTGATTTTAGGGTAGTGTATTTACAAATCATCTTTTCACATAAAATAACATATTAAATACACGATTAAATCTTCACAAACCGCTCTGTAAAACTAAACAACTCTCCCTGTACTTTCACCAAATAAGTCCCCGTAGGCAAATCACTTACATTGATGGTCCAAACGACGTCTCTATCCGTTTTTTGTATGGTTTCTTTTATCAATCGACCGTCCATAGCATGAATCGCAATAAATACGCCTTTACTCGGTCTAGTGTTCAAAAATTCTAAGGTCAAATCATTCTTAACTGGATTTGGATAAAGGCTTAGTTCGTTTGTTTCTTGGGCTTGAAAGTTAACCGAAGACAGATTATCTCCCTCGACAATACCTGTTAAATCATAAGACATAACAGACCTAGCAAAAGTCCCTGCTACCAAGGTGTTTTCGCCCCGATTCCATTCCAAATCATAAGTCGCAATAATCGGCATATTCTCCCCTACTCTTTCCCAAACTAAGCCGCCATCTATAGTACCGTACACACCACCATCTGTACCCACAAATAAAATTTGATCCTCATTGCCGGGAATTACTTGTAAGGCATTAATTGCCAAAGGTGGCAAATTGCCTGCAATTGTTTCCCAAGTATCTCCGTGATTGGTTGACTTATAAATATGCGGGGTATTTTCATTATCCTTATAGCCAGAAATGGTGGCAAAAACAGTAGATTCATTATCAGCAGAAGCCACGATTTCCGTAAAGTATCTTTTGGGTAAACCATTTAATTGTAACCAATTCCTTCCGCCATTTAGCGAGCGCCAAATATTACCGTCCGTTGTCCCAGCATATAAAATATTGGCTGTTAGTGGCGATTGATGAATAGTAGAAATAGTTTGACTTAATTCACCTGTTCGTCCATCGGTCAAATCAGGGCTGATGGCTAACCAATTAGGGATAGGACCAGTCGTGCTACTATATACTCGGTGAGTAGCCGTATATAAGGTATTGGAATTATGAACACTTAAGAAATAGGGCGTATCCCAATTTTTTCGATCATTCGATTCAATACCTGTTCTAGCATCTTCCCAAGTAGCTCCACCATCTAAGGTTACATTGATATTTCCTCTCTGCGATTCTGCATAAAAAATATTTGGATTAGTGGGATGAAAAACCATTTGAAAACCATCTCCTCCAAATACTTTGTCCCAATTGTTCAAAGTCTGATAGTTCCCGCCAGAAGTGCCATTATCTTGGGCACCAGCATAATAATTCGCTGGTATATGTGGATTATAGGCTACCCGATAAACCTGAGTGGCAGGAATATTTTCAATATCTTCCCAATTCGTTCCATTTTCCGCAAAACGATACATTCCACCATCTGTTCCCAATATTGCTTTTCCCGTATTGGTAAACACTAATTCGTGAATATCGGGATGCACATTAATAGAGGCATTTCGATTAATTAGTGTCCAAGTCGTTCCACCATCTCTAGATCTAAATGCTTGTACGCCTAAAATGGAAATATCTTGGTCATCATTCGGATTCACTCGAAGTTTGGCAAAATACCAACCAAAGCCAGCAAAAATACCATTATTAAATCCACTATTTTCCGTATCCGTCGGTAAACGCAACCAGCTATTGCCGCCATCGGTTGTTTTATACAAACCTTGAAATTGATGATCTGGATTGACAAAAACAGCCAGAACGCCATCTTTTGTAGCCGCTAAACCAATTCTAGATTGGTCGTCTAAGGGTAAACCACCTGTTAACTGTCTCCAATTTTGTCCTCCATCCAAAGACCTATATATCTTAGCCCCTTGTCCTGTCGTTTTAGAAATTTGATTATTCCGCAATCTATCCCACCCCGCAGCGTATAAAATAGTAGGGTTATTTTGGTCAAAAACAACATCAATGACGCCTGTAATGCCGCCTAAAAATAAGATTTGTTCCCAAGTCTCTCCTCCATTCGTTGTTTTGTATAAGCCTTTATTACTGTTGGGTTCAAAAGGCAAGCCCATAGCTGCTACATAAATGGTTTGATTATCGGTCGGATCAATGATTATTTTAGAAATGATGCGTAATTCTTCTAAACCTATGTATTGCCACGTCTCCCCTAAATCCGTACTTTTATAAACGCCATCGCCCAAAAATGGAAAGCCAGATACATTCGGATCTCCTGTTCCTACATAGACGGTATTAGCATCTTGTGGATCAAAAACAATATCCCCAATGGCTAAAAATAGTTGATCATCAAAAACAGGCTTCCAAGTACGTCCACCGTTCATCGTTCGGAAAACGCCACCACCAGAATAGCCCGCAAAAATGATTTGATCGTTGGTTAGATGTACCGCTATCGTATTGACTCTTGCGCCCAAATTCCCAGGGCCTTCGGTTTGCCAATCTTTGGTAAAATCATTGGTATTTCTAGAACTAGCAGCCGTTTTGGCCAACTGCAATGCCTCCGTATAAGTCGTTAAATCAATGGAAGGATCAGGGAAAGATCGCTGTAAAAAAAATTGGTCGCTTGGATAATATTTCTCCTCCAATTTGGTGGGTAAATCTTGGTCAATAATGTTTGACGCTGTTTGCCATAGGCTGGCTATTCCCATTCCGATTAGGACCAAAAGTAGTACAGTAATAGATAATCTTTTTGCCATACAAGACCTGTATTTTGAATCGTCAAACTTAGTGTACGCTAAGTTACTCAAAAACAGGTAATTACTTCTAGTTTTACATCAAAAAAATTAAAATTTGTCTTTTAGTGGGTAGTTAGAGCAAGGAGATAACATTAGAGCATCAGATAAATAATTGGTATAATCCAAGGTACTATTAAAATAAACAATCTCAATTTTTGATCTGACGCTCTAATAGTTATCTGAGCTATGGCCTAACCATATATTTCTTTCCTAGAAGCCTTCAAGGTATTCATTAATAAAGAAGTAATCGTCATTGGTCCTACACCACCAGGAACTGGGGTAATAAAACTACTCTTAGCAGCAAGCCCATCAAAATTGGCATCTCCTACCAAGCGGTAGCCTCTTTTTCTACTCGCATCATCTACTCTATTGATCCCTACATCAATAATCACTACGCCTTCTTTTACCATATCTGCCGTCAAGTAATCGGCACGACCAATGGCAGCTATAATAATATCTGCTCGCAAGGTTTCTGATTTTAAATCTTTGGTCCTACTATGCGTTAAAGTCACGGTACAGTTACCTACTTTTGCTTTTCTAGATAGTAAAATGCTCATTGGCGTCCCCACAATATTACTTCGCCCGATGACGACACAATGCTTGCCAGAAGTTTCAATATCATAGCGATCTAGCATTTGCATGATGCCAAAGGGCGTGGCAGGTAAATAACTTGGCAGCCCCAAAGTCATTCGACCTACATTCATCGGATGAAAGCCATCCACATCTTTTTTAGGGTCAATCGCTAAGTTGACCTTTTCTTCATCAATATGCTTTGGCAAAGGCAATTGCACAATAAATCCATCAATATCCGCATCTTCATTTAATCGTTGAACGATGGCTAATACTTCTGCTTCGGTGGTATTGGCATCTCGTCGGACTAAAGTAGATTTGAAACCTACTTTTTCACAAGCTTTTACTTTATTGCGGACATAAACCGCACTTGCAGGGTCATCCCCTATCAATACTGCGGCTAAGTGAGGCGTTTTTCCACCTGCTGCTTTTAGTTGAGCGACATCCACCGCTATTTCATCTTTGATGGTATTGGCTAAGGCTTTTCCGTCTATTAATTGCATAGTTATAAGTTTTAAAGGTATAGAGGTTTAGAGGTGCATAAATCATGCTGATTTTTAAAATCACCATGATTTAAACGCTTGAAAGTCAGACATCTTCTTTTTTCTATCTTATTGACCGCAAAAAGATATCAAGGTGCAGCGCACCGCCTACATTTGTATCATCC
>CAZXYA010000725.1:0-4200 GCA_964644655.1 uncultured Saprospiraceae bacterium | reverse complement strand
CGCCTGCCTGCCGCAGGCAGGGATTCTAGATGTTCAATTTATTATTTCGTGATTATTTAGTCCAAAACGGTATTACTATGGACGTTTTATTTGTATGAAATAACCTATAATAAGCTGCTTTTCCTATTTATACGCTGTTCCTAGCTATTAAAACTAAAATAATTCCTACCTTATCGCCAATTAATAAGATAAAAAGAGAAAATACATGTCCACAAAAAAATATGACATCATTATTATTGGCGGTGGTTCTGCTGGGCTAGGCGCTATCGGTATGGCACAATCCTTTGGTTGGAAACCATTATTAATAGACAAGGACGAAGCACATATTGGCGGCGATTGCTTAAATTTTGGCTGTGTACCAAGTAAAGCGATTATCCATATTGCTAAACATTTTTATGGCGCTAAAAAGGCGGCAACTTTTGGCGCAACAACAAGTGGTAAAGCCGATATGCAAAAGGTATTGGATTATATTCACTCCAAACAAGCAGTCATTCGAGAACATGAAAGTGCAGATTATTTTCGGCAACAAGGCGTCGATATAGTGATAGGGACAGCCAGTTTTGTCAATGAGGATACTATTGCTGTTGGAAAAGAACAGTTTACTGCACCTCGCATTATTTTAGCGACTGGCTCGAAACCTAGAGTTATTCCATTTAAGGGAATGGAGAAGGTAGAACATTATACAAATGAGACGCTTTTTTATAAACTAACAAAATTACCCACACGGCTACTAGTCATTGGTGGTGGGGCGATTGGTTGTGAGATGGGACAGACTTTTCAGCGCTTAGGGTCACAAGTGACCATCATCAATCGAGGAGATAGAATTTTAAAAGCAGAACGTCCCGATTCTAGTAAAATATTAGCTGAAAAATTTGCCGAAGAAGGCATTGAGATTATCAATAATAGTAGTTTAAAAGAATTTACGGATGCCAATACAGCAATCATTGAAAATAAAGCAAAAGAACAATCCACCCTTCAATTTGATGCGGTTTTATTTGCGATTGGACGAGTGTTGAATTATGAGGAGTTAAATTTAAAAGCAGGTGGTGTACAGACCAATGAAAGAGGACGAATCATTATCAATGATTATTTGCAAACTAGCAATAAAAAGGTGTATATGGCAGGAGATGCCGCAGGATTGTATAAATTTTCGCATGGTGCAGAGAAACATATCAAATTATTAACCCATAATTTCAAGCACTTTTTCAAGAAAAAACATAACATTAATAACTTATCTTGGGTTACTTTTACTGATCCAGAGGTCGCTACTTTTGGTTTAACGGAAGCACAATTAAAAGCGAAAAAAGTTAATTATTGGCGACAAGATCAGTTTTTTAATGACGATGATCGGGCAATTGTAGGGGAATTCCAATATGGAAAAGTTACCTTATTCTTAAGTCCTAAACGACCTTGGAGTAAACGAAAAATTTTAGGCGGTAGTGTCATTGCACCCAATGCAGGAGAAATTATTCAAGAGCTCTTATTGGCAGCCAATGAAGGCATACCCATGCGAGCTATTTATGAAAAGTTATATGCTTATCCTGTCGCTTCAAGAATCAATCAACAAACGGTTATGGGGGTTGTTAGGAATGATGATAAATAAGGGTTTAAGCTACTTTTGGATTGTCAACCATCCTATGCCCCAAATACCTGTGTGGAAAAAACCGCACTATTTTCTGGATTCCAACCAACGGCTGTTCCGACAAAACGATAGTTGGGGTTAATCAAATTTTTGTAATGGCCTGGTGAGTTGACCCAATTTTTAATTAAATCTGCAGCGGCATCTACATAAGTCGGTGTAATGATTTCTCGTTCGTTGCCCGTACTCCAAGTTCTGACAGGGAAGCCTTTAAATTGTACATTCTCCCCTACCATTCTAAATTGACCACCAAAACTATCCACTCTTTCTCGAACGGTTTTCTTTAGTGGATTCTCTTGGTAATGCGATAACTGGTCAGTACGAATCTGGTAATTATTTTGATCTACAGCGGCTTGTGTTAGAATAGGATCTATCGTTAAGGCAGCAGCACCTTTCCGTTTTCTAATTTCATTAATCCCACCGTGAACTAAACTCGTTAATAAAGCAAAGTCGAAAGTAGCAATATTAATCTTAGCGGTTGCTTTTTCTGGCTCAATGGTGTAAGGTGAAGAGGTAGGCGTTGTTGGATTATTATCTTCTTGGTCAATATCAATTAAATCCCGAATACTTTTCACAACAGTATCTAAATCACCTCCCCTACCTACTTTTTGTAGCCATTGAGTAGCATTGGCATTATTACTTTCTAAATGTTGTAAAGCCATTAATAACTTCAAGTAATTAGAGGTAGGATTTTCCTCAATAGCCATTGCTAGAATACTTGCTTTAGCTTGTTCAACTTCATTGTTTTTTAGTTGACTAATAATTGGATTATAGGGAGAATCTTTAGACGCATCTATATTATTATCCAGCCAGTTATTAATAATAAAATCAGATTTAAAACCAGAAAAAGAAGCCGTAACCTTCCCGTTTTCTATTAATTTGACTGCTGGAATCGTAAAAATATTAAACTGTTTACCTAATAACGGATGAGCTTTCACATCCGCAAAAGCTAAATCCCACTTCAATTTAGTTTGCTGATGTACTTTTTCTAGTACAGGTTTTAGCATCCGACAAGGACCACACCAAGGCGCATGAAATTGAACAACAACAGGGGTCTCATAACTTTTTTGAATAAGGGCTGCTTGGTAGTTATTGGCTGTGATTTCCACGGTTGTAATTATTTGAGTTAAGAAAGGCCTCAAATATAAGTATAATTTTAATGTGTGTTATTTTTTCAACAGCCCATTAAAAATTAAATCATTAATCAAGGTTACATGCAAATCAATCTGTTCTTTATCCAAAGAATCAATGCCGTGCATTTTTTTCATTTGAAAAGAACGAGTAAACAAGGTGGTAATCGACCCAATTATAAAACTGGTTAAATTAGCAGTGGGAATATCTTTGATGCGTCCTTTGGCTGTTTCTTCGGCAATAATAGTTTGCATAGGCGCAAAAATAGGCCGTAATAATTCGTCAATCAGCCAAGCAGAACGTGGATTATCGGAAAAGACTTCTTGTACGACTACCTGTTGAAATTCTGGATATTTGGCAGAAACCTGCACGATTTTTTTATTGTATAGTCGCAATTTTTCTAAGCCGTCCAAATCATCAATTAAATTAAATAGACTATCCAGCTCGCTATGAATTTCTGTTCCAATTAATTGCATAGATTTTTGCCATAATTCCTTTTTGCTACCAAAATGATGATGCAATAGAGAATCAGAAACATCTGTGGCTTTGGCTATCTGATTAATGGTAACCCCACCATACCCCTTTTGGGCAAAATTTTTAAGGGCAATACGCAAAATATTCGTTGTCTTGAGCTCTCTATCTTTTTTGGGTCTGCCTGCTTTTCTTTTCTCTTTTTTTCCTGTACTCATTTATCAAATTTAGGATAAAACTATTTTTTCTTTTGCTGGTGAACGTCAAGCATAGCTTTTCGGTGCATTGAATGCTCAATTTCTGCACGCACACTCATGGTGCTCGTTGAGATATGCAATTGTTTCTAAACAGAGTTTTTCTAAAACTGAAAGGTCAATATCAGCAAGTTTTTTAACATAAATACAGGCTTTCCCCATTTTAAATTTGCCAAAATCTTTCAATAATGCATCACTCTTCTCCGTTTTCGAATAGATGTAAAGGGAAAACTGTCCTTTTCGTGGTGAAAAACCAAGTAGCGGAGCATCCCCTTCATGACCACTCGCATATTTGTAGTGATAGCTACCAAAACCGATAATAGTTGGTCCCCACATTCTAGGCTCAAAACCAGACCATTGCTCCATCAATTCTATCAATTTATTACTATCGATTTTCTTTTGTTCCTTGTCAACATACGAGTTAATAAAATCAATTACATCGACTTCAGTTTGAGTTGTTTTATTCTTTGCCATGTTTTTATTAATTATTTTATATTGATTCAATCTTGTTTGGTAATGACAGCCAACGGTTGGTATATGTGCACATTTTCATGGATAATGAAAATTGACACATATATTTTGTTCTGTCCTTTTTTTCTTCTATAAATCTAGTGATAACTGAGCTGGTTTTTCTATTTCTTTTACGTCAGATGTCAATTGAGAGTCTCCATTTTTAATTTTACTTTGCATCTCAGTTGTTAGAAT
>CAZXYA010000724.1:0-4208 GCA_964644655.1 uncultured Saprospiraceae bacterium | reverse complement strand
GACTTCATCTTTTTTCGTTATACTTCGTTGAAAATACTCGCCATAGCGGTGCTATGTCTGTGTTTTTCGCCTCGTCTAACAAAAAAATATTTCCTCAAAATGACCACTTTATTAATTCATTTTGCCTTAAGCTATTAGAAATTACACACGCAATTATATTACCTAATCTGTTTTTCCCTCCGATTATTTAGCACAAAAATTTTAATTACTTACCTAAATGGATAAGACAAACTTAAATCAAATTATCGGTATAACGCTGATTTTTGCGATTTTATATTATTGGGCAACAATTAATGCGCCGACAGAGGCACAATTAGCCGAACAACAACGCATTAGAGATTCTATTGCCGCTGTTAATGTGGAAGAAAAAACCCTTCAATCAGCCGAACAAGCTCCCGTCGTTGTAGATTTACCAGATTCTATCCGAAATTTACAAGCAGTAGCCACACATGGTATTTTTGCACCATCTGCAGTAGGAGAAGAAAAAACCAATACGATAGAAAACGATTTGATGACTGTTGTTTTCACAAATAAAGGAGGTAGAATCAAAGAAGTAACCTTAAAAGAATACGAAAAATCCAAGTTAGATACCCAAAAAGTAGTACAAAAAAGTATCCTCAAATTATTGGAGGATAACAAAAATAAGTTTGAATATTTTTTACCCATTTCTAATTTAAATGGTGGAAATATTAAAACTAGTACGCTTTATTTTACGCCTTCTATTAGTGGCAAAACGGTAACTTTTAGGGCAAGTGCTGGTAATGGTCGATATTTTGAGCAAAAATATACCATCAATGATGGTTCTTACGGCATTGATTATACCATCAAATTAGTTGGCTTAGATGACCAAGTAGATGCAAGTAATGTGCAACTAAATTGGGTCAATTATTTGGATAAGATTGAAGAGAATGTCAAATATGAAAAGAACTATTCTAGTGCCTATTTTTATACAACAGATGAGGACTTAGATTACTGTTCTTGTTCGACTGATGGGGAAGAAACACCAGATGAAAGGGTAAAATGGGTGTCTCATTCTAATCAGTTTTTTAATAGTTCCTTGATGGCTAAAGAAGGTAGTTTTAGGAAGGCAATACTGACAACGGAGATGCTTGATGAGGATAGTGATAACTTGAAGAAATTGACGACCAATCTACAAATTCCAATGGAATCAGGTGCCTTCGTCATGAACTTTTATGTCGGTCCAAATGAATATGACCGACTTAAGGCGCAAGGAAATGGTTTAGAAGATATAATTCCTTTTGGGTCGAGTATTTTTGGTACGATTAACCGTTGGTTGATTCGACCATCTTTTGCCTTTTTGAATAGTTTTATCAGTAGTAAAGGAATTGCCATTATCGTAATGACCTTATTGGTAAAGCTACTACTGTTTCCTTTGACCTATAAAATGGTTTATTCTCAGCAAAAAATGGCGGCTTTAAAGCCCAAAATGGCTAAGATGAAGGAAAAACATGGGGATGACCAGCAGGCGATGCAAATGGAGACGATGAAAATGTATAGAGAATATGGCGTAAATCCATTAGGTGGTTGTTTGCCAATTGCCGCACAGATGCCGATTTGGTTTGCTTTATTCAGGTTTTTCCCTGCTTCCATTGAATTTAGGCAAGCACCGTTTTTATGGGCGCATGATTTATCTTCGTTTGATGTTTTTGCTTGGTTGCCATTTGAAATTCCATTTTATGGAATGCATGTCAGTTTATTTACCCTTTTATATGCCGTTTCAATGATTTTATACACGGTTTATAATTCTAAGCAAATGGATATGTCTGCTATGGGCGGTGGTCAACAGCAACAGATGATGATGTATATGCAATATTTCATGCCGATTATGTTCTTATTTTTCTTTAATAATTATGCGGCAGGATTAACCACATATATGTTCACGTCGAATATGATGAATGTATCCCAAATGATTTTCACCAAAAAAGTGTTGATTAATAAAGATAAGATAGAACAAGAACTGACCGCTAATAAAGCCAAACCCAAGAAAAAAGGTGGCTTTGGTGAGCGCTTACAAGAGGCGATGAAGGAACAGCAAAAAATTCAAGCGCAGAAAGATGCTGCTAAGAAAAAGAAACGCAAAAAATAATTTTTGATTTTTATAGCTAAAGAGGTGATAGGTTTTGTGTAATCTAAAACCTTTTTTATCTTCGGATATTTTAACTCAGATGAGCATTAATACGGATGTTCTATTCTCGGATATTATCTGATGCTCTGTACCACAAATTACATTCATATTATTTTATCCGTGTTAATTTTTATCCGTGTTATAAATTACATCTGCGTTAAAAATTCACAATTCACTATTTGAGTAACTAAACTAGTATTATCAGGTATAAGTATTCAAAGTTAATAATATGGAAGCCAAAGACTTAAAACTCGCTGTATTAATTGATGGAGATAATATTCCATCTGCCTATGTGAAAGAGATGATGGAGGAAATCGCAAAATATGGCAATCCGACTATCAAAAGAATCTATGGAGATTGGACAAAGCCACATTTAAATAAATGGAAGAAGATTTTATTGGAAAATGCCATTACGCCTATTCAATCTTATAGTTATACGGTAGGTAAGAATTCAACGGATTCTGCGATGATTATCGACGCAATGGATGTTTTATATTCGCAAAAGGTAACTGGTTTTTGTATTGTTTCTAGCGATAGTGATTTTACTCGATTGGCAACTCGACTTAGAGAAGCCGCGATGACGGTCATTGGGATTGGAGAAAAGAAAACGCCTAATCCATTTATTGTCGCTTGTGATAAATTTATTTATTTAGAAATTCTAAAAAATCAGGTCGAGGCCGCCGCCGCGGAAGAAGAGGAAGAAGCGGCTAAAAAATCTACCCGAACGGGAACAAGTAAAAAGCCGATTACCAAACGCAAAAAACCTAAATACGAAAAAGTAACGCCAAAAGTAATTCGATTGATAGCAACCTCTATTTCGGATGTAGCGGACGAGGACGGCTGGGCATTTTTAGGGGAAGTTGGAAATTTAGTGCAGAAAAAACAACCTAATTTTGATGCTAGAATTTATGGGTTTGACAAACTCACTCCGTTAATTAATGCTACAGGGCGCTTTGAAATAGAGCGTAGGGAAAATCAACGAGGGCGATTTAAATTGATTTATGTTAGAAAGAAAGTCAAGGGAAAAGATAAAAATCCCAAAGTAAGTGAAATAGTTAAAAAGATTATTTGATAGAAGGCACCTGATATTAAACCAGTCCTCGCCCCTCTTTCTTAATCATTCCTTCTTGGTTCAACTTTTTCAAAAGGCGATCAAGAATACCATTGATAAAATCTTTGCTTTTATCAGTACTATATAATTTAGCAATTTCCACAAATTCGTTAAGCGTTACTTTTGTTGGGATAGTTGGAAAGCTCAATAATTCGCTCAAAGCCATTTTCAATAAAACCATATCAACAATGGCTACTCTTTCAGCATCCCAATTATTCAGCGTCGGTTTAATATGTGCTAATAATTGATTATCACTTTGAAGCACATCTTTCAATAAAGCCTCTCCAAATTCTGTTACCGTATCAACTCCTGGTTTCAAACTATTAATATATCCATCTTTCAAAGGTAGTGCTTTGATGGTTTTCTTCATGGCGCCAACTACCAATGATTTATCATCCCACCAATTGGCAAAATAATCATCCATTAAATCATTGTAAATTTCTCCTGTAACGGCATGTTTGAATAAAAACAATAAAATCTCAAGATGATCTTTATCTGTAGTGTCTGGATTTTTTAAATATGATTTATATTCGGGTGCCTTAGCAAAATCATTATATAAAAGGCGAGTATTATCATCGGAAAGAAACTCAGCTACCTTACTTTGCTCCAAAGCAGTTATCAAGCCACCATCATTCACTAAAGATTGTACAAGTGAGTTTTTGTATAACTTAGCAGAAAATAGTTTATCAAAATTAGAGGGCAAATGTTTGCCTTTTCTATGGGCTTCATCTTTTAAGGCATATTTAGTAACTTCTCTGACTTGCAGCACATTAAACAAGTATAGCTCGTAAGATTTACGAATAGCTTCTTGATAAACTTGTGTTGCCAAGTTCAAATTATTTGCTAATGTTTTATCCCGATTAACGGTATATAAACATTGCATGACTTTAACTCTAATATTCCTTCTACTAAGCATACTTTTCCTTCTTCAAGGTGTTTTTGGTAGATTTG
>CAZXYA010000723.1:0-4217 GCA_964644655.1 uncultured Saprospiraceae bacterium | reverse complement strand
CCCCTGATGCAATGGCGGTAAATCCCAATAAACCTATCAGAAATAGCCAAATACTCGGGTTTTCGATAATGTTCAGCGAAATTTGCATTGCCATAATAGTATTCAACAGGGGAATTAAGAATATTTGGGCAATCACTAGGCTTAAAATAAGGGCAAAAAAACAAAGCAGTAAATTTTCAGACATAAACTGCCAAATCAATTGGCTTTTTTGGCCTCCAATCGTTTTGCGAATACCGATTTCTTTCAATTTTTTTCCTGCAAATCCCAATGCAATATTAATATAATTAAAACTAGATAAGGCCAACATTAACAAAGCCAGCAAAATAAATAGAAATCCTAGAATGGGATGTGTCACAAAGATAGGCCTGCCATTAACCGCATGAGCTTTAGGATTAGGATTTTTTACATTGTCAAAAATAAAAGATTTGATAGTTATATCTTCATTGGTCACATTTTGTAAAGCGACATATTTATTCATATTAGCAGCAATCGGTTCAATAGTCGCCCCTTCTTTCAATTGAATAAAAGTACCTCCTATATGAGTAGTCCAGTCATTTTGTTCGATTTTTCCAATACTCGCCAAGTTGTCGAACCCCGTGATTATATCAAAAGCAAAGCTTGTATTTTCTGGAAAAGGGGCAGCCACGCCTTTAACAGTAAATACTTTTTTTACCTGATTATCAAAGACGATGGTCAAAGCTTTACCAAGGCTTTCTTCAGCTTTAAAATATTTCTCCGCTAATTTGGCGCTAATAATAATAGCATCTGGCTCATTTAAAACCGTTGAAGTCCCTATTTCTAAAGGAAAGGTAAATAGATCAAAATAAGCAGGGTCCGCAAAAAAAACCGATTGTCTAAACACTTT
This sequence comes from uncultured Saprospiraceae bacterium, assembly GCA_964644655.1. Taxonomy (GTDB): domain Bacteria; phylum Bacteroidota; class Bacteroidia; order Chitinophagales; family Saprospiraceae; genus JAFMDF01. The sequence continues at coordinate 3,352 of CAZXYA010000723.1, read as the reverse complement.
ATCTTCTAAATAAACGCTGCTACCTTTTATGTCCAATCTAACGGTTTGTTCTATTTGTGGAAAATCATTAGCTAGTGCTTTTCCCAATGGTAGGGGTGGATTGCCCCAAACTTGCTCCTCCCCATCATGCTCCACTACATATTCTGCTATATAAATTCGGTCTGCATGTTGATGAAAATTATCCATCGTCCAATGATTTTGCAGCAATAAAAAGACGACAACAGCAGTCGCAAGTGCAATGGATAAACCAAAAATATTGATAAAAGTAATGGTTTTATTCCTCCATAAATTTCTATAGGCAATCTTGAAATAATTTTTAAACATGGTATTAGATTTTATGGATTTTTTACTTAATTCACCTTACGAAAACTGATAGTACAGACTTTAGTCTGTCTGGGACGCTGACCTTTAGGTTACAAGCTAGGAATATCTTTATTTTGTTAAAACTAATCAGGTCTGAATACCTGTATCCCGAACTGACTGAAGTCTGTGCTACCAGTTTTGGTTACTTATTCACTTCTCAAACTCTTCACAGGATTCGCCAAAGCTGCCTTCACACTCTGAAAACTTACCGTCAAAAAGGCGATGCCCAAAGCCCCAATTCCTGCCAGTACAAATACCCACCATTGCACCTCAATACGATACGCAAAATCTTGTAACCAAATATCCATGGTGAAATAAGCGATGGGTGTCGCAAAAAGCATAGCAATAACCACCAACTTTAGAAAATCTTTGGATAATAATGCTATAAGACTAGCGGAACTAGCACCCAATATTTTTCGAACACCAATTTCTTTGGTTCTCAAGAAAGTAGTGTAAGAAGCCAATCCAAATAAACCTAAACAAGCAATAAAAATGGTCAATAAAGTAAAGAAGGAAAGGATATTGCTAAAACGTTTATCCGCTTCATACAGCCGTTGAAAATTGGCATTCAGAAAAGCATAGTCAAAAGTGTTGCCAGGGAATACTTCTTGATAAGTGGTCTTAATATGAGCAATAGTAGCGGCTATATCCTCGCTCGACACATTCAGGGATAAAGGATTACCAGGGTTATAAAAAGGCGTAAAAATGAGCGGTGCTACACTTGTATGTAATGACCGTTGATGAAAATCAGGCATGACGCCCACTATAGTCCAATCTTTTCCAAAGAAATTTACCCGTTCATCTACGGCTGTTTCATTATCCACATACCCTAGCATTTTTACGGTCGCTTCTGTTATAACAATATTTTCTAAGGCATTAAAACTACGATTATGGTCATTGGCTCGAAAAAAACGACCCGCCAAAGGGGTTAGCCCATAAGTTTTAGCATATTCAAAATCCGCTCCTATAAAATTAGCTGTATAGGTCTGGTCGGTATCTCCTGTGCCTACTTTTCTAATATGGAAAATCCTTCCAGTACGTTCGCCTGGTACACGACCAGAAGTAGCCGCACTATTAATAGTTGGATGGGTAGCTAATTGGGTTTTAAAAGTAGTGATGCGTTCGATAAAGGTACTATCGAAATTATTCATTTCTGGTCCATTGATGGTCATTATTTGATTCACATCAAAACCCAATTCCTGCTTGCTCATAAAGTCAATTTGTTTGGAGACCAACCAAGTAGCCGTAATCAAGGCAATGGACATGGTAAACTGAAAAACCACCAAACCTTTGCGTAGCCAACCTTTTCCTAAATCTTTAGAAAAAGTGCCTTTTAAAACGGTCGCAACATGTGGCGAAGATAATAACCAAGCTGGATAGAAACCTGATATAAGGACGCCTCCTACAATGAGACCTAATAAAGGAATTGCTAAATAGCCATTGATACTATTGCCTGCAAAAAAGCTTAATCCTTCTTGGCTAACATCAAAATTTTGGGCAAACCAGGGCGCTAATAATTGTACCAGCCCAAAGGCAAGCAACAGACTAAAGCCATTAATTGTTAAGGCTTCTGCCAAAAACTGGCGGACTAATTGGCTTCTGGTTGCACCAATTACTTTCCGCACACCCACTTCTTTGGAACGTTCTATTGCTCGCACCGAACTTAGATTAACATAATTGACCCAAGCGATTAATAAAATAAAGAAGGCGATAATTAATAAAGACCAAATAGCTTGACCATTAATCGTATTGCCTATTTCGTATTCTAAATCTGTGGAATACAAATGGGCATCTGCCAATGCTTGTAAGGTGAAAACTTCTTTTCTACCAGTAGCTTCTTGTTCCTCAAAATAGCGATGGCTAAAATCAACAAACTTGGCTTCTAAGGCTGCTACATCCGTATTTGGTTTTAGGGTTACATAGTGATAAAAATCAGAATTTGTAAAACTTATGTCTGCCGATTCTCCAAAATAGCGAATCATCGCCTTATAGCTCAATAATAATTCAAAGGCTAAAGTCGAATTAGCAGGGACATCTTCACAAATAGCCGTCACCTTAAAAGGATCATCAAAACGGTCAATCCTTAAATGCTCGCCTAAGATGGCTTCGTAATTACCTTTGGCAGTAGGGAAATAGCGGTCGGCCAATGTTTTAGTTAAAACCAATTCATTGGTTTCATCCAATGGGGTTAAATCCTGACTAGCTAATAGTTTAAAATCAAAAATTTCAAAAAAATGTTCATCTACCCAAAGACCTGGTTCCACAAGTTCTATTTTATCTCCTTTAATAACCATCACATCCGAACTATATCCAATCCGAGTAGCCTTTTCGATTTCGGGAAAATCTTTTTGCATCGTTGGGCCAATGGTCGGATAAGTTATCGTTCCTTTTTGAACGGATTTTTCGTTTTGAAATCGTTCATTGACCACTCGATAGATGTTTGCTTTATTCGTATGAAAATCATCATAACTCAGCTCTAAATTGACGTATTGGAGTAGCAAAATACAGGCTGCCATGCCGATGGTCAGGCCACTAATAAGTATAGTAGATTGCGTTTTGTTTTTGAACAAATTACGCAGGGCGATTTTAAGGTTGTTTCGGAACATAAGCTTGTTTAATTATCAGAGTTGATTTAAGGAAAACAAGGTTTGTACCGAAACTTTAATTAATTGATTATTAGACTTTTATGAAAAAATATAAAATTATTTGGCGGGAAATATTGTCCAAATTCGGACAGGTCATGTTCGTAATTGGTCAATTAATTCCTTGCCCTCTATTTTTTATTTGCCCTAAACACTTATTCCTTGTAACTGAAAATATCAATATCGCCTTTCAACTACGATAGTAGTTAAACTACTTCATAGTTCTAGGATTATCCAAAATTTTTCAAACCTAGCATTTCCTGCTGACAGGCAGGCTCATTATAACTCCGTTGCATCCCGTCCACAAGCGGTTCAGAAGTTTACACTTCTTCATGCCTTGAACAAGA
>CAZXYA010000722.1:0-4228 GCA_964644655.1 uncultured Saprospiraceae bacterium | reverse complement strand
GTGCTTTATCGAAATTGGCATAAACCTCCTCTGCATGTTTTCTTTTTAAAGATTGGTACAAGGCATTTAGAATTTCTTCTTTACTGTTGAAATAAGTATATATAGTCCCCATTCCCAACTTTGCTGCTTTCGCAATTTTAGACATCGTTAAACCCGCTAGCCCTATTTCGGAAACTAGTGCCAAAGTCGCTTGGTGTATTCTTTCTATCTTCTGCGGGTCTCTTGGTTTCATACTTACAAATATAATGGAAAGTTAGGGGAGATGTTTTATTTTAGGTGTCAGGTGTCAGGTGTCAGGTGTCAGGTGTCAGGTGTCAGGTGTCAGATTGGATATAGTGTTTCGTTGATACATGATTGACGACTGATTTCTTACTTCACTTTAAAATCAAAATAGTAGTAGGGTAAGTCTCGCTTCGACTTGGTTTGTTTTTCTAAATTGGTATCAAATAAACGATTAAAATTATTACCTGCTAAATCTTCTAGTTCAGCTTTAATTTGAATGCGATAGGTAGTTGATTGCCAATTTTCAGTAGGGGTAAATGACCATTCTTGTTCATTATTTCCTACAATAATTTCCCCTTCCACCTTTTTACCTTTTTTATTAAAAACCGTTAACGATTTTAGGACTAATGCATGGTCCAAGGCTTCTCCAAAATTAATAATTAATGGCGTTTTTGTGTTTGCTTTTGGTAGGGTAGTCAACCAATTTTTAGTATTGGGTTCATTTCTATCCGCTGCAATAATATGGATGTTTTTATTAAAATCATTTCCTAGCGAATACCCATTGGCATCCTTCCAATTTTTAGAAATATGCAGCGTGTAATTTTTTCCTTCCCTCAAAGGAGCGCCTAATTTTTGATTTCTCAATAATTCTCTCTTGACTCTTCCTGGGTCAAACCACAAGGTCAACCTAGTACGGTCTTCATTCCATAATAATGGGGTTAATTCTAAAAAAGGTACAGCTATGTTTTCCCCCTTTTCATCCTTCAAAATTATATGCTGATAACCATTTCCATCACTCATAGGTGCAGAAAAATGCAGATACATTTTTAGGGTATTTTCTGGCAAAGTATCTAAAGTAGGGTAAACTTCAGTAATCGCCGTTTGGGTATAATTTTTAGGCGGAACAGGTTTAAAGGTAAAATAAGGAACAGTAGGAAATTGGGCTTGATAAGTCAAATTTTTAGAAAAAGGAATCAATGGGCAAAAATACAATTGATTACCTACTCTTTTTCTAGACCCAATAATTGGAGCAGTAGGCTTATCTGGATTTTCTGGAAATAGAAAAACTTGTAAATCTTTGTCTTGATATTTGATGGTATCTCCTACAGGTAAATTAGCTAATTGCACACACCCTTTTAGAGGATTATCTTCTTCCGTTATAATAGAAAAAGTTTGGCTGATAAGGGGAATGGAAGATAGGGATACAAAGAGGGAAAGCCATAAAGATTTAGCAATTTTTATCATTTATTTTCCTAATTATTACAGAAGCTTGCTGTCAAAACAGAGAGGTTAATCCGTGGCTAAAATTAATTATTTTTTAGCCACGGATTTCTATTAACCACGGATATTTTACCTTTAAGCTTGAATACCGAATTCCGTTTACACTACAGAACACAATCTAGAACAAGCCTCAAAAGCACGACCTAAAAACTTCGATTTGTCGGAGTTAAAAACTTGCCTCCCATCCGCTTCGCGGTTCACTTCACAAAATAGTCCTCTAGGATTTTTTTGCTTGCTCATCCTGTCTAAAGCCATCGATTATTTTGTGTACGCAAATCCAAATCGCCATTTGCTTTTCGCTGCAACATAATAAATTGACTATCCGATAATTTAGCTAATTGCTGGACATTTACAAAAGGCAAATTGATGAAATCAACTCCTGCTGTACCAGAACGCTCTGCTACTTTTTCTGTCAACGAACCATTAAAATCTGCAACAGCGTCTATTGAAATCTTCATGACAGCTCTAGAGGAATTAGCCATTAATAAATAAGCTTTTCCTTCTTTTTCCATTTGAATAATATCCAATGGTACGTTCCAATTGCCTAATTCTGCTACGGTTTGCCCCTTAGTGTGTTCACCCGGTTTTAAGTTGTCCATTGGAAAAACGACTAAAGGCGTACAAGTATAAGCAGCGACTAAATTTGATTTACCTGCAATGTTAACTGGTAAGAATGCTTTAATGGGCGCATGTGTTTCATATTTGCCATGTGCGGCATGATAAATTTCTAAAGAAGCATGCATTTGTTCTGCTTTGAATGGAAAAGGAATACTTCTGAAAGTAGAAGCAAACTCTTCATTTGATAAACCAGAAACCATCACTTTGCCTTCAAAATAATTTAAGTCCGAGATGGCAGACACTCGCATACTATTACCTCTTCTGTCCTTTTTTTCTGCATCAATTGGATTACTTAATCCGATTTTAGAATGGCTTACTTCGGTTAATGGTACATGTTCAATCGTTTCACCATTTGTTTTTAATAAGACGGGCGTCCCATTGCTATGATGTACTGCAAAATAAATCATTTTGGAAATAGGATTAACTGCCATATCTTGGATGGTAATTTCATCCGAAGTCGTTCCTAATAAAGTAGCGATTTGCTCGTCTACTTTAGCCATTGATACACTTTTAGGGGCTTTGGCGGATACATTATCCTTGGTGTCAATAGCAGCAACCATTGCACTTTTGGAATCGCCAACAAATAGAATGCCTTCTGGACCAAAAGAAATGGCATTCATAGAAGTTATCTCAGGATTCCCTGTGACAAAATCTGCGGTTAAAGGAGAAGTGCCGTCATTTGCTAATAAGTTTGTAGAAAGCAAACAAACGAATGCTAGGAGTAAGGTATTGATTTTTTTCATAACTGGATTGTTGTTGATTAGTTTATTTATACAACCAAATTTTTTAAATAAAGTTGAATCAAGAAATATGAATATAGATACTTTAATTATTATGGGTAGCGCCCGTAGTGATGGCAATACTCGAAAAATTATTGATGTGGTTCGCACTAAAATCGCTGCTGATTTTATAGATTTAAACGATTATAAAATTAACTATTTTGATTATGAACACAGCAATAAAGATGACGATTTTGTCCAAATCGCTACCAAAATGATTGAATATAAGCGGATTATCTTTGCAACGCCTGTATATTGGTACGCTATGAGTGCTCAACTAAAGACTTTTTTTGACCGACTATCTGATTTATTGACTATTAGAAAACCCTTAGGAAGACAACTTAGAGGTAATAAAAAGATGTATTCCGTTGCTTGTAGTTCTGATGCGGTAGCATACGACGGCTTCACAATGTCTTTTAAAAACACAGCCGAATATTTGGGTATGGAATATGGTGGACATTTGCACAGTTGGTATGACGAAGAAAAGGACTTGATTCCAGTAACCGTTTTGACCAAAATTGACTTGTTTTGTGAAGGGCTTTAAATATGCTGATATGAAAGATAATTTAAAAATAGCTTTAGCTAACTCTACTGATTATTTGACGATTGCTAATATATATAATGAATACATTATAAGTGGGGGAGCTACAATGGACGAAGTAATGAAAACTGAAACCGATATTGCAGATTGGGTGGAAAAATTTAATGATAGAGAACGTTTATTTGTTTTGAAAAAGGAAACGCAAATAATAGGATGGGGCATCATCAAAAAATACAGCGACCGCAGCGGCTATCGAACAACTTGTGAAACGGCCATTTATTTGACCGCTACTGAAATGGGCAAAGGATATGGGACTTTTTTGAAAAAAGAAGTCATGCGTGTTTGCAAAGATTTGGGCTATCGTCATCTAGTTGCCAAAATCTTAGGAGGAAATGAGGCAAGTATCGTTTACAACCAAAAATTGGGCTATACAATTGTCGGAACTCAAAAAGAAGTGGGGTTCAGAGATGGGCAATGGCATGATGTGGTGATAATGCAATATTTATTTAAATAATTGTAGCTTAATTTCTTTTTACTCAACAAAACAATTACCTTTCGCTCATGTTGTTCTGATTGATTTTAGTCTATCATACTTTAGTTTCTTCTTGCCTTATAATTTTAATATCTCTTTGTTTTGTTTAACTTTTATTTAAAAATGTTAAACAAAAACATTTTTTTTTAGTTTAGCCTTCAACTAATTCCCTGAAAATATCTCTTTCATCATAAAAACAGCGAATAACGTGGCAAAAAAAATAGCAGTCATAGGTTCAGGTTTTGCAGGATTAAG
>CAZXYA010000721.1:0-4232 GCA_964644655.1 uncultured Saprospiraceae bacterium | reverse complement strand
CCAAAAGGAATATTATTAAAATCCAATTGTGGTAATCTGGATTGAGTGGTTTTAGTTAAGTTAATTTCAAATTTCATCAGCGTCAGCTTTAAAAGGTTCGGGAAAGTTGAAAATGCAAAATTACAAATTCAAAATTTAAAAGTATCGATAAATAAATAGTTAGTTTTGATAGTAAATATACGGCAAAGATTTTAATTAATTGAGAACTTAGTCAATAAAATTAAATATTTAACCAATAAATAAAAAAATAAGTCATTCATTCATTCATTCATTCAGCTATTTATGGACAATTCTAAAGAAATTTTCATTTAAAAATAGTTGAGTTGGATATTCTTTAGTTGGATGTACTTAACTTTAGTCTTTGTTTGGCTGATTGACCTTCAGTCAACCATCCATTAAAACCATCATTTTCTAAAAATAATTCAAATACTCAAAATCTTGCAACATCCATTTTTAGATTTTAAAATTATAGCTGTTACCGATACCAAAAATATCATTCGTCAATGTAGTGGAAACGCTCAAAAAGGTATTTTTATTTGCTATCCTACCAATGATGAAACAATGGCTGATTTTTTAGCTAAAATCTTATCTGCGGTCAAATTAGATTTAAAAACAGATGTATTAGTATTAGGAAAAACGCCAGATAATGACTTTAGTTTCAGCAGCTTTGGGAAAGAAATGAGTATTCAAAAAGCCATCTTATTCGGTGTCGCTCCTCAAACACTTGGTTTACAAGTCAATCCTCAAAAATATCAGCCTTTCAATCTGAATGACTGTTTGTTTTTATTCGCAGATGATTTGACGACTATTTCTGCTAATCAGCAGCTTAAAAAATCGCTTTGGACGGCTTTGAAAGAAATTTTTGCATAGCAAATAAACGATTTGCTAAATTTTTGGAATTTAGTAAATCTCTTTCTATCGTAAAACCTATGATTTAGGTTTACTGAATCTGTTATATTTAGCAAATCGGGAATGCCAAATAAATATGAATGCAAACCTATTAAAAATGTCTCCACTAAAATACTTCCTATTCTTTTGTTTCTTACTCAGTTCTTGCCCTGTAATTTATAGTCAAAATGCTTTTTCAACTTCTGCTGGTGCGAGAGGCATTGGGATGGGCAATGCGAATCTAACCCTAAAAGATATTTATAGTGGCTTTAATAATCCAGCTGGCTTGGCTTATGTGGACGGTTTTTCAGGTGCTGCTTTTGTAGAGAATCGTTTTTTATTACAGGAGTTACAATTAGCAGCCCTTAGCATAGCTCAATCAACCAATTCTGGCACCATTGGCATGACTTTACAATATTTTGGGTTTGAAGATTATAATGAACAAAAAGTGGGCATCAATTATAGTCGGCAATTATTTGATAAATTGTCCATAGGTGCGCAATTCGATTTTTTGACTACAAGGGTCAGAGAATATGGAAATGTATCTGCTATTACTTTTGAAGTCGGCTTCCAGTATGAAATTTTGGATAAATTATCTACTGGGATTCACGTTTTTAATCCCATTAGGGCGAGCATTGGCGCTGAAAGCTTACCTGCTATTATTCAAGTCGGGCTAAGCTATCAAGTCGCCAATTACTTAACCATTAGTGGGGCTATAGAAAAAGAAACCATTCTACCTTATAACGCTAAAATTGGGCTGGAATATGAAATTGCTAAAAAAATTCAACTTCGAGCAGGCGTGAATAGTAATCCTAATCGACTTAGTTTTGGCGTTGGGTATATCGTCAACCAATTGCAGTTAAATGTAGCAGCTACTTACCATGATGTATTGGGTTTTAGTCCTGCTTTAGGATTTAGATTTATACCAAAAAAACAGGCGACTCTTTAATAGAATCGCCTGCTTTTAGAGCGTCATATTAAAAAGGGAGATTACTTATTTTAATAATACATCTAAAATCATCAATTTTCTTTCGATTATCTATTAGTTTTGTGTGGTGAAACTTCAGTTCCACGGTATTTACTTTACCAAAATACAACCAAGATATAAGCTATTAAGGCAACCAAGAATACCATGTGCGTTCGGTAATCCAAATACCAAGGTTTGTCCTCCATTCCTTGCCCTAATAATTCTCTTTTGTAAACATATTGGTCAATCGTAGCAGGGTCTGGTGCTGGTGTCATTAAACTTACGCTTATAAAAATAATCGTACTAATTAATAACATTACTCCAACATTCATGGTATAATGAATATCCAATGGATTATATAAAGTCACAAAAATACTGATAGCAGTTCCTAGCATTAAAGTCCAAAAAGCACCATGTCCATTTCCTCGTTTAAAGAATACCCCCACTAAGAAAATCACCGCAATTGGAGGCACCACAATAGAAAACATTAATTGTAAGTAATCCCATAAGCCCGTAAAGTGTTGGATTTGAGGTGCCCAAGTAGCCGCAATTACCATTAAAATCACCGTCGTATATCTTCCATATCTTGCAATATCTGTATCTGTTAAATCAGGTTTATTCGGCTTTATAAAATCAATTACCACCAAAGTAGAAGAAGAATTTAAAGCAGAATCTACACTAGACAGAATCGCCGAGATCAATCCTGCTAATACCAAGCCTGTTAAACCAACAGGCAAAACATTTTTTACTAAATAAGGAAAAACACCATCTCCATTTTCAATGCCAGGGTATAAAGCCAATGCCATTGCCCCAGGAATCACCATAATAAATAGTGGAATCACTTTTAAGAACCCTGCAAAAACCAATCCCCATCGAGCGTGGTCTAAACCTTTTGCCCCTAATGCTCTTTGAATAATATATTGATTGGTAGACCAATACCAAAACCCTAAAAATGGGACCCCCATTAATAAGCCCGGCCAAGGCAATCCTTCATCATCTAATGGTCTTACTACACTAAAATGTCCTTCTGGGGCAGAAGCAATTACTTTTGCCCAATCATAATCTAATTCACCATAAAGTATCCAAGTCATAATACTGCAACCAATTATCAAAATAACTGCTTGAATAGCATCTGTATATACTACGGCTTTCAATCCACCTGATGCAGTATAAAAACCAGCGATTAATGCCAAACCAAGCGCAGTTGGCCACATTAAAAGATCTGGAAAAAATGCCTGTAAAACAATAGTACCCGCATAAAGTGCCCCTGCTGTTTCAATCATTATGGTCGCAAAAATAGATACCCCTGAAAAGAATAACTGCGAACGGCGATCAAATCGACCTTCTAAATATTCGGGAATCGTGGTAATTCTTGCATTTAAATAAAGCGGAATAAAAATTAAAGCAGCAATAATTAAAGGAATACCAGACATCCATTCATACACAGAATTTACAATACCTGTTGTATAAGCAGCACCAGATAAACCGATAATTGTTGTACTTGAAATATTAGAGGCAAAAAGAGATAAACCAATCAATCCCCAACCAAAACTACGCCCACCTAAAAATAAATCTTCACCTGTTTTGGTGCTTCTAGAAATCCATAAGCCTATCCCTAAAACCAAAGCGAAGTAGCCAAAGATAATGGCTATATCTATAGTAGAAATTCCTGTTGTTTGCATACCTGTATTTTTCGTTTATTTATGGCAATAATCATTATTCCTTCTTGAAAGGCGGTAATATAGAACAAATTATTAAAGGAACAAAAAGGACTAAAGAGCTTTTCTCATTTTTTTCGTTCTTTGACAAATTTCTCCGATGAATCAAAGGGATTTGTCAAAGAATCATTTTTTTAAGAACAAAAAGTAATTATATAGTTATAAAAAATTAAATATAAATAATTTTTTATATTATTTTTTTTTATCTATTTTTGAAAGAGCAATTCATTTATTTTTTTATTAAGGCTGTTCCGAAGTAACACATGAGATAAACATAACGAATTCATTTTCAATTAACTACACAAAAAAATGACAAAAGAACAGGTTCAAGAACTAGAGCGCAAGCAATTGCACATTAAATACTTTGGTACTTTAGAAAATCCAGCAATCGTCATTCACAAAGATAATGACACCTATTTTAGCAACTTCACCAATCTAGAAATTCCCAAAGAAGACATTCTCAAATTAGGCTTAGGGGTAATGATACAAACGGAAAGTATGGGGGATTCTATTTGGGATTAATTATCCAAATTATAGACAAATGGTTATAATTCAGCAAAGGACATAAAACTAGAGTGTCAGATTAAAAATTGATATTATTTACCTTAGTAGTCTTTCAAGATGATAGTGTCGGGTACAATTTGGATGAATTTTGAGCC
>CAZXYA010000720.1:0-4233 GCA_964644655.1 uncultured Saprospiraceae bacterium | reverse complement strand
ATACGCTTTTTCTAAGCGGCTGCAAAGATAGGTATTTATCGTAAAGTTTGCAAGGTGCTAAAGGTATAAAGATGCAGAGGTATAAAGGTATATAGGATAGGGATAGGGCGAAAAAATCATAAATCTTAAATCATAGTTCATAAATCATAAATCCACCTTATTTTTAGTGGATTTTCAAGTAAATAATCCATATTTGACGGATTGATGATTGATGATGCTTGCCTGCTGGTAGGCAGGTAAGATTTATGATTTAAGATTTTCAGGGAACGTTATCCCCAATTCTGAATAGTCGGCCTTTGTACCTCTGCACTTTTATCCCCTTGTACCTACCTTTGCACCCCTTTTTTAAACCTTCACGAATATCTCTTTTTTATACATAAAATAAGCAACTAACCAATGGATAAAAACATAAAATACCGCAAATAAAAAAGAGCCCCATTCATTGTTTCCAGCCAAAGCTGCAAAGACGTTTTGATAGAGTGCCTGATAGCCATTGATAATTTCTCCATTTTCACCAATTCCTTTTATCCAATACAATAAAATTTTTACGCTTACGCTAGACATCGCATAGATAAATAAAGGATTCAAACCAAATACAACAAAGGGTTTTGCCCATTTATCTCGCCCTTTAATATCTAGTAAGTATAAACTAAATCCTAAAATAATCATCCCTAAACCACAGGTATGCAAAACATAAGAACTCGACCAAATGGGTTTATTAATTGGAAAAAAAGGATGCCATAGATAAGCCAATAGCATTAACGGAAAGCCATATAAAAATAATTGAAAAACAGCTTCTTTTTTATCTTTATGCTCACTAATAATTTTTCCTGTTAAGAAACCAATGATTACATTACCTACTGATGGCAAAGTACTCAATAATCCTTCTGGATCAAAGGCTATATTATTCCCCGCTTTATCAATATAGCCATGATACATGTGAGCATCCCCTAAAATGGCTAAATCTACAACTCGTTGAAAATTACCTTCTAAAGTTAAATCGCCCATGCCTATCATGATGAACCAATAGCCAAGCAAAATGGCAATCAAGGCATAAATTAAGGCTTTCCCTTTAAATAACAAACAGGTAAAAGCACCTAATCCAAAGGCTAAAGCAATTCGTTGTAATACGCCTAAGACCCTCAGTTTATTACCACCTAAAGTAAATAGAAATAGCCCCAATAAAATCACCAAAGCCAGCCATTCTAGATTTCTAAGTAAACCAGGCTTTACCTTATCTTTCCACCAAGGCATAGAAAACCATACCGTCAGAAACACGCCAAAAACGGCTTGCCAAGCGATATTATGCTCCGCTATTCCATTAGGGAAGGCATTTAATAACAGCCCTACTAAAAAAATAGCCGCTGTTCGTTTTAGTATTTTTTCCGTACTTCGAGCCGTTAATTGGTGATTGTATCTTTTAAAAGAAAAATACATGGACACCCCTACGATAAATAAAAAGAACGGAAAAACTAAATCTGTTGGCGTCCAACCATCCCAAGGGGCATGGCGCAAAGGTGGGAAAACATGATTCCAAGTACCGGGGGTATTGACCAAAATCATTAAGGCAATGGTTATTCCTCGAAAGGCATCTAAAGCGGTTAATCGTTTTGTCATTTTTTGTGGTTTTCGTTGATAGAAATGTTAAGCTTGGCGAAAAATAGGAATTAATTTGGGTATTTTTATGGTTTTATGTATTTTTAGGATATGACAGACTATAAAGACACAGAAATAGAAGAAGTAGCTACCATCGCTACAGAGACTAAATCAGCCTATGAAATAGAAAGAAACAAACCTATGCCCAGTAAAAACCACGCTATTGTACAAACAAATTTAGTAGTTCAACTCGCAATAAAATATCCAAAAAAATTTCGAGCATTATCTGAAATCAGTATAGTAGTTGAAGACAAAGAACGAGTTCCAGATATAGGTATTTTTAAAAAACTGGTCTATACACCAGGGAATGATGATATTAGAGTAAGTGAAACACCAATTGGAGTAATCGAAATCCTATCCCCCACCCAAGCATTGGGAGATTTAGTGACTAAATCCGTTAAATATTTTGATGCAGGCATTCAATCTTATTGGCTAGTCTTACCAGATTTAAAAACCATTTTTGTTTTTGACCAACCAGAAGAATATGAAGTTTATTCAAAAAAACAACAGTTGATTGATAAAGTATTGGATATTAAACTTGAATTAGTAGATGTTTTTAAATAAATAAAAATGGCCAAAACCATATCGGTCTTGACCATTTAATAGGCTTATTATTCTTTGAATACAGTACCTCTTTATTTTACGCTACCTTCTCCTTCTTTTTCCTCGAATTTTTCGAACTACTTCCACTTTTTCCAATCGATTTCACCCCTTTCTTTTTCCCTTTTACTGTTCCTGCTTTTCTAACAGCCTGATACGCATTAACCGCACCACCTGTCACACTCAGGTTACTAAAAGGTACTTTATCGGCCTCTGTTCCTGGCTTAATGACTGAAATATTCAATGGAGAGACTGATTCTAATAAGATTTGCTTGACTTGGGCCGCAGATAATTTAGGAAAATAAGAACGTAAAACTGCTGCTACACCTGCTACCACAGGCGCTGCCATACTCGTTCCTTCTAAGTTTTTGTATTTACTGTCTGGAATTGTAGAATAAATCTTTACTCCTGGGGCAAATAAATCTACATTCTCTTTGTCAAAATTAGAAAAACTGGCAATAGAATTTTCACCAACCTCCCAACTCAATGCGCCTACTTCTATCCAATTTTTGGCTTTTTTTGAGCCGAATAATTTTTTCTTGGCATACACATCATTCGGAAAATTATTCTTGAAGCCAATTTCTCTAGCATCATTTCCTGCCGCATGAACCAGTAATACATCTTTTTTTGCGGCATATCTCACCGCATCATCTACTACTTTTTTATTCCAAGCATAATCTTTTCCAAAACTCATATTAATAATAGAAGCCCCATTATCTACAGCGTATCGAATGGCATTTGCCACATCTTTATCTCGTTCATCCCCATTTGGTACAGCCCTAATTGGCATAATTTGTACATTATCCGCTACACCATTCATCCCAATTTCATTATTTCTAATCGCACCGATAATTCCAGCTACATGGGTACCATGCAGCGCATCAGGCCCTTCTACATCATTATTACCGTAGCCTTTTTCTGTTTGGTTTTCATAATCGTCTCCCACTATTTTTCTAGCATCGAAATCTACATTTAAATTATAATCCAATTGTTCTCTAAAATGATCAATCCCTTCTTGTAATTGCGATGCCATTTCTTCTTTAATCTTTTCCATAGATTGAGATTCAACCCCCTCTTTTAATAAATCAAGGACAAAATTTTTACCTACATCTAAAAGTTGATCAAATCCTGATCTTAATGCCGAAACATTTTCAATCGTAGGCGCTTTTTCTCCTAATGCGTTTTCAACTGCGTTTAAAGATTCTAAAACAATTGGTTTAATACTTTCATACTGTGCTAAATTCGTACTAGCTTCCTCTCGTTCTTTTTCAATTCGTTGCTTGGTTTGTTCATAAAGGGCAAATTCCATCTTATCTTTATTAGACACTTGGCTGGCTTTTTTCCCTTCATATTTAGTATTCAAGCTTTTATAAATCCTTACTAATTCTAAAGTTTCAAATGATACATTCTTACCATCTTTTCCACCTAAAAAATTCCAACCATTGACATCATCGATATACCCATTTTTATCATCATCAATGCCATTACCCGCAATTTCATCGATATTTTGCCAAATAATATCTTTCAAGTCTTCATGTTCTGCATCTACGCCCGAATCAATAACAGCGACTATTACTGTTTGACCTTTTTTACCTTTTAATAAAGTAGTGTAGGCTTCTTCTACATTTACTCCACCTTGCACATTTTCATTCACTTTGCCTGCCGTAAACCAATCTTTAGAAGCCGAATCTTGGGCAGCAATAGTTGAGGTAATAAAAAGGCATAAGGTTAATGTTTTCCAAAAATTTACGTTCATTATATACTTAATTTTATTTTTAATGACTTAGCGGTCAGATGTCAGAATAAATATGGCTAAAAATGAATCAATTTTACTTTTTTGATTGTATTTTTTAGCCCTAGTTCTATTTTTTCTCTGACTCCTGTCTCCTAAAACCTGATTTTTAAGTCTTTTATTTTTATTATATTAACCGCAAAAAGATAGCAATTTGAAAATGATAGATAGAGGTGCAGCGCACC
>CAZXYA010000719.1:3538-4247 GCA_964644655.1 uncultured Saprospiraceae bacterium | reverse complement strand
GATTAGAGGATTTGAAAATGCGAAAATGTTCCGACCGGGCTATGCCATAGAATACGATTATTTTCCGCCTACTCAATTGCGTGCTTCCTTAGAAACTCGATTGGTGAAAAATTTATTTTTTGCAGGTCAGATTAATGGAACGACTGGCTACGAAGAAGCGGCTAGTCAAGGAATGATCGCAGGCATCAATGCGCATTTAACGATTAATGAGGAAGAATCGTTTATTATGAAACGGTCAGAAGGTTATATTGGCGTATTGATTGATGATTTAATCACCAAAGGGACAGAAGAACCCTATAGAATGTTTACGTCAAGAGCGGAGTATCGTATTTTATTACGACAAGATAATTCAGATATTCGATTGACCCCACTAGCTGAAAAAATGGGCATTCGGGGAAGTGCAGAAAGAATGGAGAAAGTAGAAGAAAAAAAGACAGCTACTAAAGCTATTGATAAATTTTTCCGAAAAACAAGTATTTCGCCTGATTTAGTGAATGGATATTTGCAAGAAAAAGGCTCTGCTCCATTAAAACAAAGTATGAAATTGCATAGCATCTTAACCAGACCGCATGTGCATGTGCAGGAGTTGAGAAAGGTAATTCCCGAATTAGAAACTTTTTTGGGGCAATACCCTAAATCTTTTGTAGAAACCGCAGAAGTAACGATGAAATATGAAGGCTATATTAAGAAAGAACAAGAAATGGTGGAA
>CAZXYA010000719.1:0-3528 GCA_964644655.1 uncultured Saprospiraceae bacterium | reverse complement strand
AATGAATCGCCTAGAAGCGGTTCGTTTAAAAGAAAGTGTAGATTATCATGCTTTAGTGTCCCTATCGGCAGAAGCCAGAGAAAAACTGACTAAAATTAAGCCTGCGACCATTGGTCAAGCAAGTCGGATTAGTGGGGTTTCTCCTGCGGATATTTCGGTTTTGTTGGTGCACATGGGGCGGTAGGTACTGGGTATTGGGTGGCTAGGTCGGTTTGAGGGAACTTGGGGGAATTGCAAGTCAAATTGGTGTTTCTCTTAATAGCCTTATTAAAGCAAGAGGTGGATTCAATCCGCTGAATAGTTTTAAATGGTTTATCCTTTCTATATTCTTACCAATATAATATCACATCATAGATATCGGGTTTCAAGCCAGATGTGTAAATGTCTAGACTGACACCCGATACCTCTTATATCAAATCCCGTAACCGAAATTTAAAAACCATCCGTTGCCCTTTGCGGAATATGACTATTCTGATTCGTTTACCATTCCGTCTTTGAAACAATTTATTTACTCGGGTTAAATCATCTTTTACTAAGGGAAAAAAATTAATGTTAACTACCAAATCGCCAATCTGTAAGCCTGCTTCCGCAGCAGGAGAACTTGGAATTAATTCTTTGATGCGAAATTGATCCAATTCTTTACCCGAAGCGATTAGGGTAATGCCGCTTTTGTCGTATTTGAAAGATTTATTATAGCGCTTGATGGGTTTGAAATAAACCTTATCTCTAGAAATATCAAAAATGACATTAAACCGACTAAGTATTTCGTTACCTAGTATGCCGTTTCTACCATAATTAATTCGTTCTTGAACCTCTTTACTTTTATTGATTTCTTGAAAATTGGTGATGACGCTATTGAAATAAAATTCATCAAAAGATAATTGATTAATCCTACCTATAAAACCTTCAATAAATCCACCCAAGCCATTCCCTATTTTGCCCGGAATCAATTTTTCGGGGACCGTCAAATCTTTAGAAGTATTATTATGCAGTAATAAAGAAAGGCTGGCACCCGTATCGAGCAATAATTTTACTTTAGTAGTCGTGTCATTTTTAATTTTTGCAGTTGCCGTTAAATAAGGCTTATTTCTATGAATTTGAATGGTTAATGGCTTAAATTTTTTAGAAGGAACAACAAAATCTTCTATTCGATGTAAGATTAGTTTTTGTTTCTTATAATCAATTTGAATGGTAAAAACCTTGAACAGATCCATGCCTAAAATACCATGGATTTTCAGCCCTGTATATTCCTCAAATTTGAAGTAATCATCTTCTAATACCAACAAATCCAAATTAGAACCTGGTAAATTGGGTAAATCCATATTCACGTTTCTAACCAAATAAGCGACTAATTCTTGTTCAAAATCTGCTCCAAGGACTCTAAAAGTCCTATCATAAGAAATATTCAGAACATCCGTAAATTCTTTTTTGACTAAAATAGTATTCTCACTACCAGTATCAAAAATAAATTTTAAAGGAAAAATATTATCAAAAACTAAATCAACAATAATAAAGTTATTTTGGAACTGAAATGGAATTTCTACCTTATTATGACCTTTTGGAAGATGGAATCCCATTAATTGGGCATTGCTAGGAAGAGCAAATAAAAAGGTCAAAAAAAAGAAAAAAAATCGCATTAAAAATTAGGCGGTTTTATGATAGAAATAAAAAAAGGATTGGCAAATCAGAGCATCAAGGTAAAAAAAAATCATAACTAAAAAAGGAGAATATATTTAAACCACCCAATTACTGAGGTAGTGTGTTAATTAAAAGTCAATAAATCAATGAATTTGTCTAGAAAAAAATATTTTTTAGTATTTAATTAACACTTTTTTAAAACTATATACTATATTTGCCTCCTAGTTTCCAACAAACTTCCCTTCTAAAAAGCAAACAAAAGTTACATTAAATCTAAATTCTCTACCGTACACATTTTACGAAATCACGCACTTCGCTTCGCTACGTGCGAGGAAATAGGCTTTTGGGGTAAGCAAATCTTGATTTTTCAACGAAAAATCAAGATTTGCTTACCCCAAACCCCACTTTTTAGCTGCCAAAGGCAGCATTTTTAAAATGTGTACGGTAAAGAGAATCTAAAACTACAATAAAACTTTTGGCTAAAAACCATTTTATAATTTTTTTGGTATATTCAAAGTTATTTCTAACTTTATGATTGCTTAGTGTAAAAAAGACACTATTGATTATCAAGTGATTAAAAATTTGGATTTTATTTATGATAATAAAAAGGTTAAGCTATTAATATCAGCTGTAGCTTAACTAATAAAAAATCATTATTTATTTATAACTAGTTTTAATTTATTAACTAAATCTGAATATTGTATGAAACTAAAAGTTGACTTTCTAACTAGAGGTCTGCTTACGCTTATTCTTGCGATAGCAATCTCTAGTTTCACTTTTGCGCAACGTACTATTACTGGTACGATAACAGATGCTGCAAATGGTGATCCACTCATTAGTGCGACAGTAATAGAAGTAGGTACTTCTAATGGTACAATTACTGACTTTGACGGTAATTATTCTTTAGCTGTGTCTGCAGGTGCTACCCAATTAGAAATTTCTTATACTGGTTACTCTTCACTAACCGTTGACATTGGAAACTTAACGTCTGTAAATGCTGCGTTGGCTGCTGGTGCTATCCTTGACGAAATTGTGGTAACTGGTTACGGTACACAAAAAGAAAAGGAAATTACCTCTGCTGTAGTAGAAGTAGGTGCAGAGGAATTTAACCAAGGGGTTATTTCTGATGCCGCCCAATTATTACAAGGTAAAGTTGCTGGTTTACAGGTGTATAACCGAGGTGGTGACCCTAACCAACAATCTACCATTCGTTTACGTGGTTTGTCTACAGTAGGAGCAAACGTACAACCTTTAGTCGTTATTGACGGAGTAATTGGTGCTTCTTTAGAAAACGTTGACCCCAATGATATTGCAAGCATCTCTGTCTTAAAAGATGGTTCTGCTGCTGCGATTTATGGCTCTCGTGGCTCTAGTGGGGTAATTATTGTAACGACTAAGAAAGGATCTAAATCAAAAGCTTTACAGTGGTCTTATAATGGGCAATTATCTACGGAATCAGCAGTTAATTCCGTAAGTGTTTTGAACCCAACAGAGTTTGTTGCTGCTGGAGGTACCGATTTACAGAGCCAAACAGATTGGTTGGATGAGGTGACGGAAAATCCAGTTAGTCACAATCACGGATTGGCCGTATCTGGTGGTGTTGGTGATAATTCTAGCTTCCGGATTTCTGCTAATATTAGAGAGCGAAACGGTATTTTACGAAATACAGGTTTTGACCAATTTAATACGCGTTTAAATTTCTCTTCTGCTGCTTTCAATGATAAATTGAAAATTGATTTTAATACGTCTTATACTAACCGTAACCAACAAAATGGATTTAATGATGCGTTAAGATATGCCATCTCTTATAATCCAACAGCTCCTGTTTTAGGGGATAATTCTCCTTTCCCATTCAATAGCGAACAATTTGGTGGATTTTTTGAGACACTT
>CAZXYA010000718.1:0-4257 GCA_964644655.1 uncultured Saprospiraceae bacterium | reverse complement strand
TTAAATGACGGCAAATTTCAAGGACAAACTTTTTTGCAACCAACCAGTGTAGCTGAAGTCTTTAAATCTAATATTTCTTTTCAAGGCTTAGGCACCATGTTAGGTGGTAATGGAATTGACATTCATTGTGGGTTGGGTTGGTTAAAAATGGAAATCGAAGGACGAACTATTTTTATTCAAGTTGGAAAAGCCGGCACTACCGCCGCAATAGCAGGATTAAGCCGAGATAGGAATCAAGGCGTTATGCTAATCTTTAATGGAGATGTCAATCGCTTAGACCGTTATGTCTACCCTACTTTAGAAAATACGGTCAATAATGTTATTCATTTATTAAATGGCGACCCAACTACCGATTTTGCGGTTACTCGTTTTGGTGACCCTTTTGAGGATGAAGATTTTGTCTTACCCAAAGAAAAATGGTCGAAATACATCGGCAAATATTTCCCTTATGGCAAAGAAAGTCCCTTTTTCAAGGACATGACGATTGATGTTTATGAAGACCAAAATGGGCAATTAGCCTTAAAATCCTTTAATGAAAAAGTATTAAAAGGGCATTATTTACTACAGTTTACCAATGAATCAAGAGCTGCCCTTAGGAATATTTCTCAACCTAGAGAAATTCAATTTACCATTTTTCCAAATGGTGCTATTGGTGGTTTATTTATGTTTGGTACGTCTTTCAAAAAGCGAGATCCTGCTTTAGCTGGTAAATTTAAAGCCATTAATATTAATCAGGGAGACAAGTCGCTCGCTTTCTCTTTTCCTAAATCAGCTAAACACGATTGGGATGGCAATAATTTTAAAGCAACTTTTCCTAATAAAAAAGGAACAAATTTTCAGTTAAATTTAAACTCTATTTCTGCTATTACTTTCGCCGATTTTGCCCAACAAACTTTCGCTAATCAAAACATTAGTACAAAAGGAAATTTATTAACCAAAAATTTAAGAGGCGGGATTTGGACAGAACAAAGTATTTTTACTGCTAATGATGGTACATTCCAACAACATTTACTGGTTTTCTATCAAGATCCTGTAGCTGGTCATCAAATGCAAGCAGTTTTGACCAGTCCTTATGGACAATTTACTTCGGATATGCAGGAAGTCGTGATGTATTTGCAGCGATCAATTACCTTTTAAATAAGGGGTTGTGTAACTAGGCATTTTTTCTACCATAACTTGTTCCGTAACCTGCTCCGTATTTTCAATCGGAGTTTTAATCGGAATAGTTATTTAAGTTCATATAGTTGATTTTATTACGCACCTTAAATGAACTTATATGTCTTAAATGGTAAAAATAAACTACATTGTTAGACAAGCTGAACAGTTACAATAAATAATAGACTTGTTACCCTTTAATAAATACTCCTCTAAAAATGTCTTTTTCCGTTATTTTTCCTTAAAAAATGAGTCCGTAGCGGGGCTATGCACTAATTTTTTAAGAAAAACTACCGAAAAAATTCAAATTTTATAGAAGCACTTCTCAAAGGGTAACAAGTCTAATATTAATTTTTTATCTTCCCCTTACCTTAGTCTTATAAAATGAAAGAACAATTCATTGGTACTTGGAATCTAGTTTATTATAAAATCATCAAGGCGGATGGTTCTATTTTTAGTTATCCATATGGAAAAAATTGTAAAGGAAAT
The DNA here is from genome assembly GCA_964644655.1 of uncultured Saprospiraceae bacterium. GTDB lineage: Bacteria > Bacteroidota > Bacteroidia > Chitinophagales > Saprospiraceae > JAFMDF01. The sequence goes on along the minus strand of CAZXYA010000718.1, from coordinate 2,613 downwards.
ATTCTCTACACCAAAGCAGGTAGAATGACCGCTTTGCTCATGAATCCTGATAGACCCAATTATGAAATAGCCCACCCTTGGAAAGGAACTTCTGAGGAAATGAAAAAAGCTATACGTGGATATACTTCTTATGCTGGTAAATTTAGAATTGAAAAAAACAGCGTTATTCACCAAGTAGACTTGTCGCTTTTTCCGAATTGGATAGGTACGGATTTAGTAAGAAATTTTGAGTTTTCTTCTGATAATAGGGAGTTACTATTGTCTACACAGCCTTTTCCAGCCAAGGGCTTTATGCTGCAAGATGTATTATTATGGGAGAGGTTATAGATTGTACGAAATAATACAGAGAGTGCTTCCAGCACTTAGAGTTCTGGAAATACTAAGCCTTTTAAAATAAAGTCTAATGAATAGTCCTAAAATACAAATAATGCCAAAAGGCGAACCCAATGGCATTATTTGAAGTTTTTAGACTAAACTGTTTAAATATCGGTTTTGGTAATAGTTCTTTTTTGTCAAAAAGGTTCAAGGTTTTAGCAATTCATTAACTGAATCGCTAAACCTTTGAACTTATCAAGCAAACATACTAAATCTTTGCTCTGTGAGGTACTTGGTATCTGGTAATAGGTACGGATCAGTTATTACATCGTAGTTACGAAATTTTGTTGTTATTAAAAGCTAATGCTTGACTAAGCCCATTTCGCAACTGACAACTGACTAAGCTAATTTCGCCATATCTCGAATCAAAATACTTCTTCTGTTAAAGTAGATTAAATCTAATCGCTTTAACTCATTTAAAACAGAAGTAACAGTTTGTCTAGATGTACCTGTAATATTTGCAATATCCTGCTGTGTTAAACAATGCTTGAATAACATTTCGAACCCTACTCTTCGACCACGCTTTTCAGCAGATTCTTTGATGAAGTCAATAATTCTGGCTCTAGCATCTTTGAATACTAAATCCTCTAATCTATTCTCTACTTCTCTCAACCGCCCGCCTACATAATTCATAATAGCGATGCATAATTGATGATTCGTAGCGATTAATCGTTGAAAATCAGTTACTTTTAAAGTATATAGATGTACTTCTTCATTCATCGAGATGGCATAATCTTGTCGATTTTTCTCGCCCATAAGCGGTAATTCACCAAACATCGCCATTGGATGAAGGATATTCTTAATTACTTCTCTGCCATCATCAGAATGACGGCCAATTTTTACAATGCCTTTTACTAAAAAGAAAACTTCTCTAGAAGGGTCACCAATCTTGTATATATAATCGTATTTTTTCACTTTCTTGAACTCAACAATGGATAAGAGTTGGTTCATTTCGTTCTCAGCAAGAACGTTAAACAATGGAAATTGCTTGAAGAAATCTAAACTAGTTGAATTTTTCATAACACAAATTTAAGTAGGTTAAGAAAATCTCCAATTGATAATATACTACTATTACAACCGGTTTTTGTTAGTACAATAATCCGATTAAATTTCAGGTAAAAAAAGTACAAAAATTGACGTTTGTAAACCTTTAATTCAATGCGAAAAACCAATAAGTTGCTGATAATCAATTGAATATTATTCCTTTTTTGCTCCGTTTGTTGATGGAAGCGTAGTAAATGAATTAATTTTTTTTAAATAAAATCGGTAAATTTCATTGAATCATACCTATAAAAAGGCATGATTTGTCAAAAAATTAAGGACATTGTATTAAAAACAGTATGCGATTTCTAGTCTAATAGAGGGTCAGGATAAAGAGTATAAACCGTCAATAGCCTATCCTAAAAACTAGAAAGTAGTCTTGTTCTTTAGTAACGAGCAAATAATAAGTTCGCCATTTGGAGCTAAATATTTTGTGATAAGACTAGGCATTTTTTAAAGGGATAGCCTTCGCTATCGCTGAAAAAAATAACGACGTATTAGTGCAAAAGATTAGCGGTGAAATAATGAAGTTATTTTTTACTTGTTACTTAACGAGCATTTGAAAAAGGATTTTGTAAGCGTTTAAGAAAGGACACTATTATTTCGTAGGCAGTTCTGAAGATTTAAGTTCGATGTATACTTAAATTTTAGTTTAGGTTTAGCAGACTTTTAGCTGCCTGCACAAACCATAAACCAACTGATTAGTGTTTGTTGATTGCTTTGTGCATATTTTACTCGAACTTAAAAATCGGTTTTTGCGAACTTCATTGAATGTAAATAATAAAAAGAAAATTTGGACGAACTCCTTCTTATTTTTACTTTCAACTGCCATTAGGACGAGGACTTTTAAAAAAGTCACTTTTTTTTGAAAAATTTTCGCTATTATTTTACAGAAGGGAGATTTGTTTAAGAATGAAGATAAATTAATCAAGAATTTTTGGCTACTTATTTTTCATTTCTTAAACTTTAGATGATTTCGATAACCTCATCTGGTCTTAAAAACGACATCTTTTCTTTATAAATTATCTAAAATTGGCATATTAGGGTTATTTTAACAGATTTAGGGATTCTGTTAACTTTTTGTTTAACATGGAATTTTAAACATACTTGTTACTTATTAAGGGAATCATGGTGGGCGATACTTTGAAAGTCTAACGACACCCCACAAGTTTGCTTTAGGGCAAAAAGGTACGTAGT
>CAZXYA010000717.1:0-4287 GCA_964644655.1 uncultured Saprospiraceae bacterium | reverse complement strand
AGACCCGTATGTACGGTGGTGTGAGAGGCGCACTCTGCTCAATCTTGGGCAGAGCTGTCTACTCGATTAGGCACAATTATTTTTTATTTCAATGCGTAATAGCAACTTTGACTATAAAGTTTTTTAAGATTAGTGTTGTCAATCCATTCATACTTAATTTTCATAAAGTCCTCAAATTTTGAGAAATCAATAAAGTCAATTTTATCTCCATTTTTTATTGGATTTTTACGAATGAAATCGTGAGCAGTTTTGTTCACTTCTCGACATAATTTATCACAATTCCTTAATTCAGATTTTGTCAATTTAGGATGTTTTTTCCTTAATCTATCATCAATATCAGTCAACCAATTTTCTCCAAATTCCATTGATAAATTGAGTCCATTATTTAAAATTTCATTGCTCATATCTAAGTCAATTTACCAACCTGGTCCAAGTTTTTGATTTGGTTCAGGTTCAATACTATTCATATGATTCAATTCCTTTGGGTCTTCTCCGTTTTCAATTCTTTTATGCATATCAAGTAATGATGTCAAAAGGAATATTATACCGTCATTTTTTTCGTCATTCTGCTTTTCTAATTTTATCAGCGCTTTTTGAGTTGCCTCCCAAAAATAAGTTCTGTTAGCTGGCGCAAAAGTTCGCAAGTCAATATCAAACATAATATTTTCATCATTTCGGATAAATCCTCCAAAACCATTATACTCATCTCCTTGGTCTTCTCTAATTACAAACCATTCTAAGTACTTATAAAATTCATCAGCACCCTTAATTTCTTTTAATTCATTAGTAATTAGTTCCAGCATAAAAGCCATTCCACTCCAACGTCTTGCGAATCCTCTTCCATCTTCTAAAGTCCAAAATGCTGATGCCCTAGTTTTGTTCTAATTCTGACTAACGTCAATTTTGTTCATTGATTATCAGTTATTTAAATTTTTTATGCAATTCCTTTAAAATCAGCTCTATTTTTTATCTTTTTTATTGACGTTAGCAAAAGAAATTAATAGAGTTTCTTTATATGGGGAATTAAATACAACGGCAGTCTGTCTCAAAACTAATTTTACATCTTTGAGAATCCCATATTTGGGATTTTTTAAAGATACTTATCCGAATACGATTCTCAAAATAGGAAGTTTTGAGACAGTCTGACGGTCTTGTGTGACGGCGACACTAGCTTTTCGGATTGACACAGAGCCGAGTTTTTATATTTTGTTTTAACATTCTATTTAATACCAAATTAAAAATTTGGCGGTCTTTGGATATAAAAACCAAACCTTTTGATTTAGCACTTATTAGCTATGTTTTATATACCGTGTTTGCTCCAGTACTTTTTTTCTAATCAGCCATTTACAAACTTGTATTTCAAAAGATGTTCTTTTTTTGTGTCCATAAAATCATTAAAGATGTCTTTCGACAATCCTTTAGATAAATTTCCTCCATAAAAAATAGAATCTCCGCGTATTGATAATACTTGTCTGTTTTCATCAAGAATTAAATATCTATTCCCACAATAATTAAATATCATTGGGACTTTTTTAGATACCATACCTTCTTTAGAAATATTGAAAGATTTGAACTCAAAATCAGCATTTTCTTTAATAAGATTAATATCATCTGGGTAAGACCTATATAATTTTTGATAAAAAGGATATTCATCTTCTTTAGTAAAGTTTTCATCAATTATAGCTAAACCATTCATTACTCTATAAAAGTTTTTTAGAGCATTAGGAAATTTAAAACCTAATTGATTTTCAAAATCTTCTATTTCAGATTCTGACAATCCTTTTTTCCATTTTAAACCTTTAATCCGTTTACCTCCAAGTTCACTTGATAAATGTTCAATATTTTTCCATCTTTCTTCACTAAGCATCTTGATAAGTTCAAAACTCTTAATAGAATCGTCTAGATTGTCAAATTCTTTCTTTGTCATTTTATGTTCGTTAAGGGACATGGAGCTAACGGTTCGTATATGGAAAGTTGCGTGTTTGAGTGCGAGGATTTTCCGAAGGAAAATCGGAAGCTAGCAAACAAGCAACTAACATTGGTTAAACTAAAAGCAGCAATTTTTTATAGGACACGTTGTTAGGCAACGTTTTTTATTTTTTTAATCAGTTTAGGTGTCAGAAATAATATTAATCCAATAACCAAAAAAATCAATGCTCTTCTTGAAAATTCTCCCGATTCTTTCATATGTTTATCATATTCTGATTCATATTGTTGTTTATGCTTAATTGAACTAATAATTTCTATTGCTTTTTTAAAGCTTTTATTATCATTATTTGGCAAATCGAAATATTGAATATTTATCCAACCTTCTTTACCCAAACTTTTTATTTCATATAATGATTTTCCCATTATCGAATATTTGGCTAATGAGTAATTTTCCGATTCTTTGATAATTAGCGTATCAGCTTTTATATCTTTTGTCATAATTTGATTTAGGCTTGTGAGAACTTTTTCAGAACTTTCAAGACCAAATTCAGGCATTTCATAATACTGATATTGGATTTTTGGAAATATCTCCAAATTAGTCGAATCAGTAAATATCTTTCCTACTTCGTGAAAGTTCTCATAATCTAGCTTTCTGTCTTGTTCGGTAAAATAATTAAACTCAGTTGGGGTGGAAAAAGTCAAATCTCTCAAATCCACTTTATTTTGTGCAAATGTCAAAACTGGAATTGATAATATTATGACTATAAATATTCTTTTCATTCGTTATTTTCTCAAATGTTGCCTAACGGTCTCGGCTATGAGTAGTTGCGTGGTTTAGCGATTAACTTTCCAAAGTAAGCGAGAACAAGCAATTATTTATAGCATTGTTGTAAGCCGTTTTTATTCATTTTTATTTTCTAAATCTCGATAATTTTTATAATTACTTTCTACTACTTCATAGTACGTATATCTAAAGACTCTTGATTCTTCAGGTTCTTGAAAGGAATGATAATCTTTTGGAAATCCTTTTTTATTATAAAACTGTCCAGTGAATTTAATTATATCATTACTGTAACCAAGAGTGTCAGGTAATTCCAATGTTTTGTTAGCAGGCTCTATAAAAATACTTTGTTTAGCTAATGTGTCACCAATATTTTCTGAGTATTTTTCTAAATCTTCATTTGTAGCCCAATTTGCACAATCGCACGCCCAAGCTATATAATTCAATTCAAGAGTTTGAGTTTTGTTTTCAAGTCCGCCTTTGTTGTCAGAGCAACTTATAATTAAAAGTCCGAAAATAATTAATGTCAAAATTCTATTCATATCGTTTTCTCAAATGGCTTACAACTAGTGGATAAATACAATATATCTAAAAATACGTAAAGTAGCACTTTATATAGGAGTTGTAAGGTTAAAGCACGATTTAAATAATTACAATGATTTACAAATAGTTGCAAACATTTAATTTAGATGAATCATTTGTAAGTAATTGCAAATAACAAAGGCTTCGGAAGTGATAAATGGAGAAGTTGCGTTTACCCTTAGTGAGAAAAAGGATATAGCCTTTTTATTCTCCATTCAAATGTCTGAACACCTGTGTGTTCTGTCACAAAATGCTTTTTTAATTATTTCTAAAACACTTTCATCGTCAGCTATTCGATATTTAGTATATCCCATAGGAGTTTTATATCCAACTATTTTTTCCGTTTCGCTATCAATTTCGCTTTCGTCAAATCCGACTCCATTCCAAACAAAAGGTTTGTATCCCTCGTAAATAAATTCGTGCGGAATTATTCCGTAAACATTAGTATGTTTTGTTGATAAATCAGATAGTTTTTTTGGGATATGTCCTTTTTTAATTCTATACTTTTCGATATCGCCTAGCAATTCAAAGAACTGATTTTCTGAAATTTTTCCATAAGCTACATTTGTTAAAATCATAGTTAGGGAAAAAGCAAAAAAGTATAAAGTTGCAAAAGGTGCGAATTTTAAAATCCGCCTCTTTTTAAAAAGCCAATAAATTCCTTTTATTATCAATAGTAAAAGTGAAACTCCGAAAGCTATGAAAATCAAATTTTCGATAGAGTGACTATTAAAAAATGTCCATTGGATATCTACTAATATTAGCCAAATTATTATTCCAATTACTAATTTTAATATGAATTTCAATGTTTTTCTCAAATGTGTGGTAACGGTCTCGGCTATGAGTAGTTGCGTTCTTGTTTTTCGTTCATTTTCAGTTGTATCTGATTTTTATAGAATGTCAGAAACGTTCCTTGTCTTAACCAACTCTAAGCAATTACTTATAGCCATTGTGTGTGCCCAGTATGGGCATCTTTTTATTTAGTGAAAGTTAGA
>CAZXYA010000716.1:0-4289 GCA_964644655.1 uncultured Saprospiraceae bacterium | reverse complement strand
ACCCTACTTTTTAGCTGCCAAAGGCAGCGTTTTAAAAATGTGTACGGTAAAGAGTAAAATACCAAGCTGTTTGAAATACGGTCAATTTTTGCATTTGGACTAACTGATTAGCCCACAGGGTGACTAAAGAAAAAAGAGCCATTAAAGCAGGAGTAGTTCTGGCTATACTTTTATCAGACCATTGCCTTTGAGTTTCCACTCCAAGATGAGCCCTTACTTCTTCGAAGGTCACTTCTACTTGCCATCGTTGAAGATAGAATTTAATAATTTGCTTAGCTGTTAATTTTAAATTCGTACAAGCAATGGCAATAGGGTCAAATTTACCTTTGGGGTCTTTAATCAAGCCCCATTTAATAGGTACGATTGGTTTACCTGCTCTATACCAAATAGCAGTTCCACAGGTAATGAGAACTTCTTTATTTTCCTCATCATACCACTTAGAAAAAGTAGTTTTAATCCATTTAGTTGCTGCATCGGTTAACCTTTGGTGCAAAGAGATTTGTCGTTTGCCTTTAATGGGCGGTCTACCCATTTGCCCTTTTCGATAAGGAGGCGGAAAATCGTGCAACCGAGCATCCATTCTAAATCGAACAATCCAAGTTAAATTGGAAGGGGCAGCAGCTAAGGTGCTCATTACTGCATAAGAGCCATCTCCAAGCATAATTAACTGAAAATCAGGCAACCAACGATGAAGCAAGTAGCAAATCTGTCTTGTCCAGTCTGTTAAGGTCTTATGTTGTTTACCTAAGTTTTTATGATACCGCTCAGAGGGAGCTAAAACAGTTAAAAATGGTAGTGCCCAAATCCGATTCGCCCAATTGATGGGAGTAAGTAGCATCACACATATCCATCTAAGTCCAGTACATTTTACAAAAAACTTTTGCTAGAACGTACTGCATCATGATAGACGCCTTTGGCTTTTATTTTCTTACCCTATCTTCTTTCTAGCGTCTCATCTATTCCCAATACTAAGGTATCGGTTTGTAGGAAAGTCTTTAGTAAAAGTTGGAGTAGATTTTTAGAACAAGCTAAAGGACTCCATTTTGCGCGACTTAACACTCGGTGATATTTATCCCAATAGGGAATATCTTTCAAGCCCAGACTTCGCAATACACCGCAGACGGTGCGATTGCCATGGGTTAAAATACTTCCTAGCAATAATTGACCAGCATGTTCAAAGACCTTATTTGAAAATAACGGCGAAAATACCGATATTATCGCCGAGAACTCAGGTGGAAGTTTAAACATAGTTTTTGAATTTTAGTCAATCCAAATTTATGTTTTTTCTACTTGGTTCTCTTTTTTATTAATTTGACATAGCTATTTCAAATGGCTAAAGTCGAGATAAGCGAATGTTTAAAAATATTTTAAGTCAATAAAAAAGCCCTCCCAGATAATAAATCCGAAAGGGCTTTTTTTGCGCACAAAAGAAAAACTTATTCTTTCTCTGCTTGCATATAAGCCGTACTACCTTTGACTAAATCTTGCATAATATGCAAGGTTTCTTCAATGTAAACATCTTTTTTCAAAGCTTTAAGGAAAGCTTCATTTCGAGCAATTTTAGAAGAATCGGTATTGATTTGTGCTAAATCAATGTCTAGATTACTAACAGTTAATGCTTCAATCGGAGTCATTAAGTTTTTATACTTGTCTGCTTCTGCTTTATTAGCTGTTTTATTGCTTCGGAAAGTCTCCATATTTAAAGAGTAACTGGTACTTTCTCGCTGTTGCTTTAAGCGCTTCGCATTTTCTTGAATCTTCTGGAATACTTCATTATTAGCAACTCTTCCTTCACTTGCTGTTCTCAAAGCTGCTTTATTTTTTACTTGAAATACTTTTTGGTTATGAGCAACAGATTCTATCTCCGTTTGCTTTAATGCCGTTTCGTATTCCTGTTCTCCCGTTTTGATAAAATCGTAGTTGTCTGGTAACATAATATCTGGAATAACGCCTTCTAACTGATTAGAATTTCCTGTAATTCTATAAAATTTTTGGGTCGTTACCTTGACTTGACCTAATGGTTTAATATCACTATAGCCTCTGATGGCTCGATCTAAATCAAAAAATCGCTGTACCGTAGCTTTACCAAAAGTAGCATCACTACCGACAATCACCGCTCGATCGTAATCTTGTAATGCGGCCGCTAAAATTTCCGAAGCAGAGGCACTAAAAGAATTAACCATGACAATTAAAGGACCATCATACTGTACACTTGGATCTCTATCATCCAAAACTTCTGCATTTGCTCGTCTGGATTTTACTTGTACAATAGGACCTTTTTCAATGAAAAATCCAGACATATCTACTACATCTCTTAAGGACCCTCCTCCATTATTTCTTAAATCCAAGATTACGCCATTGACCTTTTGTTTTTTGAGTTTCTCCAATTCAATCCCTACATCTATGGCACATTGATGTCCGTCTCTTTTATTAAAGTCGGCATAAAATCTAGGTAGTTTAATATAGCCAATATTATCTCCTATATCTTCCAAATCCAAAACAGCAGATTTAGCATAGCCTTCATCCATGATGATTTCTTCTCTAATAATTGTAGTTTCCACAATAGAACCATCTACTTTTTTGACCGCCAATCGAACTTTTGTACCTTTTTTTCCTCTAATTTTAGCAACGACATCATTAATATCCCAACCTGCAATGTCTATCCAATCACCATCATCTCCTTGTGCTACCTTGAGAATAATGTCTTCTACTGCGATTACTTTTCCATTATACGCTGGGCCACCAGGCACCACCATTACCACTTTGGTTTCATCCGTTGGCGTTTCTTGCAATCTTGCACCGATGCCTTCTAATCTACCTGACATACCAATGTCAAAATTTTCTTTATCCGCAGGCAAAAAATAATTAGTATGTGGATCAAAAACGCTTGTAAAAGAATTTAAGTAATCACTTACAAAATCTTTTCGCTGGCGCTTTTCCATTCTGTGGTACCAATCGTCAAATAATTTTAAGACGGCTTTACGAGATTCTTCTTCTAATGCTGCAATGGTTTTGATTTCCGCTTTTTCTCCCTCTGGTTCTTTTTCTGCTTTTTCCTTTGCACTTTCTTGTGTTTCTATCTTACCAACCAATCGAGTTAAAGTCTCATATTTCATCGCTTTCTCCCAATACTTTTTTAATTCCGCATCGTTTTTAGCAAAAGCTTTTTTATCTCCATCCAATTCAATAACTTCCTTGCCTGTGAAATCAAAGGGTTGTGCTAAAATTTCTTGGTAATAAGCCTTCGTCTTGCCTAAACTTTTATTGAGCGTTGCTTCTGCCAAATTTAAAAACTCAAAAGTTCCTTCTTTGGCTTGATCATCTAGTTGGGTTTTAAAAGCTGTTAATTGGTCTACATCTGATTGTGTTAACCAACGTTTATTGCCATCAATTCTTTCTAAGTATAAATCAAATACTTTAGTAGAAAACTCATCATCAATTTTATACGGGGCATAATGCAGCTGTTCTAAACCAGCCAAAACTGTTTGCATTAAAATAGCTTCTTTTTGAGCATCGTCTGTTTTGGGCTGATTCGCAGCAACTAGTAAAAATAGGGCAGCAAAGGCAAATAATACAAATCCTTTAAACTTCATAGGTTATTTTTTTTATGGTCGAATAAGACCTAATAAATCTTTTTGAGGGATGTTTGAACAAGTTAGGAATCAATTAAAATTAAAATGCAAATTAAAATTAAAAAACGTTCTGAAAATCAGTAGCTTATAATTTCAAATTTGTAAATTTATTTTTTCTGGATTCCTTAATAATTTCGATAAATCTTTTAAGTTTGACTTAAACGAAATATTATCTGGTCTATTACAAATTGTCTGGAATAAATATAACAACTTTAAAGCAAATAGTTCTCCAAACTCTTGACGATTCTCGCCTTTTTAACGAAATACTAACAAATTGAGAGACATCGCTTTTTTGTTTTTAGGAAAAGACCACCTATTTTGGAATTTTATTTTTTCAAAAAAAGTGTTCAATATAATTTTTCCTAGTATTGGCGAAACTCATTCCGATGAATCGAGGATAGGTTTTGGTAGGAATAAATTGTTTTTAACACTGTAGGGGTTGTGTAAAAAGCCTTATATTGAAGTAAAATATAATTCGTAACTAAAGATATTTGTGATGATTGTTTAATTGTTAAAATTGTTTGATTGCTCTCCTAATAATTTGTAAAACAACAATTTAGCAATCAATATCAAAAGATTAAAAAGTTACATAGATGTTAGAGCATCAGATTAAAAACTGATATTACTTATTTTAATAATATATCTAAAATCCCTACC
>CAZXYA010000715.1:0-4292 GCA_964644655.1 uncultured Saprospiraceae bacterium | reverse complement strand
CTGCATCTATTATCCTATCGATGTATTCCAATTTCTTTTCTGTGGAAACTACTTTTGGTAGATTTTGAAACCCATCTCTTAAACCTTGTTCTTCTAGAATTACCATTTATAAGGATTGATGGATTGAAGAAATTAAGGATTGAAGGACTAGACGTTGGTTCGCCTTCAATCCTTAAGTCCTTTACTCCTTCAATCATTATTCACGATCAAAGATAATAAAAGTTAACTTAATTAATAGTTAATATAGTTAACTATTTTTTATTTCCATAAATTCCATCCAAATTCCATCTGGAGATTGGATGGCAAAAAGGAGTACTTGTCCGTATGGTTTTAAGGTGATTTCCTGTGGAGGAATGGTTAAGGTCAACCCATTTTCTTGTAAATGTTTAGCATAAGCAACCGCATCAGAAACGGGAAACCGATACATTAATATACCTAGATTTGGTGGTTTAGCTTTATTTGCAAAATCTTGTCCAGTTAGTCCTTTGACTTGGATAAATTCTAAACTACCTAGATTTGTGCCTTTGGGATGAACGATATAAACGGGTAATTCAATACTCGGATTGATATTATAAGGAAATCCTAGAACATTGGCTACTGCATTCCGACCTGTACTTTGGGCGTGCATATAAACTTTCCAACCTAGTTTATTGGTAAAGAAATCTAAAGTTACATCTACGTCCCTACAAATATGCGAAGAATTAAAAACATGACTCAATTTCTTTAAATTTGGAAAACCTTCTAAAGGCGGGGCATGTCTTTCCATCATGGCTATGACTATTCCATCGGGACCTTTCATTAATACTTCGGACACATCAAAAGGACCAAACTGATAGCGAATAGGGTCACTAATGCCATTCCAACCGTTTTCTTGAAATTCTTTAAAAATCGCATTTAAATCGATGGACCTTAAATTGATATCGAAAATAGCCCCTGTATCCCACGAATGTGCACTTGACCTAATTTGTTCTTGTTCAAGATTGTGAAATTTAACTAAACGAAGGTAACCTTTATTTGCTCCTTTATTACCTAATAGGACTTCCTCGATTTCCGTTTTTGCTGGTAATTGCCAAAAGTCAGCCTGCTTTTGCATTGCCTTACCTTGGTGGACAATTTCATAACCAACTACTTTTTGATAGAAATTAGTTGCTAATTCTAAATCAGTAACACTAAAAACGACTTCTTGGAATCCATCGACTTCCATAGCTTTATTTTTTGGTGAGCCTTTCATTTAATCTTAGTTGTAAGTGAAAGAAAATAAAAAATAGTTAATTAAGTTAATTATTTACGAAGTTAACTAATATTTGTTAAATTTGAACCATTTATTTATAAGGATTGAAGGAAAGAAGGATTGATGGAGTGAAGGCGGTTGTACGCCTATCCTTTAATCCTTACTTCCTTCAATCCTTCAATCCTTAAAACATGGCTACAAAAGACCCTTTAGCGGTAGTGAAGAATGCAGTTGGTTTATGCGGTGGTTTGCATACGGCGACTATTGCGACCGTTGATTTGGAACAATATAAGAAATTCTATGTAGAGGCGATGGAAATGACCATAGATGGCCCATTGGTTGTAGATACTACAACTAAAGAAAAACAACGAAAATTGTGGTCGATTCCTGAGGCTATCGATTGGGATACCTATTTACTACATCGACCAGAAGTGCCAGGTTTAATTCAAATTAGGTTGATGGTTTTGCATACAGCAACGCCTTCCATACACAAAAGTTATAGTTCTCGAGAAGTAGGACCTTTTTCATTGGGTTTCCCTAATGGTGATCAATATCAATTAGATAAGGAGCTAAAAGAGAGAGGATTTGATACCATGGCACCTATTCAAGTTGGGACCATAGAATTACCAACTGGCCAATCGTACCGCTATATTGAAACCATCTATAAAGCGCCTGATTTTATTCATGCAGTTGGTATTGAAAGAATGGACGGTATGCCACCGTTATCCCCAATTGATGAAAATACTAAAAAAGGTGGGCCTGGATATTCTGCCATGGTCGTGCCAGAGTCTGATAAAATGTTGGCCTTTTTGATAGATGTTTTGGATATGGAATTGAGAGCGGATAGGATATGGGAGGCAAGTCCTGATGGTGCATTAGGTATTCCTGAGGGCGTCCCATTTCGTTTTGCTTTGGTCTATGCTAAAGGAACCGCTAAAAATCATTTGCTATTTTTAGATTATAAAGATGGTATTTTTGAGGAATTGGAGGTCGTGCCTCGGATTCCCAATAGAGGTTTGGGCATGTGGACTTTTGAAACTAAAAACTTAGCGGAAGTATTGGAGCGAGCAATGACCAACAACGTAGAAATTATTAATGAGCCAATGGCTTATAATGACCCAATTTTGGGTAAGATTGAAGTAATGACCATGTTAGCACCTAATGGTTTTTTAATTGAAGTTTTTACTAAAAAATAAGGATTGAAGGGTAGAAGGCGTGGTCAACGTCTGACCTTCACTCCTTCAGTCCTTCACTCCTTCAATCCTTACTAATATGAAAATAAGAAATCCTCGAACAGGAGCGTACGATTATACTTTACAAGAAAATGATACTGCATCCATTGAAGCAATGACTAAAGATTTGCGTCAAGCGCAAAAAGATTGGACTGCCAAAGGTTTGACGTATCGAATTGGCATTATTCAACAATGGCTAAAAAGTATCCAAAAATATCAAGCTGAAATTACTGGACAATTAGCTATTGATACAGGTCGAAAGAAAATCTCTGCCATTGAAGTTGGAGGAATTATGGGCTTGATTCAAGCATGGTCTTTTCGAGCGCCTATGTTGATGCAACCACCTGCACAACGACCTTCCGCCTCTGCTAATACGGTAATGGTTCAACAACAATGGATACCTTATAAGGTTGTTGGCGTAATTAGCCCTTGGAATTTTCCTCTTTTATTAGCGTTGATAGATACGATTCCTGCGCTTTGTGCAGGGTCTTCGGTTTTATTAAAACCGAGTGAGGTGACCCCGCGATTTATGGATGGTTTAGAGAAAAGTATAAAGGCTATTCCTGAATTAGCAGGCGTTTTGAAACTAGTTCGAGGAGGGGCGGAAGCAGGAAAGGCAGTTGTTCAAAATGTAGATGCTATTTGTTTTACGGGAAGTGTACCGACAGGTAAAAAAATTGGAGCTGCTTGTGCAGAACGTTTTATTCCTGCCTTTTTGGAATTAGGAGGTAAGGACCCTGCCATTGTTTTGGCAGATGCAGATTTAGAAGTGGCAACTGATGCTGTTTTAAGAAGTTGTGTCGGCGCAACAGGTCAAGCTTGTCAGTCCTTAGAAAGAGTTTATGTAGATGAAAAAATATACGATGAATTTGTTGAAATAATTGTCAAAAAAGCTAAAGCTGTTTCCCTGACAACAGATATATCTAAAGGGGAAATGGGCCCTTTAATTTTTGATAAGCAAGCCCAAAAAATACAAACACAAGTAGATGAAGCGGTGGCCAATGGGGCGGTACTACATACAGGTGGTATCATAGAAAACCATGGAGGAGGTACCTGGTGGCGACCAACTGTTTTGACGAATGTTAACCATGAAATGTCAGTGATGACGGAGGAAACTTTTGGTCCTGTTGTACCGATTATGTCCTTTAAAACGGAAGCGGAGGCCATTGAATTAGCGAATGATAGTATTTACGGTTTATCTGGTTCTGTTTTTTCGAAAGACATTGAACATGCTTTAGCTGTAGCAAGACAAATGGAGGTAGGGGCAGTAAGTATCAATGATGGTAGTTTAACGAATAAAGTATACGATGCCGAAAAGAATTCATTTAAACTATCCGGTATCAATGGCTCTCGAATGGGAGATGCGGGATTTTTGCGGTTTTTTAGGAAAAAGGCGATGTTGATTCAGACGGCTCATCCAGAGACTATGGCTGGATTTGAAGAGAGTGCCTAGTAGACCCTACTTTCAGAGTAACTCTTACTTTAAAAATCTAAAAATTAACTTCATTTTCAAAAGCAAAGAAAGTAGGAGTTACCTTGAAAGTAACGCCTACTAGGGAGCTTTTGTATTTCTTTAAAATAAAAAACTATTCATCACAAAATTAACAAGATATGAGACTGTTTAAATTGTTGCAATTTCTTTTTTTGTTACTTTTTGTCCTTAGTTGCCAAGATGTTAAAGTGAAAACGATAAAGGCAACAGTAGAAGAAGTTAATCTTAATGCAAATAAGGCCTCCTACCAAGCAGCCCCTGAGGCACTTAAAACGTGGATAAATGCTAGAGCAGGTACGGGAAAAGCCGTCCATTGGTTAGCAGATGGAGGTGTTTT
>CAZXYA010000714.1:0-4305 GCA_964644655.1 uncultured Saprospiraceae bacterium | reverse complement strand
ATCGCTTGGAGAATTATGCCATTCAATATGATATAACAATAACTAGAACAGGAATTAAAAGCCAATTAGAAGAGTTGGTCAGAAAGTTATATCAAAAGACAGGACAACAAGTAGTTTTGTTAATAGATGAATATGATAAACCTATTATAGATTTTTTAGACAAACCGGCACAGGCTCGTCAAAATAAAGAAGTTTTAGGTAGTTTTTATAGTGTCATTAAATCTCTCGACCCTTATTTGCATTTTGTGATGATTACTGGCGTTTCTCGTTTTTCAAAGGTCTCGGTATTTTCTGGAATGAATAATTTGATAGATATTACTTTGCAAAAGCAATTTGGCTCACTATTAGGGTTTACTCAAGAAGATTTAGAAACAACTCTATCGCCTTATTTACAACAATTAGAACAACAAGAAAAAACAGATACCGCTACCCTACTCTACCAAATAAAAAAATGGTACAATGGCTATTCTTGGAATGAAGTAGAAAAAGTATATAATCCTTTTTCTATCTTAAATCTTTTTCAGCAACAAAGATTTAGTAATTATTGGTTTTCTACAGGTACGCCTACTTTTTTAATTGAGCAAATGACCAAAGCTGCACTTACCCCCGTAGATTTAACGAATGTACAATTAACGGATATAAGTTTTGATGCGTATGATTTGGAACACTTGGATATTAAGGCATTACTTTTTCAAACAGGTTATCTAACAATTGCTCGTCAAGAAAAAGCAAATTTAGGAGCAAGATTGTATTCGCTGCAAATTCCCAATGAAGAAGTTCGAGAATCCTTGTTTACCTATCTTTTGGCAGACTATACACATCAACAGAAAGGCAGCATACAACCAGATATTATCCATCTAAGACAAGCCTTAGATAAAGAAGATTTTATTCAATTTAAATTATTACTTCGCCGATTTATGGCTGGTATTCCATCAAAGCTACACATCAAAAAGGAGAGCTATTATCAATCGCTTTTTTATATGCTGTTTAGTCTATTAGGTATAAAGATAGAATTAGAAAAACTCACAGATAAAGGAATTATTGACTGCGTATTAGAATTAAAAAAACAAACTTATATTTTAGAATTCAAATTCCAGCAAAGAGGAAAAATGGCTACTTTATTAAATCGAGCCATCAAACAGATTCATCACCGAAAATATTATGAGGCTTATCTGGGGAGTGAACAAAAAATCATTCTATTAGCTATTGGATTTATTGGAAAAACAGCAGATGTGGCCTATGAAGTTTTAGATTAAGTTTTCTTTTTAGTTACTTCCCCCTACCCTATCAAAAAATCCATCTTTCTTTTGTATTGGGGGTACATTCGGGATATGACCTATAAATTGTCACACCTAAAAAAAGATGATGTTGAATTTCGCATAATATAGGGGTAAATCCTAGGTATTTCAACGTCTCACACAATCCTAAAATGATACTTTAAATGTATCACATGTGCAGAAAAAAGACCAGAAACACAAACCTTCTGACTATATAAATAAGAGAAATATGATACAGTTTTGCTCATACTGTATCATGCTTATTTGTCTTGATTCAACCCCTCCTCTGTTTGTTCCATTATATCTATGGTTTACCTATGCCCAAATTTATCTGGGTTACAGAAGTAGAAAAATACATCAATTGTTCCTGTTGTTGAAAAATTTGTCTTTAGCTTAATTGGTTTAGATGCAGATACAGAGGTAGTAGTACCAAAAAGCATCATTATAGGAACAATAAAAAAACCGCTTAGATTTTTCTAAGCGGCTGTTATATTTTAAATTCTAAAACAAATTTTAAAAAAAAGAAAATCGAAAATGCCAGTAATCAAAAGTTCTCTTTAGTAATATTTTTAGGATTCATTTAATTTCTATGACATTACGGGTTTTCCTTTCATAGATTCTAGTTCTAATAATATAGAATCATATTCTTTTTCAATCTGATTAGCTTTTTTAAGTAAACTATCAGTCTCTTTTGATTTCTTATTATATTTATTAGATTTTACTATATATGAATAGTATATTTGTAAATTCCTATCCATTAGCTTTTGAAATCTGCCTTTAGGTTTTTTTGAGAAAGACTCGGCAATATAAGTTATTAAGGAAACTGGTATAGATAAAGCTTTTGAGATATTTTCAAGATTTTCAATAGTAGGAATTTTGGATTCTCTTTCTATTTTTGAAAGATACCCTTGTGTTATTCCTGCTAGTGTTGATAATTCAATTTGAGAATAGCCCAAATCTTTTCTTAATTTAAGAATAGCTCTTCCTATATTATTCATGCTTTAATTTTAAATGTTATTTACAAGTATGTTTAATCTGAGTTGTGGACATAGAACTCCACATAAAAAATAAGAAAGGTTTGATTCTACATTTTTAATTGATTTTTTGGAGCTGGGACATACTGACCAAAGTTAATCCAGCTCCATTTTTAGTTTGCAAATTGGGGATGTAAGTTTTTTCTTACAGACCCTTTTTTTAAGGAGGTTCTACGTTACTAACTATAGCCTTTTGATTTCATCTAATAAAATCGCCTAAAAGAAATCTGGTAAATTTAATCCATCAAGAAATTCTCCAAGATCATTAGCTCCTCTTGCCACTTTTGAGAAAACATTAGATATTCTCTCTGCCATCTTCCAAAAATGCTCATAATCATCAAGTGCTAATGCTTGGTATCCTAACTCTATTATTACTTTGTTCGTCACTATTACCTTATTATTAATAAGATTTTCACCTTTATTAATAAGTAATAATACCTTATCTTCTAACTCGTTATTTTGCTTATATACTCTTAAATCTTCCACATATCTCTCTAATTCTCTATTCTGAATATTAAGCTCTTCTATCATCTCAGATATTTCAACTCTCATCTGAGGTACTTTACTAATTACTGGCATTTTCGATTTTCTATTGATCTTCTTTTTTTTATTCAATATTTTTTTTGTTTTAAAATTTAAATAATGAACTACAATCAATAAACATAGAACCAACCTCAAAGAACTTTATTCCCGCCAGGAATAATACAAATATATTCCCAATAGGAATATAATGCAAGTTTTTAATAAAGTTTTTTCAATAAAAAAGCAATTCTTCGACGAATGCTAGACTTTATCCCATTTAAGTAATAATAAGAGATTATAGGAACAAAAGCCATAACATAATTTTTAATGAAAATTTCTAAGCTATTAGAATTTTAAACTAATGAACTGTTATACCTTTGTTTCAAAATAGGTATTTATTTGCGTTAAATAAATCTACCTACACAACGCCCTCACAAAATCACTAAGAATGTATAAATAGGAATGCTTTTATAGTAGGTATGTATTATATTTGCCTTATTGAGTTTCCTAAGAAAGAAACACATAACTATAAATATAATAGAATGACCTAATTTTGTTTTAGTTACCAGTTTTAGAGTAACACCTAATCAAACCAGTTGAATCTGGTTCTACTTAATAATTTTTTAAAGTTTTATAAGCATGACTAAAGACATAATCTTTAAGTGGCTATCCTATGCCAAAAAACTAGGAAAAGAGATATTTAATTTCCTAGATACTATAAAAAAAGCAATTAGTATCTATCTAGTTGTTTTAAAACCTATGGTTCGGCTATTGCTCCAAATAGTGCCGCCTGTGCTTACTTTGTGTTATAATGAAGTATTACAAGCTGTTTTTGAAAACTGGATAATATAGAATAGTTATTGATATTTCTTGTGGTACTGGTGCATTCTTAATAACAACTAATAGGCTTTATTATTGGTGGCTTTCCTTGTCAAGCATTTGTTTTAATGTTCCGTCTCGCTTAGGACGTAAAACTAAAGTAAGCATTATAATAACCTTTGTTTTGACATAACTAAGGACTGAATAACTATGTCCTTTTGATAGCTACCAATGATTTTATCTATTTAGTTTTGATTGTGTTATTGGTAATCAGGGTACTACGAAGAATCGTGTGTAAACATACGCTAAGAAAAAAATATAAATTCGGACAAATTTACGATACAGTACGGACTAGTCTGTATCACATACTTACTGTTATCCCATCATCAGATTTGTATTTTTGGTTCTTTTACTACATTTAAGGTACATCACATAAGTAAAGTATCATTCTGCATAAACCCAGCATTAATTTTTTTAGATATGACAACTTTAAGTTCGTAGCCCGAATGTACCTCTATTGGAAGATTAAATTCAAAATTATTTATTGCGCAATAACGCAATTACTTGTTTATGTTATTATGCTTTTGTACATTTGCTCCCATGAGTAAAACTATATCACTTCTAAACTTCAAAGGCGGTGTAGGTAAAACCAC
>CAZXYA010000713.1:0-4329 GCA_964644655.1 uncultured Saprospiraceae bacterium | reverse complement strand
GGGCGACCACATTTGTATAAAACCCGCTATTATGCCACTCTAAGGTGCAGCGCACTGACCATATTTTTTCTTAGCCTGATGGCTATGGATGCAAGCTTCAAACATCGACTACCATCATTTTTAGCACCTCAATTAATATGCCTGCCTATAAGCATTAGCCAATGGATTTTATTTCTGAACAACTTATCCAAACCATGAATGCCTGGGCACCAGAGGCCATTTGGGTATTGATGTTACTCTTTTGTTTTGTGACCATTCTAGCCGCCAATCGGTTTTATGGGCCAAGTGGCTTATTTGCCTATATTGCCGTTTCTATTATCATTGCCAATATTCAGGTATTAAAAGCAGTACAGTTTTCTTTGTATCCAGAACCTGTGGCATTAGGTACCATTTTATTTTCCTCTACTTATTTGGCAACGGATATAT
Source organism: uncultured Saprospiraceae bacterium (assembly GCA_964644655.1). Lineage (GTDB taxonomy): Bacteria > Bacteroidota > Bacteroidia > Chitinophagales > Saprospiraceae > JAFMDF01. The sequence goes on along the minus strand of CAZXYA010000713.1, from coordinate 3,903 downwards.
TGGGCGAAAATTATGGCATCAAAAAGGCTCGAAATGGGGTGTTTATGGGATTATTCGCCCACCTATTTTTCTCTATCATTATGCTGTTTACCCTCGGTTTTTCGCCTTTGACTCCCGAACAAGCAGGAGAAGATATGGCTTGGGCATTGCCTTATCACGGTCATATTTCTAGTTTGTTTACCCTACAATTTTCTTTATTTTTTGCAGGATTATTGGCCTATTTAACGAGTCAATTATATGATATTTGGTTTTATGATTGGATTAAAAAGAAAACCAAAAATCGTTATTTATGGTTGCGGAATAATGTTTCTACGATGGTCTCCGCCTTAATTGACAATACCGTTTTTTCCGTTTTAGCTTGGATTGTGCTGAGTTCCAATCCATTGCCTTTTATGACCGTTTTAGTGACTTATATTTTGGGGACTTATTGGTTGCGGTTGTTTATTGCTATTTTGGATACACCTATGATTTATTTGTCTAAAAAATGGAGGTATGTTGGAGAAACGAGAAACGAGGAATGATGAATGATGAATTCGGTGGTTTGGACAAATTAAGAGGGAATAATGGATTTTGAGGGTAAATAATGAATTATTTATTCGGAGTTTATGGAAAGTACTGGATGTTTTGTAAATTCATCGTTCATCATTCTAGAACTTACATTATTTCACTAAACAATCTATGAGATGAAAACTAAACAAATCTTTACGGGAGAAGACCCGCTGAAAGAGAAGACCTTAATTATGGCTATCAGAATCGTCAAATTATGTAAATATTTAAAAGAAGAGAAAAAAGAATACACGATTAGTAGTCAATTCATTCGGTCAGGTACCAATCCTGGTGCGATGGTTAGGGAAGCCCAAAATGCAGAAAGCCCAAAAGATTTTATTCATAAATTAAGTGTTGGACAAAAAGAAACAGCCGAAACTCAGTTTTGGCTAGAACTATTGTATGAAACGGATTATATTTCAAAAGAAGCATTCAACTCCTTATACGCAAATACCAAAGATGTCATGAATTTAATCCGTAGTTCTATTTTAACTAAAAAGAAAAACATGGCACTCAAAGCAATCTCGATTCTAATAGTCATTGGTGGATTAATAGGATATACTTTTTAGTTATTTTACTGTCCAAACAACGAATTCATCATTCATCATTCATCGTTCATCATTATTATTCCTTATTTTTGCCGCATGTTAGAATATCCTGGATTTAATTTTGAAGTAGTTAAAGAATCGAGCGAAACAAACGCTAGATTAGGTGTATTAACGACCCCACATGGGACGATAGAAACCCCTAATTTTATCTTTTGTGCCACCAAAGCAGCCATAAAAGGAGCAAGTCCACAAGATTTAAGGGCAGCGAATACTGATATTATCCTCGCTAATACGTATCATCTTTTATTGAGACCGGGTCCAGATTTGATTGAAAAAATGGGTGGTTTGCATAAGTTTATGAATTGGGACGGGCCAATGCTAACGGATAGTGGTGGCTTTCAGATTTTTAGCTTGGGCCATGGTTCGGTGGCTGAAGAGATAAAGGGTAAAAGAACTTCTGGTTATGCCAAAAGTTTGAAGAAAATAACAGAAGAGGGGGCTACTTTTAAATCTTATATTGATGGTAGTAAAAAAGTCTTGACGCCAGAATCAGCTATTGATACACAGCGAAAATTAGGGGCGGATATTATCTTAGTATTGGATGAATGTACGCCTTTTAATGTAGACAAAAGATATACGGAGAAGTCGATGGAATTGAGTCATCGTTGGGCCATTCGAAGTTACGAAGAATTCAAAAGAGGGCATAATGGCAAACAGGGCTTGTATGGCATTATTCAAGGTGGTGTTTATGAGGATTTAAGAATGCGGGCATCTAATTTTATTTCTGAACAGCCTTTCTTTGGACATGCTATTGGTGGTTCTTTGGGGGCTAATAAGGCACAAATGTATGAAGTAGTCGAGATGGCGATGGCGGGTTTAAGAAAAGACAAGCCTATTCATTTATTGGGCATCGGTGGCGTGCAGGATGTTTGGGAAAATGTTATGAAAGGGATTGATACTTTTGATTGTGTCTCTCCTACTCGAATTGCTAGGCATGGTTGGGCTTTAGTGCGTACTGAAAAGCGATATAGGTTGAACCTGATGAATGCGACACATAGAGAGTCGGATATAGCCGTAGACCCAGAGTGTGATTGCCGAACTTGTAAAAATTATAGTCGAGCTTATATTCATTATTTGTTAAAAGCTAAGGAATTACAAGGTATGCACTTATTAGTCGTTCATAATATCCGGTTTATGACTCGGTTATTTGAGACGGTTCGGAATGCTATCAAAAATGATAATTATTTGGAGGCAAAGAATGCTTGGTTAAATCCTTAGGCAGTAGGCATTGTCACAGTAGGCAGTATTACAGTAGGCAAATAGGCAGTAATCAATTGATGCCAACGAATAAAAACTTTCAATCATTTTGTGCTTGAACCACTAGTGCTATGGAAACAAATTTTTTGACAAGAATGCCGATTCTTAAAGGTGCTGATGCACCTAAAAAATGACACTATAATTAATCAAAATTTTGGAAACGCAGCATTAGGAATGAATTAAAATTAAAATGACAATTAAAATTAAAAACACTACTGATAATCAGTAAGTTGCAATTCTAAAATGTAAAGTTATTTTTGAACCGTTCCTTAGCAACATTGAAATTAGCCTTTTATTATACTGTTTAGAGCTTCCAGAACTTTAAGTTCTGGAAGCTCTTTCTATAAAAAATAAATAGTTTTTTAGCTGTCTTTTACTCCCCTTTTCAATATTTAGCATTCATGAATATATTTGAAGAAATTCGACATAAAACCCGCCTCGTAGCAGAAACAGCCCAATTCATCACCATAGCACACGATAAACTAGGGGCTTATGCTAAATCATTATCCATCGAAAACATAGCCAATCCACCCTTGGATGAAACTTGTCATTATTTAGGACATGAGGAACAAACCTTATTGTATTTTCTAACCTTAGAAGCCATCAATTTTGGTTCAGGTTATTTTCCACATTTAAAAAATAGTATGGAAGGTTCTGGTTACTTTACAATAGCCAAAGCATGGAAAACTTATTTTGAGCAACATTCACCTGTTACTGCGGTCCATTTAACTCAATTGACTACCCAAGATTGCCTTACTATTTTTGGTCAATCCAAAGAAAATGAAGCTATTGTAGAATTAATGGGGCTCTTTGCAGCAGCTTTAAATCAAGTAGGCTTTTTTTTAAAAAAAAAATTTGAGGGAAAGGTGCGCTTGATGTTTGAATCTATTCATCATTCTGCGGAAAGACTAGTTAATTTACTGATACAAATTCCTTGTTTTCAAGATTTTGCGACTTATGGAGATTTGCGAATACCTATTTTAAAACGACCTCAAATAGCCGTAGCAGATATTTCCTTAGCATTTGGAAATCGTGGATTAGGGCATTTTAAAGACCTAAATCAATTAACCATTTTTGCAGATAATATGGTGCCTCATGTCTTGCGATGTGATGGTATTTTAAAGTATGAAGCTTCTTTGGCAAACATTATAGATAATCAAGAATTAGTGGAAGGAGGTTCTGAAATGGAAATTGAAATTAGAGCTTGTGCTATTCATACGGTAGAATTGCTTCGGGAAAAATTTAAAACATTGGGCTATAATTTTACTTCGGTCGATTTAGATTATTTGCTTTGGAATCGAGGCCAGGATGCCTTTTATGAAACTACTTATCCTATTCATTTGACTCGGACTATTTTTTATTAAGCCAAAATAAAAAGCCCCTACAAATCTGTAGAGGCTTTCTATTTATGCGATAAAAATATTTGAATTCAATTCTAATATCTTCCACCACCGCCGCCGTATCCACCACGACCGCCACCGCCACCGTATCC
>CAZXYA010000712.1:0-4332 GCA_964644655.1 uncultured Saprospiraceae bacterium | reverse complement strand
ACCCCACTTTTTAGCTGCCAAAGGCAGCATTTTTAAAATGTGTACGGTAAAGAGTACTAATTAATCACTTTGCCCACAAAAAATAATATTCTTACCTTTAACCTTATAAATAAATGCAAATAAATGGATATTCAACACTTTTTAGATTTAATGGCGCAGGATAATTTGGCTATTTTTGCCTTACCTATTTTTATTTTGGCAATTATTGCTGAAGTATTAATTGATAAAGACATCTATCATCGAAAAGATGCGATGGCCTCTTTTTGGATGCTTATTTTCACAGGCATTATTGAATTCCTTCCAAAATTATTGGCATTTATTGCTTTTTATTACTTGCATGAAATAAGTCCCCTTCGTGATGTTATTGGTCGGCAATGGTGGGCTTGGACGCTTCTATTTTTTTTAGATGATTTTGCTTATTACTGGTTTCATCGCATGAATCATGAAGTCCGTTTATTTTGGGCAGGGCATGTGCCACATCATTCTTCTCAACGCTTCAATTTTGGTACAGCTCTACGCCAAGGGGTTGGCGAACGCCTCCATAAGTTTCTATTTTGGATGTGGTTACCTCTTTTGGGCTTTGATCCCTTAATGATGTTTATCATTATTTCGATTAACTTATTTTATCAATTTTGGGTACATACAGAATTAGTCCATAAATTGCCGAATTGGTACGAATTCATCTTCAATACCCCTTCTCATCATCGAGTACATCACGCTTCCAATATTCGTTATTTAGATTGTAATCATGCAGGAGTTTTAATTATTTGGGACCGATTATTTGGGACTTTTTCGGAAGAAAAGGACTTAGAAAAACCCATTTACGGCTTAACCCAAAATATTGAAACTTACAATCCGTTTATAGTAGCAGGGCATGAATATGCGGCTATTTGGCGAGATGTCAAAAGGGCCCCTAAATGGTCAGATAAATTGAAATATATCTTTTATGCTCCAGGTTGGAGTCATGATGGAGAAGACAAACGAGCCAAAACTTTAAGAAAAAAAATAGGGCTTGAGATTGGGTAAGGAACCGAAGTTTTCTGGTACAATAAACTACACACACAACATAGGTCTATATAAATATGCCAACAACACTTAATCCAACAAAAGAAAGAATACACGAAATCATCTTCGAGGCCGATACGCCTGCGGGTAAGTTTTTTGATGTCTTTTTAATGATAATGATTGTCGCTAGTGTAATTGTCGTGATGCTAGAAAGTGTAGGAGAATTACAAGCAAGTTATCAAGATTTATTTTATATTTTAGAATGGTTTTTTACCATATTTTTCACTATCGAATATGGCCTTCGATTATATTGTGTGTACAATTCAATGAAATATGCCAAAAGTTTCTATGGCATCATTGATCTACTTTCTATTCTGCCAACCTATCTTAGCTTACTAATTCCAGGTACTCATACATTAATGATTATCAGGGCTTTGCGACTTTTTAGAGTTTTTAGGATTTTTAAATTAGCTCATTTTTTAAAAGAGGGCCATTTAATTTTAAACGCCTTAAAAGCAAGTCGGGCTAAGATAACGGTTTTTTTGGTTTTCATTCTCTTAATCGTCATGATTATGGGTTCTTTGATGTACTTGATTGAATCAGAAGCCAATACTGGATTCACCAGTATCCCACGTAGCATTTACTGGGCAATAGTTACTTTAACGACGGTAGGTTATGGAGATATAGCTCCACAAACTGCTGGAGGACAATTTGTCGCTGCGATCATTATGATAATGGGTTATGTCGTAATTGCTGTTCCGACAGGCATCGTTTCTACTGAGTTATTAAATCAACAAGAATTACAACATAACACCCAAGCTTGCCGCTATTGTGGAGAAGAAGGACATGATGATGATGCTCTTTATTGTAAATATTGTGGAGAGCAATTGAATGAATGAATGAATGATTTAGTTTGTTTGTTACCAAATAAATCTTGCGATTTTTTGGCAAGACTTGTATTTTTCTCTACCCTACACTTTTTAAAAACGCCGCCTTCGGCGGCTAAAATATGGGGTTTCCGAACCCAAAGGGGGATGGGATGCCCGTGACTCAGAAAAAAGTGTACGATAGAGAATTGTATTTAAAAGATTCGTTATCATGGTGTCAGGAGTCAGACCAAAAATTAAAATTTTCATTCAGGAGTCAGGCTTTTACCTTGGGAAAATCTGACTCCTGAAAGTCCATGAAATGGACAAACTGACTCTTATAGTACTAGCTTCACCAAGTTAGGGAATAGATAAAATATTTAAGGATTAGTACAGCATCATGGAACAGAAAAAACAACAAATAACTAAAGGAGTTCAAATCATCAACTTCACCCCTGAATATCATGCCGCTTTCAGAGATTTAAATATTGAGTGGATTAACAAATATTTTGTTATGGAAGCAGCAGATTATAAGGGGCTAGATAATCCTGATAAAATCTTGGATAATGGAGGAGCTATTTTTATGGCGCTTTATCAAGGTCAACCTGTAGGTACTTGCTCTTTAGTCAAAATTATAAGTGGCCCCTATGATTACGAATTATCGAAAATGGCAGTCAGCCCAACTGTCCAAGGAAAAGGGATCGGTTGGTTATTAGGCAAAACAATAATTGAAAAAGCGAAGGCCCTAGACGGTAAAACTCTTTTTATAGAAAGTAATACCAAACTCAAACCTGCCATTAACCTATACCGAAAATTAGGTTTCAAAAAAATCCCTCAATTCACTTCTGTTTATGAACGTTCCAATATCCAGATGGTGCTGGAATTGTGAATGGCAATCTATAAGTAACAAATTTAAAATCACCCTGAAAAATGCTTGATCCTAGCGGTAAAATGAGATTAAATGGTGGGCGATACTTTCAAAGTATCGCCCACCATTTAACCTCGTTTTACTAAAGTTTGTTTACTAAACATTAGGTCGTTAAATTTTAGGATGGTTTCAAAGTAACAAACTACAAAATGATAAAAACCATACACCCCTTAGAAAAATTTATCCAATCTCTAAAAAATCCTACTATAGCCGCTGAATTGAGTTATGAGCCCATCATTTTTCAGCTAAAAACTACTGAACAGGCCACTTTTCATCGCTTTTGTAATGCTTTCTCTATCACTATTATTGACCATATAGACCGACAATTAGAAGATTTAATACGAGTTCAAAATCCTACTATTACTGATAAAACAGTACGATTGCAGCAAGTCGAAAAGCTATTAGAAGATACTGAAAAAATCGCAGATATGACTAACTGGGTATATTATCCTTGGACACAAAAAGTCATTCATATTCTCCAGCAAGCAGATTATTTTTCAGTTATCACCAATCGGAATCAATACAAAATTACCGCCAAAGAACAAGCTTATTTAAGGCAGAAAACAATTGGTGTGATTGGTTTATCTGTTGGTGGTGAAGCAGCAATCACAGTTAGCCAGGAACATCTGTGCAGCAAAATAAAAATTGCAGATTTTGATGAATTAGATTTGTCTAACTTAAATAGGTTAAATGCTAGTATTGCAGATATAGGCGTATTGAAAACCACTATTTCAGCCCGTCGAATTTATCAGATAAATCCCTATTTACAGGTGGAAGTTTTTCCCGAAGGTGTTCACGAAAACAACATTCATAGCTTTTTAAATGGTTTGGATTTATTAATAGAAGAATGCGATGGTTTGGAAATTAAATTCCCTATCAGGCAGGTCGCTAAATCCCTTAAAATCAATACTATTTATTGTGCTGACGAACGTGGTTTACTTAGTATTGAGCCTTACGGGAATGACCCTAATTTCCCCATTTTTCATGGCATTTTAAAGGAAAGTCAACCACCAAGAGAAGCTTTTGACAATGATGCGGAATTTATGAAAGCATTGGCCATTTGGTGTGGTGGATGGGACTTAATTTCTGAACGTTCCAAAATGGCTTTATCTGAGATGGGCAAAAAAATTTGCGGCTACCCACAATTAGCTAGTGAAGCCAGATTTGCTGCAGGACAATTAGGAAATGTTGCTAGGAGATTGCTGTTAGGCGAACAACTACCACCTTTTTTTAAGCATATTGATTTGGAAGAGATCATTTCTTAGAGCGTCTTTTAACCCGTCCAAATAAAGGGCATTTTCATAAAAACAATAAGTCTAGTATTATAACAAATTTTGCCGTATCTCCGATGAATCGGAGTAAACTAAACGGCAAAGTTTGTAAAAAGGTTTTTGATTTGGGTGGACTCGAAGTCCACCCAAATCAAGCTTCACAAACAGTATTTTAGTTTTTATGAAAATGCCTTTGTTCAAATAGGCGAAAACAGATGTAGTAACTAAAAGGGCTAAGTGGAAAATCTGGGCGACACTTTGA
>CAZXYA010000711.1:0-4341 GCA_964644655.1 uncultured Saprospiraceae bacterium | reverse complement strand
GTAGCTAAAAAATAGGAGCTACGGATTAAGTTAGCTACGCCTGCCTGCCGCAGGCAGGGATTCTAAACAAATTAATAATTGAATATTATCAATTTTCAATCTGACGCCCTGATAGCTCTGTGAGTGGTGCCAGAATAATAACAGTTGCACAGCTCAAAGAGCTATGTTACTTTTGCAATTTACAGCAAACGAAACTATTTACTGTGTTAAACTGGTTGAAAGATAAACTTAATCATTTTTTTAAAGAAATTGAACCCGACCCAATGAAGTATTTGATTGTAGGATTAGGCAATATGGGCTATGATTATGATGACACCCGTCATAATATAGGCTTTGATGTAGTGGATTATTTGGCAAAAGAATTTAACCTGACTTATAAAAATGCCACTTTAGGAGATGTAGCAGAATTTAAGCATAAAGGCAGAACTTTTATTTTGCTAAAGCCCTCCACTTTTATGAATCTAAGCGGAAAGGCGGTGAATTATTGGATGAGCAAGCATCAAGTACCACAATCGAATGTCTTAATTATTTTAGATGATTTAAACTTGCCTTATGGCAGACAACGCATCAAGGGAAAAGGAAGTGACGGTGGGCATAATGGGTTAAAAGATATTAATCGGGCCTTGGGCAATCAGAATTATGCAAGATTACGACTTGGTATTGGCAATGATTACCATAAAGGGCAACAAGCCAATTTTGTCTTAGGAAAATGGACGGAAAAAGAAAGGGAAACTTTACCAACCATTATTAAAACAGCTGCAGAAACGGTTAAGGCCTTTGGGACAATTGGTCTGAAGTTTACGATGGAACAATTCAATAAAAAGAAGGGAACTGCCTCAAATGATCAAGACGAATTAAGTAGTAAAGTCATTGCTAATAAAGCCAATGAACCCATTTTTGCTTTTTTTAAATTAAAGCCAGCAAAAATAAAATTAACTAAATGGCAGCGGAATAATGCAGATAAAGGAAGCACCCATTTATTAGGGAAACTTGGGAAAAAATTACCCAATAAAACGAAATATACGCTTGGTAATTTGACCGTTTTAGTAAACCATCAAAACGGCGAAATATTTGCCATTCATGCTAGTCAATTTAATTCCTTGATAAAACCAGATTTTGACAAATTAAATCTTGAGAATGAAGATAATCTTAGAATAGGGCAAGTTTTAGACAAATCTGTAGATATAACGCCTTTGGGAGACAAATGGATTTTATTGGATAAAATGGAGAAAGGAGAACAGGAACAAATGCTGATGGCTGCTTATCAATTAACAAAGTAAATGAAAATTAACCTAATTGTAATTAGAACTAAGGATATTGACCAACTTGTTAATTTCTACCAAAAGTTAGGCATTCAATTCGACTATCATCGACATGGCAAAGGACCGTTCCATTATGCTGCTGAGTTGGACGGTACTGTTTTTGAAATCTACCCCTTATTGAAAAATCAAGCACAGCCAGATTATTCGCTTAGATTAGGATTTGATGTGGAACAACTAGATGAGTTAATAATGACTTTAGAAAAGGATAATGTAAAAATTCTCAGCGCACCTACTTCATCTGAATTTGGCTATTTTGCCGTCATTAAAGATCTAGATGGGCGAAAGATTGAATTAAAAGAAAGAATGATAAAATAAACTAGGCTAGTTTTATGTTTTGCCTCTCATAAAATAGTTAAAAAAGAAGAAATAAATTATTTCATTTTACTCACTTCATTTCTAAGAAAGACGAAAAAAATACACGTTATAAAGAAAATCTGTTTAGATCCGACTAATCCGTTAAATCAGTTTGCAATCCTCCTAGCTCGTCTACTTAGAGCTTGATACATCGGAGCTGTTTTTTGCGAAACCCCTTACCAATTTGATTTTAATTTAAGGGAGCAAATAACTGATCGTAGATAGATTTTTAATATTTAAAATTGGAATTCCAAGAAAATAATCAATTTATTCTTGTCTCATTACTAAGCATTTTTTCCTGCCAAAATTCTATAATCAAATTTATCAAAAAAATAGGTAGTAAAATGATTATGCTTAAGTCAATCCAATTAATAGTTTGAGAATTATTCCATTGACGAATTAAAGAGTTACCATGACTATTAAATTGCTGTATTATCAAGATAAAAAAAATAAATACAAAGTATTTTGGGCGTGTTATAAATCCATAGCAACAAAACAAATTAGTGATTACAAATAGGGTATGTCTCAAAGAGGATGACTTATTGACTAGGTAGAATATTCCAATAAAATGATAACAAGCAGTAATAATAGATAATAAGGCAGCGATTTTGAATACATTTTGACGAGTGATCATTAGAGCGCTTTATTTAAATCTATCAATAATCTCCCGCACAATATCCACCGCCACTTCTTTCTTAGACTTCAACGGAAAATCCTTCACCTCCTCCGCAGAAATAATTGTTACCTTATTGGTATCATGCTTAAAACCAGCCCCTTTATCCTGCAAAGAATTTAAGACAATCATATCAAAATTCTTTTTGACTAACTTTCCTTTGGCATTTGCTAATTCATTATTCGTTTCCAAAGCAAAACCAACAATCAGTTGATTTTTTTGCTTTTGTTTGCCTAAAGTCTTTGCAATGTCTTTGGTTCTAGCTAAAGGAATATTCAAACCACCTGCCTTCTTTTTAATCTTTTGGTTAGCTACTGTTTCTGGGCGGTAATCTGCTACTGCCGCTGCTAGAACAGCAATCGAACAATCTGGAAAAGTTGCCGTTGTTGCCTCAAACATTTCTTGTGCCGTTCCTACTCGGATAATATTGACGCCTGTTGCATCCGTTGATAAATGCGTTGGTCCTAATACTAAATCTACTATTGCTCCTTTTGCGGCTAAAGCTTCAGCTACTGCTATTCCCATTTTACCAGAAGATCGATTGCCAATAAAACGAACTGGGTCAATGGGTTCAAAAGTTGGACCTGCGGTGACAACTGCTTTTTTACCTGCTAATTCTTTTTCCGCTGAAAGGAAATTGGATAAATAAGTCACTATATCTACTGGTTCTGCCATCCGACCTGCACCTACTAATCCGCTGGCTAATTCTCCGTGTCCTACGGGAATAATGTGATTGCCGTAGCTCTTTATTTTTTCAATATTGCCTTGGGTAGAAGGGTGTTTCCACATATCCAAATCCATAGCAGGAGCTACAAAGACTGGGCATTTGGCAGATAAATAAGAAGCCGTTAAGATATTATCACAAAAACCATATGCCATTTTAGCCAAAGTTGTAGCAGTCAAAGGTGCCATAATCATTACATCTGCCCATAAGCCTAATTCCACATGATTATTCCAACTGGCATCTGTCGCTATATCCGCATGCACCGGATTTTTAGATAAGGTAGAAATAGTCAAAGGGGAAATAAATTCAGTTGCCGCAGGAGTCATTAAAACCTTTACTTCTGCACCTGCTTTTATCAATAAACGGACTAAGGTTGCTGACTTATAAGCAGCGATACTCCCTGTAATTCCTAAAAGAATTTTTTTTCGGTCTAATGCCATGATTTGAATAGTCTTTATGCTGAAAAAATTGTGTGGAAGCACTCTGTGCCAAATTCATAAATAGAGCGTCAGATTGAAAATTGACATTATGTATTCTATTATATATATTGGAATCCGTTGGGCAACTAATCCGTTGGGAGTATTTTTTTACCCAACGGATTAATTTTCAAAGCTGCTCGAATAAAGTATGATTGGTGAAAAGCAAGCTTAAATCACGGGGTAACAGGAAGTTACCCCGTGATATGGCTGCTATCACCCTGTAACTTCCTGTTACGGGGTGATTTTGGGGAGTATCATACTTTATTCGAGCACTACTTAATTTTCCAACGGATTATTATCTATTTTTAATCTGACTATCTAAAATAGGGTAGAAATCAAAAACGTCCAAATCTCCGAAGAAACTTGGACGTTTTTAGTATTTTCACAGACTGCAAACTGTTTACTGCCTACTGTATCAATATCTATTATTGCTTCTACGGTCTCCACCTCCACTATTATTATCTTTATCCTCTCTACCATATCGGTGGTGTAATTCACCTTCTGTATATTCGTTCATTGCAATCAATACAGGATTGGGCAAACGCTCATAAAATTTAGAGATTTCGATTTGCTCTTTGTTTTCATGAATTTCTTCAATCGTATCAGAACTTACCGCAAATTCATCTAATTTTTGGTGCAACTCATGCTTTAAATCAATAGAAAGCATTTTTGCCCTTCTTGTGATAATTGCCAAAGCCTCATAAATATTGCCTGTATTCTCCGCTAAACCTTCAACGTTTCTAGCTCGAATATTTGGATCAAGCCCTTGAACTTTTGTTTTTATGTCTG
>CAZXYA010000710.1:0-4346 GCA_964644655.1 uncultured Saprospiraceae bacterium | reverse complement strand
GACCGAAAATTACACAATTGTAGTGTATAGTTATTTAAGGGTTAATGCACTAGCATGTGAAATCATTAAGGACTTTTTGGAAGAATATTATTCAGAAAATGTAAGTATTCATTTTAATCCTAAAATTGACGTAATCAAAGATTTGAGAATTGATGATTTTGATAAATTTAAAAATGGATTAATTCGATTGACAGATAGATTTTATCAAATAGGGGATAATCAATTAAGGGCAGGTTTAGCACAGAATATTATCCTAAACATAACAGGAGGTTATAAAGGAATTATCCCATATTTATCTTTATTAGGACAAATTAACCAAACTAAGATTCAATATACTTTTGAAGATACTGGAGTCCTAATAACTATACCACAAGTGCCAATCAAGGAGGATACTGAATCGTTTGAAAAGCATTGGGAAGTGTTGAATAAATTGGACCAAGAGTTATTAAGTAGGCATAAATATCCACAGGTTTATAAAGACCTGAGTGTTTGTTTTGATTTAGATGGCGATGAATTTTGCTTTAATTTCCTAGGAGAAGCACTTTGGAAAAAATACCACAATCAATTCTTTATCTTTTATAGTCCTGATAATACTTGGGAAGAAATAAACAACCAAAAAGATATACAACGAATTTTAGCGACGAAGTTATGGAATCCCCAAGTACAAAATGGATCAAAAAATGAACACAAAGGAGATAAGAGATGCTATGACGATGGAAATAATAATAACAGAATTTACAATTTAAAAAAAGAAGGCAAATTCTACATTTATAAAACCTTTGAGAGTGAGGAAGTCGCTAAAGCATATATTGATAAAAAGATAGATTTTGGTAAAATTATTGCCCTTTCAAAAAAACGAAAAATTAAGAAACGAAACGCTAACCAATAATAATTGACTAAATCCAAAACTCAAAATAATACAAGATGTACAAAATCGCCAAACCCTTATTTTTTCGGACAGAAACTCCTATGCATGTGGGAAGTGGAAGTGATTTAGGGCATATAGACTTGCCTATTCAGCGAGAAAAGCATACCGATTTTCCAATGGTGCAAAGTTCAAGTTTAAAAGGGGCTTTTAGAGAACATATAGAACAAAATGTTGTCACAGAAGCAGAAGAGATTGGTATTCATTTGACTTTTGGTTACGATGATGATGGAGTTGAGAAAGGGGTGAAATCATTCTTTGAAAATCGAGAGCATCAAGACTATTCTGGCGCCTTAGCTTTTACCGATGCTAGAATATTATTATTTCCAGTTAAGTCTTACAAAGGAGTTTATGCCTTAATAACTTGCCCTCAAGTTTTAGATAAATTATATCAAGAATTAGCTTTTATCTGTAATTTAGATAGAACAAAAATAGATAAATTTTCTGGCGGCTTATCTTTTAATGGAGATAATGCGATAGTGGCAAATAGTGATTATTTAGGTATTTCGGGAAAGGTTATTTTAGATGAATATATTTTTAATATTAATGAAACTGAAAGTAATCAGAATCTAATTTCTGAGTTAGCAGCACAATTATCTGATTTTTTAGGAAATCAAATATTAGATAGATTAGTCCTACTTCCAAATGATATTTTTCAAGACTTCACAAAACTTTCTACAGAAGTTATTACTCGTACAAAAATTCAAAATGATACGGGAACCGTACAAAGTGGGGCATTATTTACAGAAGAATACTTACCTGCTGAAAGTTATTTATACACTCTGGTTGCTGCGCATAGAATTTTTCAGAAAAGAAAGAAAGGAAATGAGGATAATGAATATGATTTGCGTCAAGCTAAGTTCCCAAGAAATAAAGATAATAACGCCATTAAAACGGCAAATGATGTAATTGCCTTTTTTCAAACTCACTTAAAAGATATTGCCCAAATTGGGGGTAGTAGTACTTTAGGAAAAGGTATTGTTAAACTCTTTAAAAATCAATTGACTAATGGCGATTAATTATTTAGAACAAAAGCGACTTTTATATGCCATGCGTGCTACTAGTCCAGAAGAAAGAGCTTCGAAGAAAGAAAAGAGTAGTAATTATGATAGCATGGTAAAAAAAGTACCTGCTTATATTCAAAAAAATGGATTTCCCTATACCTTGGCTTTTTTACAAGAGAAAGACCAAGAGGTATTTTATGATATATGGAATTGGCATTGTGCAAGTGAATTAAATGAACAAAAATTATTGCCCAATGTTGGTAAAAATGACTTTATGAGAAAGTTATTGGAGTTGGAAGATATGACTTTGCTTCGTGCTTTGACCTTAGAAACATTGGCAATCATGAAGTGTTTTAGAAGATTTGTTAAAGAGGAAGAAAAATAATTATGAAGGGAAAAATTATAGATATTAAAGGCGGTGGAACTTATGGATTTATTAGGGGAGAGGATGGAGAAAGATATTTTTATCATATAGCTGATGCGGAAAATCAGGGGTGGAGAAAATATGACTTAAATATTGGACTTGAATTAGAGTTTGAACCTGGACGTAACTCGAAAGGATTGAATGTGAAAAAATTTATTACTAAAAAAGAACGAAATTTATCAACTCCAAATGATAAAATGTCATTCTCAAAACCTAGACTTTCTAAAGCTGTACTTTTAAAATATATAGGTTCAGATAGAAATTTCTACCTCTTTTTGAATAAGCCCTACCATGTCATAGAGCATGAAAAGATGTTTAGTAAAAAAAGTGATGGAAAATTTGGGTTTAGCTTAAGCTCCCGATTTTCTAAGGAAAATAAATTCAAAGAATTAGAAGAATTTAGCTTTTCAGGAATAGATTGCGCTGCAATAATTAAACGACAGAAAGAAAACATCGCCGAACTATACCCTAATAATGAATCATTTGAATTTAAACCAGACTGGCGTTTGACACTTGGTTTAGGCGGGGCATCAGTCTATGAAACCGATATAACGCTTCACCATATTTATGGTATTCCATACATTCCAGCAAGTTCAATTAAAGGAGTAGTCAGAAGTTATATTATTCAAGAAGCATTTAACAATGAGGAAGCTGTAGCTATCTTAAGTAAAGAGTTTTGTGATATTTTTGGTTGTTCTAAAGAACATGAAATTCATAAAAAAGGGCAGAAAAAAAATAAAAAAGAACCTAGTTACTACGGGCAAAATGAACCCGATAAAGCAGATAGAAAAGGGAACATTAATTTCTTCGATGCCTTTCCTATTAACAGTAATGATATTCGAGTGAGCATGGATATTATGAATGTTCATTACAAAGATTATTATGATTCTCCTAAAAACGATAAAGGTGTTTATGTAGAACAGGAGATGAAACCACCAGCAGATTGGAGTAATCCTACTATTATTAATTTTTTAACCATCAAGAAAACCCCATTTCAGTTTCTAATATCATCAAAAAATAGACCTATGTCCAAATTAAAGCTTAATAATCAAAATATCGTTGAATGGACTAAAGAAGCACTTACCGAGCATGGAATAGGAGCAAAAACCGCTGTTGGGTATGGCTATTTTTCTTAGACATAACAAACATTTATGAAAAAACTATTGATCCTCACTCTTTTATTATTGCCGACCTTATGGTTAACCGCACAAACCGACCTAGAAAAACTAAACCAAAGAGTAATAGATGTTGAAGACATCTTACAATGGTTAAAAAACTGGGGACTTCCATTAGGAGGCATAAGTGTATTGGCGGTATTGGGAATGCTATATGCACAGTTTAAGGGATTGAAAAAGAAGGCAGAGGAAGAAGTGAAAAAAGCACTAGAAAAGAACCTGCCCAGTATCGTAAAACAAGAAATTGAAAAACATCCGTTGACCAGCATATTTGCACAAGAGTTAGCAGCTAGAGAAAGTCCTATTCTGATAGTAAGCCAAAAGGGAAAGGATCAAACATTTGTAGATTATCTAAAAAACAATGGTTTTAGCAAGACCCATTCCTTAGAAATTGATAAACTGGGTGAAGTAGATATTAATGATTACAAATTAATTTTATTGGATAACCGAAAAGAACAAAAACTATCCCAAGAAAAAATGGAAACGGTTTTAAGTTTGTTTAAAGAAGGATGTAAATATTTTTATTTCAACGATCATAATCAGTGGTGGACACCGATTTCAGATTATGCCAAATCTATAAAAATTTCGGGCCATGCAAGTTCGATCGCCACTTTACCAAATCGTTTAACGGAAGCCTTGAAGGCTTAGTATATAAAGTGCATTAAAATTATTTAAACGCATCAATATCTACGAAATGCACAGGAAAATAAACATCCGCTAAATGATCAAAGTCTTTATCAGCTGTTAACAGCGTGCCATTGATAACAAAAGTAGTAGCAGCAATCCACAAATCATTTTTGCCCATGTTTCTGGCAGAC
>CAZXYA010000709.1:0-4347 GCA_964644655.1 uncultured Saprospiraceae bacterium | reverse complement strand
GCAAAAGCCAAATTTCCCACAATTAATTTTCAACAAGCAGATGCTAGACAATTACCATTTACCAATTCTTTTGATGCCGTGTTTTCTAATGCCGTTTTGCATTGGATACCAGAAAAAGAAAAAGCGATTGCAAGTATCCATCAAGCACTTAAAACGGGTGGTAGAATGGTGGTCGAGTTTGGTGGAAAAGATAATATCCAATTAATGTGGACTGCTTTGAAAAAGGAATTACTACAGCGAGGTTATACTGAAAATGCGAATATTAATTTTTGGTATTTTCCGTCTATTGGCGAATATGCGACGCTGTTAGAAAAGCAAGGTTTTAGAGTTGTCAAAGCAGCACATTTTGACCGACCAACGCCCTTAAAAGGGGAAGATGGAATGAAAAATTGGTTTTTAATGTTTACAGATAACTTTTTTGCTGGCATTTCTGCTAGTGAAAAGGATGCTATTTTAGAAGCAGTTCAAGTCTCTTTAAAAGCGACTCATTTTGTAGATGACGGTTGGTTGGCAGATTATAAGCGGATACGGATTATGGTGGTGAAGGAGTGACTGGTAGTAAAGCCTTTAGGCTTTCCCGTCAAAGACCTTTAGGTCTGTCATTTATTAGTATTCTAGCCTAAAGGCTAGTGACGGAAAAACCTAAAGGTTTTACTACCAGTTACCTAGAATCAATCAACTAAAACCCGATTATCCCGCCCATCCTTATCAATCATTTTTACATAAGGGTCAATCCCCACTTCAACCGGTTTTTCATCCACAATAATACTTAACTGGTTATCAATTTGCGTAATTTGATGCTTTTGCAAATATATTTCTTTTCCATCTACTCCAAAAATACCAATATCCAAATAATCTGCTAAAGGTAAGGACTGCTTGACATTTTCCATATCATTCGCTTGATATTGCAAAACAGTATTAGGACTATCTTCAAATAACCATTTTCCTTTTTCGTTTTTGCGGTATTTACTAACTAAAAAGCTCATGTTTACCTGATATTGCCCATTGGGTAAGGGGGTAACTTCGGCGCTCGTCATTTGATTATCATATAAAGTAATCGTTTCAAATAAATCTTTGATTAGGTATTGCAAAGAATCTGGAGTAGCTGTTTTAATATATTCGACCATTTCAATAGAAGTCGTATAAGGTGCTGTTTTAAAGCGTACTTTTTTGACAAATTTTTGAATGGCGGCATGGAAATTTTTATCCCCTAAATAATCGCTCATTGCATAAAATACTAAAGCGCCTTTTTGGTAAGGAATATAGCCTTGACTTTGCCCTTTATTATACATCAAAGGTTGTTCGTCCGTATCACTAGCAGCACTTCGCAAATAACTGAGTCGAGATTTTTCTAAGAATTTATAGAGTTGCTTTTTATCTCTATACTGTTCTAAAACCTTTGCTTTGACATATTCTGACATGCCCTCAGTCAACATAATTGCCCCTCTAGCATTGGCGGGAATTACTTGATGGCCCCACCATTGATGCGCTACTTCATGCGCCGTACCTGAAAATAAATCGGCGATAATTTCTTCATCTGGAGATTTGACATCTCTTAAAAAAGAAGTCTCGGAAAAGGGCATAGTATTAGCAAAAGACTGTGCAAAATCGCCTAAACCTCTGGAAAATTCCACAATGGTTAATTTTTCATGTTGATAAGGCGCAAAATTTTCAGAACAGTACGCCAGCCCTGCTTTCATCCCTTCCATCATCACGTCAATATTATAGGGATGTCCTTTATGGTAATAAATCGCTAAATCTACAGCCTGCCATTTATCTTTAGCGATTTCAAATTCGCCTGAATTAAAGATAAAATCGTTGGTTACTTTCTCCTTAGATTGATAGGTGAAATAACGTCGATTGCCTTCCGTCCATTCTTTTTGCAAATAACCTGGGGCAATGGCAATTTGCTCTTCGGAAGTTGAGACGGTGGCTTTAAAATCGACAAAATCCGCATCTTTAGAGCGGTACATATTATTTAAACCAGCACTGTCGGTTGGCATAGTTGCCGCTCGCCACCAGCCAATACTAGGAAAATTTAAGGAATGTAGATAAGTCCCATTTTGCTCCACAATATTATTTTTTCTAAAAATTGTATTGTCTTTACTATTAATAACAAAGCTTAATTGAATACTATCATTAGGAGCTAAACCTTCCTCAAAAGTCCAAATATCAAAGCGAGCAATGCTGTCTTTATTCACTAATTTTATCGGGCGATTAATTGTATATTGGGTCATTATATCTTCTGCATATTCAATCAATAGTGTATCTAAAACTTGATTGGTTTTGTTGACTAAAGTATAAACACCATCTGCTTCAAATCGCTGCCGATGGGGATAAATATGCATGTTAATAGCCAAGTCAACCATCCGAGGTTGTGGCGTATTGGCAAAATGTTGGTATTTTTTATTTAGCTTTTTAGTTAAGGCAGCCTTTTCTTTTTTGGTATAAAAAGTATTGACCACATTTTCTTCGTAATAAATGCGACAACCCAAAGCGATAAAGGCTATTAAAAAAGTCAACATGCCCATTGCTGTTCTGCCTTTGAAGCGATTGGTCATAATTGTTAACCGCTCTTTAAGAGAGTGGGGGAGTCCTCTTGTCCAAAGCAATAATGCCCAGCATAACATAAAAAAACCAAATAACAACCAATAAAATTTATAAACAAAAAAGGGCGCTAAAGCTGCACCATAGCCCAATAAATCCGAATATTCTAAGATAATGTTTTGACTTGGACTTTCGTTAAAATGAAAAATGCTTTGTTCAAGTCCTATGTCTTTTAATGCGCCAATGGCAAAACTTCCTATTATTAGCAAAAACATCCCTAAATAAGGATTTTTTAATAGTGTTTGTACCCAAAGGGCGACCAATGCCCAAACAATAAAACTAGGTAAATACAAACCAAATAGTGTGCTTATATAATGCCCGATTTCATAGTTGTAATACCCATTATAAGTTTGTACTAGCATACCGCCAAGCATCACTAAAAAAAGCAGTAATAGTTGCATTTTTACCAAGGCAATAAACTTAGAGAACAGCAATACCCAATTAGGAATTGGTGTTACATCGACTAATTGATTAACTCCTGCAATTCTTGACCGATGCACTAACATTCCAGCGTAAAGAAAAGTCAATAAATTGACGACCATCGAAAAGAAGAAAACGGGAAAAGCCAACATCAACCAAGTAACAGGTAATAGCTTTCCTCCAAATTCCCGATTTACCTGTGAAGTCATAAATATGACCAATAATAAACCTGCTAAAAACAAAATGATAAATGCCCAACTTTTGATGATATAACGGAAATCGACCTTGGATAATCGCCAAGTGTTTTTAAGGTTTTGCTCTAGCGAATAATCATAAGTAACCTTAGCTAATTTGACTTTATCAATGCTCCCAAAGTTGTTCTTTTTCATGGCTTTTCCTTTTGTTTTGAAAAAAGAAAAAGTGGTTTTATGTTGATTAAAATCGAATTGTCGATAAAGGAATAAGCCTATTAAACCCGCTACGAATACCCATAATAACCGATTCCCCAATAAACCGTTGCTAAGTGGAACCGCCAATAAATTCTTTTCTTCTCCATTCCATAATCGAGTATCCAAACTAAAAGCGACTTCGGAAAAAGGTTCTAAAAGAGCGACTATGAATAAATTATCAATACCAGGCAGAACCCGCATTAAAATTTGTTGTAGAAATAGCACTAAAATAATGGCGATAAACCCAGAATAAATAGTGCGACTCAAAGTAACAACTGCAAAAACTAAAGTCCCAAATAGTAAAATATTGGGTAGTAAATATAAAAAGTATCCCTTTAAATAAGGCACTAGATTAAAAACTGTAACCTTCTCCATAGGAGCGCCTAAAAAATGCGCACCAATGATAAAACCAATGCCAATCGTACTAATAATGGCAACCATTACCGTAAAAGCACTCAAAAATTTGGCAACTAAATAATCTCGTTTATTAAAGGGAAAAGAATATAAAACACTATGCATTTTGGTCTTATAATCTCGATAAATAGCTGTCCCAAAAATGATAGGCAATAAGAACAAAATAAATTTGCTAAAAAAGCGCATCCCATCATAAATTCTATAAGGCGAATTGCCAATACTTCCGGCTTCACTTGATTCTTCAAAGACATTGGTATTCACCGCCATTAAAAGCATCGCTAAGCCTAAGAAGATGAAAGCATATAGATAGACAGAAATTTGTTTTGCCCAATATTTGAGTTCGTATTTATAGATGGTTTTGAACATTTTTTTTAGTTTTTTGTCGATATTTTAAGTCTCCAGACTTGAACCATCGGAATCATTTTGTTTTATTTTCTAGTTAATTATCTTCAATATT
>CAZXYA010000708.1:0-4349 GCA_964644655.1 uncultured Saprospiraceae bacterium | reverse complement strand
TATAGCTGTCGGACTACAAGTCCTAAGCAGCAGGTTTTAGTTTTTTGTAGCTGTTATGCCAGCGGCGTGTCGCACTAAGTCCTAACTAGCACCTTTTCGGTTTTTGTAACTGCTGTGCCAGCGGTTTTTTGTAACTGCCATGCCAGCGGCGGTTTCGCTGCCGCAAGACTTCGTGTCGTACTGTTCTTAGGACATCGGATTAATTTAATCTTCTTCGCAAATACCTACTTCTTCTATTCTTTTATCTATCCAATTTAGGAGTACATAGATACCATAAGAAGTATTCCCAATTGGGTCAGTTCGGAAATTGACAATATAAACCTTGTCTTCAAATAAAATTTTTCGATAGCGAGAACCATGTTTTGATCTATTTTTATGACTCGGCTCTTTATATAAATTTTCAAGTAAATCCCTAAGCCCTGACTCAACAGAAATCTTTGCCTTTAACAATAAATTGTTAGGAATATTCAATATATCCTCTTCCTCATAGATTTCATATTCTATAGCAAACCTAAATAAGTAAGAATTTAAGTATTCAAATAGAAAAACTGGATATTCAAATCTCTCCTGATTAACTACAATTTCTTTTATCATTATTCATAGAGTTTTCTAACATTAGCGGTAGGAGCAATTTCTCTAAAAAGAGTACCTCCTTCTTTGTATATTGAAAAAGTAGCACTCGATATATCTGCTCCATTATCCTTAAACATTCTTAAAAAATTCATCCCTTCATCAGGTGTAGGTATGTAATGTCCCGAAGCATTTGTAATCGCTCTTATACTTCCATTGTTAAATTTCACCGTTCCTGCTGCTAAAACGTCTGCTCCTCCTGTTAAGAATGTATGTTTAAAACCAAGTAAAATCTCGCCACTCTGCAAAATTACATAATCCATAGTACCGATAGCATTAGCATTGCCAACTGGTACGAATTGACCATTCACTAAACGTCCTAGTAAACTTCCATCTGTATCAATTGTTCTCCCTCTATTTGGAATTGTGGAAGGAGAAGCTGTGCCATTGGATATTTCAAAACTCTTTATTAGATCTTCCTTATGAGTTGGAAGATTATTTAATTCTGTCTTTACTAAAGACGCATCTATATTCTTAGATGTGGCAAAATCATCAACCGCTTTTAATTTAGTTGGGTTAACCCTCAATAGAGGCAGATCAAACAAAGCTTCCCAAGCCTTAACCCTCCCACCAAAATTATCAAAAAAATGAGTATTTTCCAACAAATCACGATTCAAAGTAGCCAATCGAGTATCACCCGAAACCCTCCAAGAATCCAAACTTGCCAGTACTTCTTCCGAAGGCTTTTTAGTATCCACCCAATTCTGAATATTTGGATATTCAGCAAAACGCAATATATTCTTACCTTTAGTAAATCGCCATAAATCATATGCAGAAGTTGAAATTAGAAACAACTGGGCAGCCAAATTATATTTATTTAATTCAGCAATCATTGCGGCTGTTTCTTGCTCCGTATATTCTTCAAGCAAAGATTGTTCAAGATAATAAGAGTTAATATATTGGTCGGCTGCTGTAGACCCAATATCTCCTGTAGCTAAGATGCCTCGAAAAATATTCTTTGTTTGAAGCGCTAATCGCAACTGTCCAATTCCTAATCCAAAAGCAGCTACATTAACCAAAGTGGTTGTCACATCTTCAGTTTGTTAAGTTGCTTTTTTTGTCAACAAATAATCAATGAAGCCAAAATAAGTATTGATTGTTTTAAACTCTAATTTTTTACGGTCCGCTAGATTTTTAGGAGGTATTAAAAAAGTAATAGTGACAGGTTCAAAATAATCAAACTCCAGTAGTTCACTAGGATTATCCTCTTTACATTCAACTGATACTCTGGCTGTGGGAAGATTAGAAGACCCATAGATAGATGATTCGACCACCCTTATTTCTTTACAATATTCAATTTTATATTTTATTCGACTATCCGCATGAAACACTTCCTTATATTCAATTAATCCCTTAAAATCATTTTCTAGCCAATGATTATTACTACTCCAAACTAAAGACAATCTTTCTAAATTTGCTTGGGTCACTTCACTATCTACGGGATGCGTCAAATTCACTATTCTTGATAATTCATCTACTGCTTGGGCATAATTAGCTTCACTCTTACTACCTATCAAAATAGTAAAATCGTCCATTTTATAAAGCAACTGTTCATAAAGGGGTTTGTTAATTGTTGTGGACCTATAAATAACGGGGAAATCTTCTTTAAGGGCAGCAATAAAATTTACTGCCTCTGATTGGGTTATTGATTTTAAAATATTTATAACCGCTAGTTCTTCATTAACACCTAAACCTAAGAAGCCCCCATCTGTTAAGTTACACCTACCGTTCAATAAAGTTCTTAAATACTGAACTTTACTATTTAAAGGCAAACCAGTCATTATTTCAGGAGGCATTTTTTCTAAAAGCCAATCAATACTATTACAGTCCTGTCTAATTAAATTAAGCGCATCCAGAAAAAGATTTAAGTAGTAATCCTTATTTATTTGGGTAATATACCTCCTTGGCTCAGCAAATCCCACATATTCTAAATAACTAATGTAATCTTCTAAATTATCAAAATGTGTTTCAATAGCAGTCTCTCCTATATGTGGACCATCGACATAAAGAACTAGATGAGACCAATGAACATTTTTTCTGGAAATATCAATATTTAAAGGTAATTGATTTGTTGCTACATTGCCTCCTTCAATAATTATCTGTCCACTTGCATTGCCAATCTCACCATTAACTCTAATCTTTTTACCGTTATGTAATATATCTCTTCGATATTCAACAATTCGATATGTCCCTACTGAAGTATAAGTGTATCTATACGGATCATACAAATAATCATCTGGATTAAATAACACTTCTTGTCCATTAAAGTCTTTATTCCATTTTTTTATATCTCTAGTTAATCCTTGAAAATCAATGGATTCTATTTCTTCTAAGTCTTCCTCTCCTGATAAGCAAATTTTACTTTGTTCAATCGTTTTACTAGCTTCGTATTCCATAGACTGGCCAACAGGTAAAGCTAGTTTAAATGTAACATCAGTATTTAGACGGGCCAATTGTTTAAAAAAGTCTGTATTTTCATAAGCTACCATTAATCTTTCAACATCTATATTTTCAAATTTTTTATAACTGATGTATTTAGATACTTCTCTGATTACTTCTGTTTCATTTAAAGAAATTCCATAATCTTCGTCATCTTTTTCAATCGCTTGATTCAATAAAGTGAAATTTGAAATAGGAGACGCATTCCTAGCTTCTTGATAACTTGTTTTATTCCGAAAACACTTCTCAAAAAACAGGTTAGCCCCCAAATAATATAATCCACTAGGCTTCCCAATCGCCGTCAACTTCAACACCCACTTATCTAAAATCTCTGCCTTAGCATCCTCCGAAAACCGAAAAAATACTCGATTTTTCCCTTCCTGCTGTAAGACTATGACTTCATGAAAAAAATCGCTGGTACTATTTCGCAAAGCAGTAGAAGGGTTGTTCTCTTTACCGTCCAAATAATCTTCTAAAAGAAACCAAGTAAACTCATCAAAATAGCGAACTTTGATGCTATCTTTTGCCGCATTCATACTAGTAGCAAGTATAGATAATTCGTCTGTGATATTCCAAGGATAGTCATTATTAGTGAGTGTAATCTTTTTTGTCGCATCTATATGGCTATAATCCTCTTCTATTACAGTTACATCATCCACATCGAAATAAAGCATTCCTCTTCTTTCCGTTAGAGTCGTGGTGACAGCATCTAAACTCAATGCACTACAAGTCATAGAACTGCGTGTATTTGTCAATAAGCAACAATCAAGAAAATCCTTCAAAAAACTTTGAACGACTTCCATACCCGCTTTTTCTGCTTCAGCGAATTTGTAAACAAATTTTCTGTTTTCTTCGTGGACTTTATTCATTTCCAAGCTAGCCATTTCTTCCATCGTTTCTATTTTAGTCCTTCCAAAACAGGGGAGTTCTTCTTTTGGCAATTTTAGCATTACCCAAAATCGCTGATAAGCCCCAAATTCATTAGATTCTTTACCAATCAACAAATAATAAGGAGAAGTATGATTAGCTTTGGATTCAAGCATTTTCATGGCTTCTGGAATACCACCTTGCATAGCCTCATTATGCTTATAAAAATTAGCACTTAATACCTTAAATTGAGATTGAATGATTGGATAGTCTTTGAAAACAGCGGTCAATCTTTCTGCTGCTGCATTGAGCGAATCTTGGTACTGAAACCTGCCCTCATAGCCATAAGAATCATGGATTTCAATATAGGTGTCCTCGTCGTTTTGCCCAAACAAAAAAGTGCCGAACAATAA
>CAZXYA010000707.1:0-4359 GCA_964644655.1 uncultured Saprospiraceae bacterium | reverse complement strand
ATTTTTAAAACATTAGTAGTCAATGGGTTTATTTTCATTTTTAAAAGGAGCAGGGTCTAATATCCTAAATAAGGTAACAGGTAGAACTGCAGCAGCTGAGCCAGCAAAGATCGAATTAAGCAAAACAGATGCTTTAAAAGCAGAAATTGCTAAATTAGGCTTGCCTGTTGAAAACTTAGACATTTCTTTAGGAGAACAAGTAATTGTTAATGGTAAAACACTTGATAATGCGACCAGAGAGAAAGTGATTCTAGCTTTAGGGAATGTGGAAGGCGTAACTTCCGTAGATGACAGAATGGAAGTAGAAAACGCAGAACCAGAAGCAACATTTTACACCGTACAAAGTGGAGATTCTTTATCAAAAATTGCAAAGTCACAATATGGCAATGCAATGGCTTATAATGCTATCTTTGAAGCCAATAAGCCAATGTTAACGCACGTTGATAAAATTTATCCTGGACAGGTTTTACGTATTCCTGCACAGTAATAAAGTAAAAAAGATAATGAGGTAATGAGTTATTAAGTTAATGAAATTAAAATCTATTTCATTATTTTAGTAACTCATTACCCTTTAAATTTATGCTATTTCTCACTTTTCTTTTTGAAAGTTTCTTCCGTTAATTCTTTAGAAACAGCCGATTTAAGCACCTTGATATAAGTCTTTGGGCTTACCTCTAAAGTCACGCTTTCCTCTTCTACTTTGGTGATTTTACCAAAAATTCCACTCGTTGTCACGATTTCATTTCCTTTCACAATATTATCCACAAATTTAACTTGTTCTTTTTGTTTTTGATTTTGTGGTCGAATAAAAAAGAAATACATTACAATAATAATCAAGAAGAAAGGCACCATGTTTGTTATGAGACTTGGTTCTCCTTGTAAGAATAAAATATTTAGTCCTTCCATTTTTTAAATTGAAAATTTTAAATCGAAAATTGAAAATTATTCAACCTTCTTCCGTACTTTCCCCATCAAATACAAAGTAGTCTCTGACGGATGGGTATTCGCTTGTATAAATATAGGTTTTGTTTGATAAGCTAATTTCTTTTTCGTATCAAATTTCACAAAAATTGTTCCTTCTCCACCCACAGGAATAGGTTCTTTTGGCCATTCTGGGACCGTACAACCACAAGTCGATTTTGCATTACTAATAATTAAAGGCGCTTTCCCTGTATTCCTAAATTTAAAAGTATGGGTCACAATTGTTCCTTCTTCTACTTCTCCATAGCGGTGCCGAATGTTATCAAATTCCATTTTGGCAACATTAACCGTATCAACGGGTTGATTAGCCGTTACTGGATTCCGAATAATATCTGCATTGCTAATACTTCCTTTTTCAACTTTTATTTCTTTTAGGGCTTTATCTCCTTTTTTGTCGATTGGTACTTCACAAGCTATTAAGCATAATAAGCAACCAAGGTAAATAAAAATTCTAGTCATATTATGCCTTAATTTTGAAGCGCAAAGGTAATTTTTTTAGCCAACTATTTCCTATAGAATTAGAGATTACTGTTTTTTATTTAGATGAACGAGTTAAATACTACCATATTACCCTTAATTTCCTCTATTTTCACCTCCTCCATAATCGGTATCTTTTTTTACTTATTTTTGTTTTTATTTTTGGACGAATAATCCTTAAATATAGGCATAAGTTCGTACTACTTAGTAAATTAATATAATGGAAAAACATAAATATCCCTATGGGATTATCGGCAATTGCGGCTATATTGGATTAATTGATACCCATGCCAATGTTGGTTGGTTATGCTGGCCTAGATTTGATAGCAGTTTTGTATTTGGTACTTTGCTAGATGACGAAAAAGGAGGTGGTTTTTCCATTGCTCCAGAAAAAGAAATCAAGACTACTTTACAGGAATACATTCCGAATACCAATGTATTAGAAACAACGATTACTGCGGAAGATGGTACCTACAAAGTAATTGATTTTGCCCCTCGTTTTATCAATCACGAACGACAATACAAACCATTGATGCTTGTTCGGAAAATTGTGCCTATTACTGGGACGCCACGTATTAAAGTGGCCTGTAACCCTGTAGGAAATTATGGAGAAACCATTCCAACAAAAGTTTTTGGCAGCAGCCATATTCGCTATGAAGGATTATCAGAACCATTGCGATTAACGACCAATATTTCTCTAAATTATGTAGATAATGAACAGGCATTTGTACTTAAAGAAACCAAGCATATTATCCTTACCTGTGGTGCGCCATTGGAAGGACCATTAGAAGAAACCGCAGAAACTTTTTTGACCAAGACCATCCGTTATTGGCGAAATTGGGTGATGACGACTTCTACTGAAAGTTTTCATCAAGAAGCTGTTATTCGATCTGCTTTAACGCTAAAATTACACGAATATCAAGATACTGGGGCAATTATTGCTGCTACAACCACCAGTTTACCTGAATTTCCCGGTAGTACTCGGAATTGGGATTATCGTTTTTGTTGGATTAGAGATACTCATTATACCATTAAGGCACTCAATCAATTAAGTCATTTTAGTATTACTGAACGCTATGCAGAATTCATCCAAAATATCGTTTTAAATAAGGAAGGACGCTATCATCCGCTCTACCCTATTACAATGGATAGAATTCCAGAGGAAAAGATTTTGCCCTTAAAAGGCTATCGAGGAGAAAAGCCTGTTCGGATTGGCAATCAAGCTTACGAACATATTCAAAACGATGCTTATGGCCAAGTTTTAGTGACCCTTTTACCAATGTTTTCGGACAAACGATTGGCCAATAATGCTTCTTCAGGAAACTTATTAGTCGTGACGAAAACTTGTTTGGATATGATTGATAAAACGATGTACGAAGGAGATAATGGGCTTTGGGAATTTAGAGGTACTAGTCAAAAACATTCCTATACCTATTTGTTCCATTGGGCAGGCAGTCATGCAGCAAAAAAGATTGGTAAAATTATTGGAGATAATGCTATGATTAGAAAAGCCAATCGCTTAATCAAAGCCTCCGCAGAAATGTTAGAAGCTTGCTATGACGAAAAACGTGGCGTCTATACCCAAGCAGTTGGTTCTCCAAATTTAGATGCCAGTTTATTATTATTAATCAATATGGGCTACCTTAATCCAAGAAGTGCCAAAGCCAAAAAGCATCTGGCAGTATTGGAAAAGGAACTTAGAACCGAGTCTGGTTTGTTCTATAGATATATCCATGTAGACGATTTTGGCGCTCCAGAATCTACCTTCTTAATTTGTGCTTTCTGGTATGTAGAAGCCTTAGCTAGAATGGGCAGACTGAAAGAAGCCATCAAAATATTTGAAGGATTGGTCAAACATGGTAATCACTTAGGCTTATTAAGCGAAGATGTTCACGAAAAATCTGGCAGTCAATGGGGGAATTTCCCACAAACTTATAGTCACGTAGGTTTGATTAATGCCGCTTTTGCAATTTCTCGTAAATTGGATGAACCTGTTTATTTTTAGAAAGACAGTTGTCAATTGTCGGTTATCAGTTGTCTGCATACTCAACCGACAACCGACAACCGACAACCAACAACAATGAAAAACACCACACAAAATATCTACCTCCTAGGCTTTATGGGTTGCGGTAAAAGCTATATGGGAAAAGGACTAGCCAAGCAATTAGGCTGGGAATTTTTAGATATGGATGATTATCTAGAAGCTAAGGAAGGCATGAGCATTTCTCAAATATTTGCGGAAGGTGGAGAAAAGCTTTTTAGAAAATTAGAACAAAATTATCTTCATGCTACTTGCGACTTTAGGCAAACCGTCATTGCTACAGGTGGTGGGGCGCCCTGTTTTTTTGATAATGTTGACTGGATGAATGAGCACGGGCAAACCATTTATTTAGATACGCCCGTTTCTATTTTGGTGGAGCGGCTAAAGTCCGAAACAGGGCATCGACCATTATTAGCAGGAAAAACCGACCATCAATTAACTGAATTTATTACTAAAAAACTTTGGGAACGCCAACAATTTTACCTGCAAGCACAGCATATTTTCACCTATAAAACGGGCACAGAAAATGCTCATAAATTGTTAGAGTTAATACAATAAGATTTTTACTGACTACTGGTTATTGTAGGACAACTCGCAATTATATCACTTACTTGTTGATTGCTCTACTACCCCCTCCTTCATTTCTAAAGTTTGTCCCTTGTACACTTTCCAATAAATAGGGGTCGAAGTTTTCCTTATTATAATGAATTAAAAGCTTTTTGTTATTCTGCGAGACGCCTTTTGCCCCTTGCAGAGAGGGATTTTCATGCTATTTTTACGTGTCCACTGAGCGCAGCTTTGCGGCTACTAAAAGGGATTTTAAGTGGGCATATTTTACAGTATATTTATTGCTTTGTTAA
>CAZXYA010000706.1:0-4361 GCA_964644655.1 uncultured Saprospiraceae bacterium | reverse complement strand
CTAGACATGATAAAATCATGAAAGATAGTGATTTCAAGATACAATCCCCGAAATATTTCGGGGCAAGCTTTGAAAAATCGGCATCGTGCTTTTTTAGGCCATCGTGCTAAAAGAAACAACCGTTTACCTTTATTTGGCAAACGGCTGTTCGTATTCTTAATTTATCGTGTTTTTGTAAGGTCGTTTTGTCTTGGGAGCTTTAAACCCCTTTGTTGCCAATGACGCATATCCCAATAGGAAACTGATAGCAATATATCAGGTTAAATCAACTGATTTAGTGTGATAACTATTTATAATCAGACGTTTAACAATATTTGAAGCGGCTTCACTGCCGCAAGACTTCGTGTCGTACTATTCTTCAAACATCGGGATATTTTTTGTTTTTTCTAGCTTTTTCTTAATCGCCAAAAGTCCTCTCCCCAGTTTTTGTATAGATTCTCTAGTTTGATATCTTTATCTACATAACTGAGACTTAGTTCCTTATATTCCAACTTTCGAGCAAAATCAAAAATATTATCTTCAATTACTTTAAATCGTTCAGAAGGGGGAACATCATCCTCTAAATCTATTATTATTTTATCACATTCTTCCCCTACGGTACCGACCATAAAGCCTCCAAGATGGTTATATATTCCTGAATCACCAAAGGGAATAAATTTTTTTGAACAAATACCAAGTTCATCAAACTCAAAATCATCTTCGTATATCCCAAAAATCTCTTCTGGAGCTAAAAATTCCCCAAAACCAAACATGTCATCTCCATCTTTATCAAGGTAGCCTGTATAATGTGGATAATTAAAACCATATTTAAAGTTATTAGCTTCCCAAAATAATTCTTCTATTTTCATCTCTTTAACATCAAATAAATTATAAAACAGTAAAAATTTAGGGGGTACTTTTATGCTATATTTTTTTTCTTCATTAGAGAAATTTACTATTTCTCCTACTGATCTTGATTTTAATAATTCTAAGCCTTTCATGTAATTTTATTTACTATTTAATTTAGTTCCGGTCCATCGAAAAAGCCTCTAATTTCATTCCTAAGTAAAGCATCTCCTCCCGAATGAGCAAATCCCCTCGAGCCAGAATTATGAATTTTTGTCGGGATAGGAATCAATGTATTGCTATCTTGATGATGATGCCATGTATATTTTACTTCATTTCCATTTTTTGTTATTGAAAATTTATTGTTGGGCAATACTTTATAGTCTTGAGGTAAATTATTATTTGGTTGATTGTACTTTTTCAGTAATTCACTATTTGCATGTTTGATATCAGCAGTTCTACCACCCCATGGATTTAGTGGTACATCAATAGCAAATTCACTTTTAGGAGGACCAGGAATATAATTGTCAAAATTCGGAAAACCAAATTTATCATAAGTAATAGACACTTGGCCATAACCTTCTATTTCTTTAGTGACAGTAATATTTGGTCTTGTTCCTGTAATTATTGTACCTGGCTTAGCTTGAGGTAATCTAATGGTAGAATAAAAATCTCTCAATTTATCTACATCAGTGCTTGGTAATTCTTTAGATTTTATTCTCTTGTACAAATCAATATTTTTTCTTACCCATAATTTACTATTGTCTTTTATTGTAGCAAATTTTTTCCAATTGTCTGCTTGGTCATTATTATCTGTAAAATACTTATAAAAATCAGTATTATCCGCATCAAGTTCAAACTTTTTTATCAAATCTGGTTCTAAATTTGTAAAAATTTTCTTCCTTAATTCCTCACATTTATTCGATGAACTCCTACTAACCAATAATGGACAAGCTTTTTTACCCATCCTAGCCCAAACATCCAACAACTCAGGATTGTCCACAACTTTATCCATAGCTTTAGGAGGCAAAACATCAAGTGCATCCTGATAAACAAGTTTTCTATCTGGAGTTAAACGTTTAACCTTATTGGCTCTACTGGCATGCGCAAAAAAATCACCTATTTGACTAATTGGTAATCTTGTTAGGATTCTACCAAAATGAAGAATTGCATCTTCTGCACCAATACCCAAAGCAATACTTAATAAGTTCAAGGTTAGTTTCCCATGTTCATATCTGGCATTATTGCAGGTAATTAAATCATTACAGGTCGTAAGTTCTGTATAATATTCTGATAACTTTTGACCAATTGTTGCTAATGCCGCTAAAACAGCATCTTTGTTGGTGATAAATTCTCCTATTTTAACGATTATCTCTTTGTGTTTCCTTACAGCTTCAAATGCTTCGGTACAATTGTAGGGGGTACCGCTCAATAAATAATCAAACCCAACCTTTAAGTAATCTAAAAAGTCGGGATCGTCTACTTTTTGTCCCAATCTGTCATAAAAGTCTTCATCTATTCCACCAAGACGGCATATGATATAGCCTTGAAGTGATAGATTATGACTGATTAAATCTTCTATTAATTTTATTAGCTCTGGTAAATCTTGAAATTGCTGATAAGTTGCATCAATCATTCCTGCTGCAAATGGAATATCTGTTAATACATCATAATAATTGATAGGTTCTGGAAATTCTTTCCATAAGCAATGTGGGATAATCCCTTTACCTTGTTGTTTGGGGCTAAAGTCTTCACATTCGTAAACAGATAAAATGTAATCAATCCATTGATTACCAAATTTTGATTCTAAAAATTGCCCTGAACCACAAGTATAATTTAATGGCGCAGTCAAAGCATCTTCAGTACTATTATCATTCCAAAAATCAAAATAAGCATTGGTGATTCGCTCTCCAAAAGTATTGTTACTCCCTCCTTTTATTCCAAGATACAAGGTTGGTAAGTCGTCCTCGTCTTCATCATTATTAGGGGCGATATGCGCCCAAGCTTGACCACCTTCATATGCACCTAGCCCTTCCATGTAGCCATCACAATCCGTAGAAAAGAAAGCATTATTAATATTTGCCAAATCAAAAATAGCTTGAACATTAACAAGCTGCTCTATGCCCTCTATTTCAACCATCAAGGCATTACTTCTGCCAGAACCGCCCTCTAAATCAAAACCAACAGGAATGGCCAAAAAGCAATTGTCTTTAAAGAATTGCTCATTGAGTTTATCTCCATCTGAATCAAAAGTTGCTGTAACAACACAAGCCACTCCTTTTTTAATCTCAACTGTATATATTCCGCTATTCTTCTGGACAATTCTGGATATTCCTTTTTCTGTATCATCATCTTGCCAGAATATTTCATCGTATTCCCCTTCTATTTGTAATTCCAATTGTAAATCATCTACACCACAATCATTTTCGGATAATAATATTAATTCAGCAGACAGATTACAGTCTATACAGGTAAAATCTAAAGGACTCATTGCATCTTGCCCAAAGAGGCTACCTATACATGCGATGGTAAAAAAAAGATTTGATAGTATTCTTTTCATGATTTTATTTTTATGGCTTTGAATGATGTTTTTTACTTGATTTTTGGCATAGGGGTATTGGGATTATAGTTGACGTTATAACCTTATTCTTGGCTTGGATTTTGTACTTTTTTTCTGGAGAATAAAATTCTATGGTTGCTCTCTATTCAAAACAACAATTAATTTTTCATGGTATTCTTTCATTAATTTTTAATACCTATTAGTTAGATTTATTCTCTGACTCGCCAAAAATCTTCCTCATATTTTTTATAAATCAAGTTAGTATTAATTCCCCAACTACTAATATCCTCAATTAAAAGAACCTCTTTCAATTTCGTAAATAAATCAAAAATATCATCTTCTAATTTGGAATGCACTTCGCTTAAAAACGAGTTCAAGTACTTTTGCTCCACCTGAATACAGATTATGTAACTTTCTTATTTGGTTCAAAAAAGTCTTCTATTTTTTTTGTAAAGCTCATTATTAATATTTGAATCCCTTATCGTTACATTTTATGACCATTTCCTTGTTCATAATTTGTAGATATTCGCTCTCCGTTCTTAACCTTTGAGTATTGCATGTTTTCTCTTGGATTGAATATACAAGTTAAATTACCATTAAGATGATTAGGCAAAGTTTGTAAAACTAAGTTTCCATTTTCCAACAATAACCGCTAGCACTACAGTTACCCCACAGATGCGGTGCTAGTTAGGATTTGTAATCCGACACTTCTATTTTGCTCGCCTCTGGCGAGTGTATGTGAAAGACCTTTTTGTTTTCGCTATACTTAGTTTACGCTCGCCAGAGGCGAGAAACAAAAAGGTGTCAGATTCCAAATCCTAACCAGCTTTTCCGCTTTTTGTAGCTGCTGTGCCAGCAGTTTAAAGCAACTATCTTTGTCTGATAACTTTCTGTAGATAGTTGTTTAACAATATATCAGACGACTTCGTGTCGTACTGTTCTTAAGAAATCGGGTTATGGTAATCAAAAATATCTT
>CAZXYA010000705.1:0-4362 GCA_964644655.1 uncultured Saprospiraceae bacterium | reverse complement strand
TATTAACGAAGGATTATTGTTAAGTGGTCCTATGAATTGGGGTAAGCACAGTAGAGATAATCGAATATCCTTATTCTTCAAAACTCTTTGAATTTAAGACTAAAAAGGTAACTGAAAAACGATTAATTGTTAATAAAGCTGCCATCTATAAGTTTAGAATAAAAGGAGGAGGTTTAAGTCCGAAAGTATGTCGCATAAAAATTATGCGTGTACCTGCTTCTAGTGAAACCCTTAATTTTGATACAAGCGTAAAATGGAAGATTCGGTCTGATAGTGTTTATGTAGATAAAAAAGTTAAAGAATTAGTTAGTGTTGATACTATTCCTATTGAAGTAGCGAATAGAGTTGAGAGAGTTCATTCGAAAACTAATTTGAGTAGCTCTAATATTTCTAAATTCAATTTCAGTTTACCTCTAAATGAAATAAATGAATTACAGATTTCTACACTTGTGTCATGGGCTTATTGGATTGGAACAGGTGAAGAAGGAAAACTAGCATATGAAAAGGAGAAAAAAGAATTTTTGCTAAAGAATGCAGCCAAAGTTAGTACTATGATTAATCCGCTGGTTGGTTTAGCAATGAACGCTTATGCTATAACAGCGAATCCTCCAAAAGGAGAAAATGTAAAATATTGGATTTCTACTTATCGAGATGGTGTTCCATATATAATTTCACAAGGTAATAGCATCGTTTCAGTTGGACGAATAGATAAAGCTAACCAAGGAAAATTTATGGTTACATTACAAAATGATAATATGCTAAATGGAATAAATGCTGATATAAAAATAGTTGGAATTATTTTAAAGAAAAATTATAAATACCGCTACTATAAAGAATTACAAGTAAAACAATTCAAATATCCTGTACTTAGTACAGTTGACTAAAATCACCTTAACTTACCTTAAAATCATGGCAAATCAAATAAGAGACACTTACAAATATTGGTTTAAAGTTGGCAATCTTCGAGTGCATTGCGGCATCACCAATGACCTTTCTCGTCGGGAAAGAGAACATCAACTTTCAGGAAAAGTGACTATCCGAAATGGGAAAAAATATTATTGGCAAAATGGTCATATTGTCAAAGTTGGCAATGTTACTACAAGAGAAGCTGCTATGAATTGGGAAAGAGTTAATAATTGTAATGCCAATTGGTCTTAATTCATCCATTTTATAAATTCTTTAGAAAATGAAAGTTAAAAACATCAATGGGACTTCGCAGAATAGATGTTCTTGTGGAAGTTGGATACAACATTGGCGAAATTATAGTGGACAAACTGCTACTGTCTGTAGAGCCAAAGGTTGTTCTGGAACAAACTTAGTAGGGGCACATGTCCAGAAAGAGGTAAGCTATGATAACAATTGGTACATCGTTCCTTTTTGTCATACCCATAACATGGCAAGCGGCTCGGTTGAATTGGTAAGTGGGACTAATTTAGTTTCAGCCAATAAAAGTAAAACCTGTGGTTAATTTTTAATCTATTATAGTCCTATGAGTTTTAAAGCAATGTTATTTATCCTATTGAATCTCCTTTTACAGATGGTGGATGTGCACCAAAAAGATAACATACAAAGTACGAGTGAAAATGATTTGAAAATAGTTGCCGAGACGAATGGCAGAAAGCAAAATAAGGAACGTAAAATAGCCATCACTTTAGAAAGTGTTTTACAAATATCTAATGACCATGTAGGGGGAGATTGGAGTCATTTTTTGTCTATCAATAAAAAGATAATCAAGAAAGGGGAAACAGAAATTTTTGTACTACAACCAAGAGCACCTTTAAGTATTATTGCTAATTCTATAGAAGCCGATAAAGATTTTTCCGATTCAGGCGAGGATAAAATGGATTTTATCTATTCAGATTTAATTGCCATTGACAAAACCCGATTTGAACTCGATGTCATCGTTGTAGAGAATGGTGGGCAATATGCTGGGAATATGGCTAAATGGAAATTTTTGTTTGTTGTTCAGCGGGTTTGAGTTTTCTGTTTTATTGTTAGAGCATGTTTAAAATTCCATCAATTGGCTACAATCGGCAAATTTTATCTTGTAGGTCGTTAAAAATTTTTACCAACCAAAAGGATGCTAAATTTTTTTTGCCTATTACAAAATAAAATTTGCTCACTTTCGCTCAATCATGAAAATTTAAACATGCTCTTACTCAAAATAATATTTCAAAATTTAGTGTACCGAAATTAACAATGGCAAATATAGTAAAATTATGAAAGCATTATTTATATCGATTTTTGGTTTGTTTCAAATCACAGCAATAATTACTCATATATGGACAGTAATAATTGCTTTTACAGAAGGTGGTTTTATAGCTGGAATATCTTCTTTTCTCTTACCTTTTCTTTCAGAGATTTATTGGATGGTCAATATGTTTGGTGTAAATGATACCTATGCTTATATAGTCCTTTTCCATTTAATTTTAGCAATACCTATTTCGATCTTAGGTCGAGAATAAATAGCAAAATAGTAAAGGTTTTTTCAAATGACAAATTTTAGGGTGTCCCGAGCATCATCATGGCGCTGTGTCTATATCTATTGCTTTAAACATCTTCAAATCAAACATAAGGAACATAACTCCGACTCTAGCTAAAATTGATGGGTATCTTTTTGTGGCTAATTTGAAAAATATTTTCAACAAAAAAATTTAATTATGAATAAAATGCGATTATACCTTTTTCTGTTCACTTTGGCAATCAGTTCCTTTAATTGTGGAATCGTAGATGCTTTGGAAGTTAGATTTTTTGATAGAGTCGTCGTTTCTGGGATCGACTTAGGAGCTTGGGATGTATTAACTGGACCAGATTTACGCCTTTCCTATGGAATCAATAATCTTGATTTTGAAACGGAGATTTTAACCAATGTAGCGAACACCGCCTCGCCAGTAGAATGGATATTCCCTGCTAATTTAGAAGTCACCAATGACAATTGGGTATTTGAAGTCGTTGATGTAGATGATTTAACACCAGATGATGTACTAATAGACACTCAATTTTTTGGAAGAGACAAGACGGAGGAAGGAAATCCTTTTGTCCTGTCCAATGATAACATCACCTTACAAGTGTATTGGAAAAATAGATGATTATGATAGTAGAACTAGAAACAATAATTGGTGGGGGGGTACTAGTGTTTATGGCACTTTTTTACTTTTCTACTAAGTCAAATAATCTGAAGGAAAAAGCCAAAGAATCAAATAGAATACCTGATGAAAAGGTATCGGTAAAAAGATTAAAGAAAGACCTGAAAAAACTAATATTGAAAAAGGAGACACGCTTAAAATTTGGTTATACAGAGACCTCCATACGAGGTCAACTTGATAAACAACTCCGAGTTATTTATGAAAGCGTTCAGCAAAAATATGTTTTAGAAGGTAATAATGGATTTAAGATTGATTTTAATATAGGAAAAGGCAGCGTCGGGATAGAGATAAAATTAGCTAAAAGCGTCTTTAAAGCAACTGGTTTGCAGCAACTAGTAGGACAATTGAAGGATTATACAGATTCAAAATATGATAATCGAAATTTAATTGTTTTGGTCGCTGGGGAACAGCATTATCTTCAGGATAGAGTTCAGTTGGATAAGGTGCGGCGGCGGATTTTGGATGAGGGGGCTCATTTCGTTTTTTTGGAGGTGGAGGAGTTAATATTATAAAATCAATGAAGGGATAATTATTGGAAGAATAAGCACAGATTCAAAATAAACTAAACGGCATCATATCTTAACGACAATAAAATAAAAAATGAGCTATATACCAAAAACAATAAGTGAAATAGTCACAGAATATTTGAATAGAATGACCTACCTTCCTGCAATACAAAGAGAATATGTATGGAACACTAAAAAAATTGAAAAATTATTTGATTCCATTTTAGGAGACTTTCCTATTAGTACATTCTTGTTTTGGAAGATTAGAGAAGAAAATAAAAATCAATGGACTGCTTATGAATTTATACGTGAATATGATGCTGAATTCCCTCACAATCAAGAGGCAAGTGTTACTGGTATAAATCAAGATATTTATTTAGTGCTAGATGGGCAACAAAGATTAACCTCTTTATTGATAGGTTTAAAAGGGTCTTTTAGGTATTTTTATTATCGTTGGCATAAAACCAAATTATATTTAAATATTTTGAAAAGTTCGCAGACTTCTGAAAACCCTGAAGAACTTACCTATCAGTTTCAGTTTAGGGAAAATGATTTGAATAACTTAAAAGACCCTAATCCTCAATATTGGTATTTAGTAGGAGATATACTAAATTATATTGATGCAGAGGATGCGAAAAGGGCAGTAAAAAATAAGTTAACGTGAGTTTTGGATATAAAAAATTGATAATGAGATAATTATCGCAAAATTT
>CAZXYA010000704.1:0-4379 GCA_964644655.1 uncultured Saprospiraceae bacterium | reverse complement strand
TTTATTTCAAAGATCGTACTTTTTTCTTAATTCACCCTATTTTGGGGATGAGCGACATCTTTTATTTATTGTAAAAAGAAAAACTTCATTATGCACTATGGAATTAAGGGATTACTCCTTCTCCTTTTATCCTATTTTATATTTACTGCTTCTACTTGTGTGGAAACCATTGAGCCCAGTCTAACATCAACTGATTTCACCAAAGAAAAGCGGGAAATACTGGGAGATTTGCTCAAAGAGACAATTGAAGCACATCCAGAGGAGTATGCTTTACTGAATCGTCGATCTAAGCGAGATTCTGTTATTATTTCCTATTTACAAGTACTCTACGATCAAGCAACACAGGAGATACGGCAAGATAGACAATCTACGGTTTCTAATCGTTGGAATGCAGAACGATCATGGCAAGTTGTCATTTTGGACGATGATAAACGTTATGCTTTTTCCTTGCCTGGAGGGCACTTTTATGTATCTACAGGTTTTTTAAGTACGCTAAGTAAAGGATATGAGATCTATTATTTAATGGCCTTTGAAGCAACGAATATCTCTGGTAGGTATTTAATTGAGAATCTTATTTCGGAATACAATACTAGTACTTTATTAGATTTAATCGAAGCCGATGAAGTGACTGCGGCTGCCTCTTTACTAGATATAGCAAAGACACTTCGAGACGATTTGGCTTTTCAAGATGATATTATTAAAGAAATTGATCGAGAAACAGGTGCATTAATTTGTCAAACTTCGATTTTTGATCGCTTCGGCATTGAACCCATATTAGAAAAATTATCTACCCAAGAACAATATAGAGATACTAGACCTTCTTACGCCAACCGCTTAGATTTTATAGCGGAATTAGGCATTGAAGGTTGTGGTACTATTAAATCTACAGGCTTGTATGAGAAAATGGTACTTGATAACCTATAATTAAATGGGTTTAAAATTGATCAGTATTGCATATCTTTAAAATCCCACAACCTAAAAATATGCTTACAACTTGACTAATAACTAAGATTACAGTTTAACAAACACCCACATTTAAAAGAGGGTTGAAATTAACTTTTCAGCCCTCTTTTCTTTTCTCCTCTCCTCTGCATTTATATATAGACAAGACCAATAAAAAAAAGGAACATCAACCGCTTGATGTTCCCTTTAAATTTATAACGTTTAACAACTAACTTTTTATTTTTAGCTCCTTATTCTATAAAATAGGAAGCCGTTCAGTTATCATACGAATTAATAATAGCAACCCCCTATGCCGTCTTTATTTTTTTTCATCAACTTTGTTTTTTAATTCAATATTAAAAATTATAGAAATTAGTGTTTTTATACTAATATTGTGTAAATCCTTTCCTTTCATCCTTTTAAAAACAAATAATTGCAACCAATAAAAAATAGACTAACCGAATTATTAGGCGTTGATTACCCTATTGTACAAGCACCAATGGGATGGATTGCTCGTGCCCAATTAGCCTCAGCGGTATCCAATGCAGGAGGCTTGGGAATTATTGAAACTTCCTCTGGAGAACTGGATAATATAAAGGTCGAAATCAAAAAGATGCGGGAATTGACCAGCAAGCCTTTCGGGGTAAATATTGCTTTGGCTTTTGTTCGAGACCCTTCTATTATCCAATTTGTGATTGACCAAGGGGTACAATTTGTTTCTACTTCCGCAGGAAATCCGGCTAAAGTAGTTGGTCCATTAAAAGCAGCTGGGTTAACCGTATTTCACGTTGTCCCTAGTTTTCAAGCAGCCATGAAAGCGATTGAAGCAGGCGTAGATGGCTTGATTGTAGAAGGAAATGAAGGTGGTGGCTTTAAAAATCCAAGAGGAGTAGCAAGCATGGTTTTATTACCAATGATAGCTAAGAAAGTAAATATACCGATCATAGCAGCGGGAGGAATTATAGATGGTTGTAGTATGGCAGCTGCTTTTGCTTTAGGCGCACAAGGCGTACAGATGGGGACTCGAATGGTGTCTAGTGCAGAATCTCCTGTTCATCAAAATTGGAAAAATGCCATAGTCGGTGCTTCTGATCAAGATACCATGATTCTGAACCAATTTAGTAGCCCTGCACTCCGTGTACTGCGAACAGATCGTACCAATGCACTAGAACGTCAAGAAAAAGTTGATTTTAGAGCAGAATTTGCCAATGTCCAAGATTTGTATTTTGGTGGAGATATGGAGGCGGCAGCGGCTTTAACTGGACAAGTAGCAGGCCGAATAGAAGAAGTAAAGCCTGTTGCTCAGATTATTGAGGAAACCATGACGGAGTTTTATGAAACGATAGATTTATTAGGCAAACATCGTTAATAATATCATAGAATAGAGATTAATTCATTGAAAGAATAGAGATTTTCTGGGACACAGAGTACACAAAGGAAACACAAAGCGCACAAAGTATTGGTTTTCTACCTTTGAGACTTGGTGAACTCTGTGTCTTCTCCGTGCTCTCTGTGTCCAAATCTATTTTGTAGTAACTCTATTCTCTAATAATCAAAAAAAATAAGCAATGGAATTTAAAGAGAAAATCATCTTAGTAACTGGAGCAGGTTCTGGAATTGGTAGAGTCACTGCCCACGCTTTTGCCAAAGAAGGTGGGACGGTTATTATTTCTGACATCAATGAAAAAGGTGGTGAAGAAACCGTAGCTCAAATTACTGAGCTGGGAGGAAAAAGTATTTTCATTAAAAGTAATGTCGCCAATTTTGAAGACGTAACAGCCTTGCACCAAGCCATCATTGATAAATATGGGCAATTAGATGTCGCTATAAATAATGCAGGTATTGGTGGTATTCCAGCCAAAACACATGAACATAGTCTAGATAATTGGGATAAAGTAATGGCGGTTAACGCAACTGGTGTTTTTTACTGTATGAAGGTACAGATAGAGCAGATGTTGAAGCAAGGTAGTGGTGCTATTGTGAATACGGCATCTATTGCAGGTTTAAGAGGTTTACCCAATAATTTAGCCTATGTAGCCAGTAAGCATGCAGTAGTAGGTATGACCAAAACCGCAGCAATGGAATATGCTAGACATAAAATTAGAATCAATGCCATATGCCCTGTCTTTACCGTAACTCCTTTATTTGACCCTGAGGCAATGGAAAAAATGTCTGCTGGTTTATCAAGCAAATTAAAATCGGGTATTCCTATGAAGCGTTTTGCAGATCCTGTAGAAATGGCGAATACTATTTTATGGTTGTGTTCTGATAAAGCTAGTTTTGTTACGGGGCATGCAATGCCTGTGGATGGGGGGTTGACAGCGTAAGGACAAAGGTCTACTTATTCGAAAAAAAAACATGAGGCTAGCCTGTTCAGCATATAGGATAAAATTCTCCTGATTTTTGAATGGGCGAAAAAAAATCTTAAACCTGAAATCATAAATCCCTCTAGTTTTTACGTGACAGATTTACGATTCCTGCCGGCCGGCAGGTAAGATTTATCAACTATGATGTATGATTTTGGAGTGTTCTTGATTATCAATAGATTATTTCACGAATTCATCGTTCATAGTTTGATGATATTGTAATAAATGAGTATCTCTTAAAAATAAAAAAACTTACCTTCTTTACAGAAGATAAGCTCTAATTTTATGTTTATTTTAGTAGTTGACCCTAATCTAAAGACTGATTCATTTTAGAGGCAGACTTGACTAGTGCTTCATATTCGTTGATAGACAATCCGTCCACACAATAACTTAGTGGATTAATTGCTTTTCCATTTAAGTGGATTTCGTAGTGTAAATGTGGTGCCGTAGAACGACCCGTGCTCCCTACTGTACCGATTTGTTCCCCTCTTGTCACTTTTTGGCCTCTTTTGACCATTACTTTTTGCATATGGGCATATAAAGTCTCGTAACCGTGGCCATGTTTAATAATCACATAATTTCCGTAAGAAGGAGATTTTAAGACCTTATGTATCGTCCCGTTTCCAGTAGCTTGAATTGGCGTCCCTCTTTTTGCTGTAAAATCAATGCCTTCATGCATTTTCATTACTTTCAAAATAGGATGCAATCTTTTACCAAAACCAGATAATAAGTGAATATTTCTAGCTAATAAATCTTTTCTTACAGGGGCTAATAATGGTACAGAAG
This sequence comes from uncultured Saprospiraceae bacterium, assembly GCA_964644655.1. Classification (GTDB taxonomy): domain Bacteria; phylum Bacteroidota; class Bacteroidia; order Chitinophagales; family Saprospiraceae; genus JAFMDF01. Next base: position 285 of record CAZXYA010000704.1, on the reverse strand, counting down.
CAAACTCATCGCTTTTTTCCTTTGCCATTTTCTCAATTTCATCTAAAGATTCTGACTGAATGACCATCTGTCTCGATAGTTTATCCACTCTTTCTTGAGCTGCGACTAAGGTTTCGCCTGAATTCTTAAAATTGGTCAGCAAAGTATATTTTTTGTGACCTCCGATACCAGCTTCCCATTGATTATCATCAATTGGTTCCATACCGAAAACCATTCTGTGAACGCTGGCGTCTCTTTCCTTTAAGTTGGTTAAAACTTTGGTCATTTTATCCACTTCTAATTGCA
>CAZXYA010000703.1:1395-4387 GCA_964644655.1 uncultured Saprospiraceae bacterium | reverse complement strand
TAAAATGTAAAGTTATTTTTGAATCGTTCCTAATCAGATAAATAATTGATATTCTAAATATTTATTATACTATATTCTAAACCATACTATCCATGTTATTACTCATCTGTGTTCCTTATTTTTTAACAGGGATAATTATCAATTTTTAATCTGACACGCTAAAAAATATATTAGTATTTGGTTTAAAATAATTATACATTTTTGTTATTCGCAATTTATCGTTTATCATTCATCATTCATCATTCATCGTTTTAATTAAGCCCTTTTAATTTCAATAAAACGCCATGAAAATACTTATACTAGAAGACGAGATACCCGCTTATCAAAAGCTATTATCTTTTGTGCAATTTGAAATTCCGAATCATCAATTGATTGGTTGGGCAAGGTCTATTGAAGAAGCTAAATTACTCTTGAATGGCGGACAAACACCAGATTTAATCCTTTCCGATATAGAATTATTGGATGGCAACTCCTTTGAAGTTTTTGAAAATAATGAAATTCATTGCCCAATTATCTTTTGTACCGCTTTTGATAAATATGTTTTGAAGGCTTTTCAAAGCAATGGCATAGCCTATCTTTTAAAACCTTATACCCTAAAAAATTTTCAAGAAGCTTTTCATAAATATACCACTTTATTTGCCAAGAACGAACCACAGAATATTGATAATCAAGTCTTTCAAGAATTAAAAAACATTTTAAAACAAGACAAAAAAGCTTATAAACAGCGATTTACCATCAAGAGAAAAGGCGGGATTAAATTAATTAAAACCAAAGATATTGCCTACTTTGAAGCCAATGGAGATTTTTGCCAAGGTATAGACACAAAAGGACAAAAGCATGTTATTAATTTCACCTTATCAGATATTGAACGTAAAATAGACCCCACTTTCTTTTTTAGGATTAATCGCAGTCAATTGATTAATATTTCTTTTATTGAAAAAATTGAACCTTATTTTAAGAATAGATTGTCGATTACAATGACGGTTGGTACGGATGCTTTGTTGACGAGTGGGACTAAGACGCCAGAATTTCGGAAGTGGATTGAGGGGTAAATTGCAGTAAGCAAGTCATTTTTAATACTTAAATTTTGGAAAGTATAATTACTTGAATAGCCCTTCAATAAGCGTTATTTTTTCTTAATAATTTGCTCGATTTCTTTATTTTTCATTTTAAAATATTCTACTAAAGCTAGTTTAGAGAATCCATAATCTGCCATTTTCTTAATTAAAAAACGTTTTACATCAATGAGTTCTTCTAATTCTTCTATCTTTCCACTTTCGCCAATAATTTTTAGTAAAACATTAAATTTATCTTTGATATATACTTTTTTAAAATCTTTTACAAAAGAAAGACTAATATTCATCATGTCCGCTAAATCTTCATTCGTAAAATTCCTAGACCTAAATTTCTGTAAAAAATTCATTCTTTGAGTGAGTAACGCAATAAACATTCCTATTTCTTGAGCATCTTTCCTATTATATATTATTACTGTTTCTATAACTCCCATTTTACGATTATTTTGGTTTATTTTGTTGACCTCTTCAACAAATATACGATTATATTTTTTGTTTTTAAAACGAATTAAATCTCGAATAAAATTCCCAATTATCTGAATTCTTCTCTTATCATATCCCTTCTCCAAAAGTTTTCTATGCAAGGTTTTTTTGAGTTCTAAAAGCTTTTCATCTTTTAAATTTTGTTGCATACCTATTAAAGCAGTTTGAAAAATAATGCCTAATGGGCTATCCAAGTCTTCAAAATCTGCCATTTTATAATCTGCCAATTTGAAAATAGGATATTCATATTTACACTTCGTTCTAATTCCATCATACTCATAAGCATTCGGTCTATACTTTTTATTACTATCTGTGAAAATGACTAAGGATTCTACAGGCATGCCAAATCTATCCAGAGAACGATAATAATAGGTAAACATTCGCCTTGGCAAATCTTTGTCTTGATAACCTTGAACTTCTATATGGAGTAAAATCCATTTCTCTTTACCATTCTTCAACGGTACTTTTATTAATAGGTCAGCTCTCCGGTTGCCTTCTACTGCTTCAGGGTGTAAAGTTTGTAAGAATTTATCTAAAAATTCGATTTTTTTGCGCTTATCTCGTTGCGTTTCTATGGTAGGATAAAAATATGCTAGTACCTCAACTATAAAATCCTCTATAATTGCTTTCCATAGCAAATCTGCTTTTTCATATTGGTTGCTGTTTTCTATTTTGTGTAGTTAGCTCATCGAAAAGCTACAAGATAGTATTTAGTTTGTTTTACTCCTAAAAATCTAACAAACTAAATACTATATTTATTTTTATAAACTATTCGCCTTCACCACCTCTACCCATTCCCCAGGCTGCCGAGCCTGAATCGTATTATCATACATCGCCTCACAGTTAACCGTTGGCAAATAATACCGTCCTTCATAGGCAGCATTTAACTGAATCGTATAAGTATGTTGAGCCTTTCGATTAATATCAAAATAACTATAGACTCGGTCATCTCTAATATCTTGATATTCTGGTTTATTAGAATCGGCAAACCGTTCAACATTGGTCATTCTAGTATTTAGAATTTCCCAGCCAGAAGGGAAAATTTGAGTCAATGCCATTTCTTCGTACCGAATGCCTTTTGTACCAGGATTGGTGATACTGACTTGGGCAACAAAATCTGTTCCTTGAGTAAGACGGTTGACATTAATTGCATTCCCTTCATTATCCAAATATTGCACTTTCATTTTCAAGTTTTCGGCTTTTACGGTTTGATCACCAATTAAGGGTTGACCTGTAGTAATCAAATTGACATATAAAACGCCATTGCTATTATTAGTTAAATCAATCGACTTATTGGGGTTTCCGTCAACGGGTACTTCCACACTCATAATAGGGGTACTAGAACCCGCATTTACGGTAGTGGAATTACCAACTTGATAGGCAAATTTAAATTGGTCGCCAACGGCTGTATTGCCTACAAACTTACCAATCGCCAA
>CAZXYA010000703.1:0-1385 GCA_964644655.1 uncultured Saprospiraceae bacterium | reverse complement strand
TTGAGTTCCATACCAGCTACCAGAACTGAGCTGTTTGGATATTATTTGAGCAATACCTCCTGCCTTATCTATATCTTTCATACCGACTAAAGTCTCCAAAATCATGGCTTCATCTCTTAGGCCTGAACCATAGGTGTAACTCAATTCTCTATAATCTTTTACGCTTGTATTTAAGGATTGAACCAAAGCAGTTGCTACTTCTGGTTTACCAATTTGCGCATAAGCAGCAGCCAACCGCCATTTAGCTTGATCCGATATTTTACCGTTTTCTCTAAGGCGATTCATCGCCCCAATCTCTGGCGAACTCGCCAATGCTAAAGTATACAACCGATAAGCTTGAGTTAATGCATTATCATAGCGATTATCACCATAATTCCAATTTTGAGCTTGCTTTTTTTGGTATCTTTTCCATTGACTTAAGAGATTACTAGGCAAAGAATAGCCTAATTTTTGAGCTTCTAGCATAAAATGTCCTGCATAATTGGTCCCCCAAGTGCTGGCATAGTTATCGCCTGGCCAATAGCCAAATCCTCCATTGGAAGTCTGGAATCGTTTTAAACGGTCAATAGTAGCCGCAATATTTCTGGCTATTTGTTTCTTTTTAGCCTCGTCTACTTCCATTAATTTGGACACAAATAATTGTGGGAAACCCGATGAAGTCGTTTGTTCAATACAACCATGTGGATAGCGAATCAAATAATTTAAACGTTTGCCTAAATCAATGGGTGGAATATTGGAGACTTCTAATAGGCCTTCATTGGTGCCCGTTACCCCAACTGCTTCAAAATCAGTTGACCAATTTTCGCCAGGTTGTAAAACTTTTTCTGCCACATTGGTTACAAATGGATTCGGATTTCTTACTTGGATTTCAATGTCTTGGGTAGCAGATTCTCCTGCGCCTGTAGCGGTTATTTTGAATTTAGCTAGCCCTACCCCATCGTTTACTTTGATATTAAAATTGACTAAGGCTTCCCCAGGTTTGGTAAAGGTTAAGTTTTGACTATTGCCCCCAATTATCTTCACTAAACCGCTGGTCTCCTCAATTGTCACTTTTACATTTTTAATCTTTTGTTCCATAGCAAAAACGGTTACAGGCAAGGTCAATGCCTCTGTTGGCCCTAAAACCCTTGGCAAAGTAGCCAAAACCATTAAAGGCTTCCGAACGGCGGTCGTTTTCTCCGAACTTCCATAAGCCCCATTATTAGAAGCAACGACCATTGTCCGAACAGAACCTACATAATTGGGTACGGTAATTTGATGCTTTGCCGTACTGCCCTTCTCTAAGAAAAATGGCCCTAAATGTTTAACTACAGGTTTAAACCGATTGGCTTGTTGATTGTCTTTGCTTTTACGCAATGCGGCATCTCCACCAATGGCTAATACTC
>CAZXYA010000702.1:0-4389 GCA_964644655.1 uncultured Saprospiraceae bacterium | reverse complement strand
AAAAACAATAAGGACAAACTAAATGAACTTAAATGGCTAAATGGTAAAGAAAAAGCCCTAGCTGGTGAATAGTTATGAACTATCTTTAGTTTAATTCATTTGTAGCAAATAATTATCTAGCATTGAAAATACAATACTTAATTTTCAGAAGGTTGAACATTTACTATTAAATATGAAAGAATTCGAAAAATATTTAAAAGACAATCAACAAAAATTAGAACTTGATGGTGATCTCAATCCAGAAATATGGTTATCCATAGAAAATCGAGTTCTAAAACGTAAAAATAAACGCAATCGCTTGTTTATCAAATGGATAAGTGCAGCAGCGGCTATCTTATTATTAGGAATTATTGCGCTTAGTGGTATATTTCAAACAAGTAGCAATCCTTCGAGTATATTGGCACAATACGGCATAGACAGTCAAGAATTTACGCAACAAGTAGCCCTAAAAACAAAGGTTTTAGCCAATGCTAAAATACCCATCAATAGAAAAGAAGATTTTGACATCTTATTAAGCCAATTACAATTTTTGGATACCCAATATCACGATTATCTGCAGTACATCGAGACGAATGGGTTCCAACCATTTATTGGTCAACAAATCATCCATTACTATCAAGCAAAAATTGACTTGCTCAATAAAATTCAGCAAGAAATTGAAAAAATAAATTATTATGAAAAAAAATATCCATCTAATCAGCCTAATATGCGGCTTAATATTTAGCATCACTTTAAGTACGACGATTCAAGCTCAAAAAATGACTAGAATTTATACAAAATCTATGGCTGTACCAAATATGTCGTCTTTTGAAATTATTAGTGCTCAAGCATTAGCGTATGAAATGCATGGTTCAATGAGTTCGAGTGGCAATGAAGAAGGATATGTACTTAGACCGGGCGTACTCAAAGAAATGCCTTGTTTAATCATCAAGAATTATCGAGTGGAAACTTGGTCAAAAGACTCTATTAGGCAAGTGGTGAAAATTGAGGTAATTCCAGAACAAAACAATCCAAAACCAGCCAACGAATTATTAGATAATTTACAAATTTCCATTCCTAAAAAAACAGGTAACATATATGCTATAGATGGTAATATGAATCTTAAAAAAATGGAACTAATCAATGGCTTTTTCCGAAGAGACCGAAATACTTTTATTTTAGACAATGGTAAAAAGTATAATGTTCGTCAATTAGTCATCAGTTCAACACTTTATCTACCCAAACAATCAAATATCTCTTTAAATACGGATTATGTAGGCTTACATTTAGGAGATTTAGACGGACAATTAACGATCAATGCAGGATACGGCTACTTGGAAGCTAACAATGTAAAAGAGGTGGCTGGGAATATAAAGAACTTTAACGCCAACTTTAAAAACGTGGAAAAAATAACGCTCAATGCCAGTTATTCTACTATTTCCGCAGTAAGCATTGAACATTTACAAATTGGTTCTCTAGAATTATTCGCTAAGAAGAAAAATATAGTTGGGCTTTTTGATAGCGATACACCGAATAATGCTTTATCTTTTTCTAATAAATACAGAATAGAAAATGTTCATCAATTAAATATTTCCAGTACTAGTAGTGATGCCTTCACTTTGGGAACTATAGATCATTTTAAGGCTATAAATTCCAATTTTTCCAACTATCACATCAAAAAAATTAAACACACTTTTTCCGCTAATGGCAAAAATGGAGACATTACGATTTATGATGTCGCACCCAATTTTGAAAAAGTTAATATTGGTAATCAGTTTAGTACCATAGAATTAAATATGAAATCCGTCGAAAATTTTAAAGTAAATATTGCCTCCAAAGAAAAAACAGAACTCCGTTTTGCCAAATACTTGATAGAAGGAGTAGCTAAAGCGGGTTGGGCATCCAATTATTTTAAAGGAGATAAAAATAGTAAAGGAATCGTCGAAGTAGATTGTGTTTATTGTGAGGTTATTATTAATTGAGCATCTAGTAATTCAAGTATTTTGGGTATCCAAATCAAAAATCATAGTTCATACATCTTACATCATAAATCCATCTAGTAGAGTAATTTATAAATAATTGACAAGTAATGATTATAGTTGCTAGTTGCAGGTTGCTAGTTGTTCTATAGTAACCAATAACTAGCAGCTTATTATATCTATCAAAGATTTATAAATTGAACCACTAGTTTAAAATTAGATAGATTTATGATTGATGATGTGTGGTTTAAGATTTCTGATTTTTACAACTTTTAGCACAAATACTAACTAATCTACTATCCGCCCTACCCCACTATAAACATTAAACCGCTCCCCTCTTAAAAAACCAATCAAGGTCATCCCATTTTCTTCTGCCAATTCAATAGCCAGACTAGAAGGCGCGCCTACTGCGGCAATAATAGGAATACCAGCCATCATTGCCTTTTGTACTAATTCAAAGCTAATTCGACCACTTAGCATTAAAATATGATTTCTTAATGGCATCAATTTTTTTTGCAAACAATGCCCAATTAATTTATCCACCGCATTATGACGCCCTACATCTTCTGCGTAATCTATTAATTCACCAGTTGGCAAAAATAATCCAGCGGCATGAATACCACCTGTTTCCTCAAAAACAGATTGGGTGTTTCTTAGAATCTTAGGCAAGGTCAATAAAGTAGTAATATCAAGTTTAGGTAGGTTTTTTTGAGGGTAAAAACAAGTGATTTTTTCTAATTTTTCAATGGATGCCTTTCCACAAACACCACAACTAGAGGTCGCATAAAAATTACGGTCTAAAGAAGATAAATTTAATTTAACCACTTGTAAAAAATTGACTATCAATATATTGACCTCCACTTGTTCAATAGTATCAATGTCTGTTCTAGTAGCAATAATTCCTTCTGTAAAGAGAAAGCCCAATGCCAAAGCAGAATCATTTCCAGGTGTTCGCATAGTTAGCACCAAATTCTTTTTTAACCATTTACCATTTAAAAAATATCGAATTTGTATTTCTAATGGTTCTTCAATGACCACACTATCTATAACGGTCTGTTGGATACCATTTTCAATTTTAAAAATGGTCTTTTCACTAACGGCGCTTATTGAGACTTCCATTATCGGAACTTTTTTTAATAATTATGCTTTATGTATTTGCTTATTAATAACAATTGAAAAGATAGGCTTTTTAAAAGAAAGCCTTATTTTTGCAAAATAGAATTTTTAAAAATTACTATCTAGGTTTTAAGATAAGTAATTAACCAGACAAATATAGTAAATGGTAAAAATTGGTGACGTAGAGTTAGGAGAATTTCCGCTATTATTAGCGCCTATGGAGGATGTAAGTGATCCACCCTTTCGTGCTTTGTGCAAAGCACAGGGTTGTGATATGATGTACACAGAATTTATCTCTGTGGAAGGATTGATAAGAGATGCCACTAAAAGTGTACAAAAATTAGATATCTATCCAGAAGAACGACCAATCGGTATCCAAATTTTTGGCGCAGAACTTGATTCTATGATGCGAGCAGCAGAAATAGTAGAAGCAGCTAAACCAGAAGTATTGGATATTAATTTTGGTTGTCCAGTAAAAAAGGTAGTTTCTAAGATGTGTGGGGCAGGAATACTACAAGATATTCCTAGGATGGTGAAATTAACAGAAACTGTCGTAAAATCTACGAATTTACCAGTTACGGTAAAGACGAGATTAGGATGGGATGAAAAGACGCAGTTTATTGAAGAAGTGGCAGAAAGATTACAAGATGTTGGCATTAAAGCTTTGTCAATTCATGGACGAACTCGGAAACAAATGTATAAGGGAGAAGCCGATTGGACAAGAATTGGTAGAATAAAAGAAAATCCTCGGATTAAAATTCCTATATTTGGCAATGGCGATATTAATTCCCCTCAAAAAGCCAAAGAATATAAGGAACGCTATAATGTTGATGGGATTATGATAGGACGGGCAAGTATTGGCTATCCTTGGATCTTTAGAGAAATCAAACATTATTTCAAAACAGGTGAGGTATTAGCACCACCTACAGTGGCAGAAAGAGTAGCCGCCTCCAAGCAACACTTTTTACACTCTTTAGAGTGGAAAGGAGAAAAGCTAGGCATTTTAGAAATGCGTCGGCATTACACCAATTATTTTAGAGGATTTCCTCATATCAAGCCCTATAGAACTAAGTTAGTGACTAGTCACAGCCCAGAAGAAATTATGGATACTTTTAATCAAATCGAAGAAAGATATTCCAGCAGAGAAATGGTACCGAGTTAACAGCATTTTTTTCAATTTTCAATTTAGAATTTAGAATTTTAAATTTTCAAATTGACGTATAGCATTTATATCATGATAGATATAATTCTTTACTTCCTTTGACAATGGTTCGTGAAGATTTTAAGAGAAAAATCTGATTTTTGGCTGGCGTGA
>CAZXYA010000701.1:0-4398 GCA_964644655.1 uncultured Saprospiraceae bacterium | reverse complement strand
TTTTAGCACAATTACTATTTACTTTTTTCTGCATGCGACATTTTGAGATGCGCCCAGCCTGAAAGGATTAAACATGAATAGCCCCGAATTTCATTCGGGGTTAAAGTATAGAAAAGAGTTCAAAGCAACCACGAAGTGGTTAAACGTGAACGATATAAGTTCAACCATTTCGTGGTTGTGGCCTCTTCAACAGTTCAAGTCCTCGCATTTCATACAGAGTTATTCGTGTTCAATCTCTGTCGGAATTCCTAATAAAGTTTTTGTTGACAAAGCACTAACTATTTGAACCTCCTCCTTGAAGGAAAAAAGATTAAAAATAATTGTTGATAGAATTTGATTATTTTTGTGGTAATTAATATAGCTTAAATTAATGGATTAGTAGGAAATGATAGAAAAAAATAATGCTACTAAAATTGTCTGGTTAGTAATAGAAATAAATAACTTATTGACAAAATACGGTGATTTTATATGCCAAAGTGCTGGGATAACAACACAACAATGGTTAGTTATGCTATACTTGGCTAAAGACCCAAATGCACCGTTTTTTGAACGGGAAAAACACCATAAGCCATTAATGGCATCAGAATTAGCGGATGCATTGAATGTTTCCAGACCTAATATTACAAATTTGCTAAATGGCTTATTGAAGAAAGGAATGATTCGTCAAATTCTAGATATTAAGGACAGACGAAAAAAACGACTGGAACTTACTGCTAAAGGTATTGAATTAATAGCTAAGTTAGAACCTGGTCGTAAAGTATTTAACGATAATTTATTGGAGCGTTTTTCAGAAAAAGAAAGGACTCAGTTCGCTACCTTTTTGGAAGATTGTAATGATACAATTCTAGAACATTTTGTCCGAGATTTTAAGTAACCTTAGCTTAAGTATCCTACATGAGCTACGTTTTTTCCAAATCCATATTATTAGAACTGACAAAACCAGGTTCTATATAAGTCCAACCCGTTAACATTTTTCGAAGATTAATCCCTATTCTTTTGGCATCAGGATTTGTCCAAGTATAACTCATTGCTCGACTGCTGTAATGAATATTTTCGATAGGTTCCTCATAAATTCCTAATTTCATAATAGCCAATCGTTTTGCAAAAATTAACTGGGTTAATTCTACTATAAAATTCCCTTTTGTTCCATCTTCATAGGCGAATTGTATCATATCTCCTTGGTCGTGTATTTTTAAATCTCCCATTCTAATCATTGCTTCGGGATTTTCGGGATTTGGTATTTCTATAAAGCCCGAAAAGAATCGACATTTTATCATTTTATAAGGTAGGGGGTTCTGAAAAAAGCCTTCTTTTTGACTGATTATCAATTGGTTATCTTCAATTTTGAAATTGGTATTTTTATTAGATGAGATACCTTCAATTGACGCCTCTTTTAGTTTCCAAACCATATTTTCAGGAGGAAAAGAAAAGCTTTCAAATTGAGTAGTTATTTCTTTTTTTAAAGAATTATAAGTCAAAATTAACTTGTGTTGACCTACAATATCTTCTTTATTTCTATTTTCAAAATGAGTTAAAATAAAAGACACTTTATTAGCAACGGAGGTAGCTTCTTTTTTAAAAATAGTGTGAATATGCCGATGTTTTTCAGTTACTTCTATACGATGTATATCCTCCTCTGTATTTTCTTGCCAAGCTTGTTGAAAATTATCAAAGGCACCATCTAAAAATTCAATAATCCGCTCAAATAATGGACTATTGGGGTTTGTTATTGTTGCATCCATTGAATCAATTGTTTTTGTAAATAGTCCGCTTTTAAATTAAAGTTTTCTTTACTAATGTTGTCTACTGTTTTTTCTGCGGGATTAGTATATAACTGTTTATCTCTCAAATGATGCCATGCTTTTACTAAATAAGCACCACTATCATCTGGAATTAATTTAGGTAAATCTAAAGAAGCACTTTTATTAACAGTTTTGATAACTTTTTCAACACCCTTTTCATTTAGACTAAAATCTACCGTTCCTGATTTATAGGTGGTAACCATATTTTCCTTCATCCTACCAAACCTAATATTCGGAGTAGCAGGGATTTCCACTTCATTTACATTACCTGGCAAATCATGAGCCACCAAGTCTTCAATATAGAGCTTCACAATACTTCCATGCCAATGAAATAGGGTAGTGGGCACTTCTAATTGTTGGACATATGCAGCTTTCTCATGAAGGAAGGCCGCTCGATAAGCCAAATCATAGTTTTTTCCTGCCAGCATATATTCTAAAGCGATTTGGTGCATTATAGCAGTAGGTGGAATCGATTTTGCCACTCTATATTTTTCCTCTGAAAAACACCATGGAAAAAATACAAAAAGGTCATGCACCATCGTCCAAATCGTCATAAGGTGACTGCCATCATATTTGGGACTAATATCAGGGAAATAGCTCTTTAAAATTTTATCCCGAAGGTTTTCTGAAAAATGAGCTGAATTGTCTAGATATAAATGACTTACTTGTTTTGGAAATTCTAATCCATAACGAATAGCTATTTGCGCTCCAGTAGCTGAACCATAGATAGCAAACTTTTTTAAACCCATTTTCTTAAAGAAAGGCTTTAAATATTTGCAGTAAGCTTTTAACGCTTTTGGCTTTTGTGGCATTAAGTCAGAGGCACCATACCCAGGCGTATCAATGGCAATTACTGTGAAATGTGGAGCTAGTTCCTTTATAAATGGAATCATAGATTTAGCACTACTCGGGGAAGGATGGAGTAGTACGATTGGCGCTCCTGTGCCAGCTTTTAAAAAGTGTAATTTTTGATTTTTGATTTTGCAAAAATGAGCTTGAATCATATTAATTTTACTAGAATTCTAATAATTAAATAAAAATAGTTAATTTAGTTAACTATTCATATAATTAACTAATTTTTTTCATAATTTTAGGCATGAAAAGTACTCAAATTATTTTAAATTCTCGCCCTAAAGGGATGGTTACTGAAGAAAATTTTGCTTTAAAGCATAGAGAACTTCCAACTTTAAAAGAGGGAGAAGTTATTATAAAAGTAGAATTAATCTCCTTAGACCCAGCAATTCGTGGATGGATGAATGCAGGCACAACTTATATGCCTGGAAGTCCTGTGGGAGTAGCAATGCGTGCCTTTGCTGCTGGAAAAATAATTGAATCAAAGAATGTTCAATTCCCCGTAGAAACTTATGTGCAAGGTTTGCTAAGTGCACAAACTCATATTGTATCCGATGGAAAAGGGCTTAGTAAATTAGACTTATCCAAAGGGCCACTTTCTTGGCATTTAGGCATTTTAGGAATGCCTGGAATGACTGCTTATTTTGGACTTTTAGAGAAAGGACAGCCTAAAGCAGGAGAAACTGTTTTCATTAGTGGGGCAGCAGGGGTAGTTGGTTCAACAGTGGGTCAAATAGCAAAAATTAAAGGTTGTAAGGTAATTGGAACTGCGGGGACAGCCGTTAAATGTAAATACTTGGTGGAAGAATGTGGTTTTGACGCCGCTATTAATTATAAAACAGCAGATATAGATGCTGCTTTAAAGAAACATTGTCCAGGAGGTGTCCATGTCTTTTATGATAATGTAGGAGGTGAGTTATTAGATACCGTTTTAGCAAATTTAGCTAGGGGTGCAAGGGTGGTTATTTGTGGTGCTATCTCCCAATATAATGCTACCTCTATGTATGGCCCTAAAAATTACATGAAAATCGTAACAGCAAGAGGTTATATCACCGGTATTATAGTCTTTGATTATTTAGACCGTTACCCAGAAGCGGTGGATCAAATCTCTCAATGGTTAAAGTCAGGAAAAATGACGACCTTAGAGCAAATAGATGAGGGGATTGAAAATTTCCCAAGGACACTCTTGAAACTCTACTTTGGACAAAATTTTGGCAAATTGTTACTCAAAGTTTAGACATACTCTTAATTATAAATCAGGATTTAATGTTAAAAAAAGATAATCTTCCACCTACAGGAATAAGTGGGGTATATGAAGTAATGCTTGGCGCTAAAGCTGCTGATTTACCTATCAAATACTTTAAGGAATTTGGTTTCAGGGTAATAGCAACTGCTGAGTTTTCACAAAAAGAAGCAGAAGCTTTATACGGTGTGGCCTCTAAACTAACCGCTTATAGACTTCAGAATGGTACAATTGACAGTCATGGTTTATTAAGAATTTTAGTGTGGGAAAATCCATTAGGACCAGGTATTAGTTATGCGCCACCAGAAACTATCGGTCAGCGCATGTCGGTAATGATGACGAAAGATATTTTCCGCTTGTCGGACATTTATAATACTGCAAGAGAAGCAGGGGAGAAGTGGCTTGTCACCGAACCAATAGCAGATGATTTATTTGGTTTAGATGATACAATGGTTCGTGAAAGAATTAAGCCCTGATTTTACCGAAATTCAGGACGTTTTG
>CAZXYA010000700.1:0-4399 GCA_964644655.1 uncultured Saprospiraceae bacterium | reverse complement strand
CTTATTGATTGTCAGTAGTGGTTTTAATTTTAATTGTCATTTTAATTTTAATTCCTTCCTTAAGTACTTAATTGCTAACTTATTCGACTTCTTAAGTCGAAATGAAAAGCCAGAATCGAAATCTAATGTGACAAAATAGAGTTAATAACGGTTCAAAATAACTTTACATTTTAAAATTGCAACTTATTGATTGTCAGTAGTAGTTTTAATTTTAATTGTCATTTTAATTTTAATTCCTTCCTTAATAACGTCTGCTACCCTACTTCTCCAAATATTTTTCTTTTATTTTATAAAAAAAAGCCATTTAGTTTCGTTGATAGACTATCATTAGAAGATTAATTTTCATATATTTGAGTAGAATAGAATTATTGTGTTCTATGCTTAATTGTTCATAACAAAATCTCCGTCGCAACCAATCATTAAACAATTGATTTTCAATAGCCTATCGATTAATATTTTTTTTGAAAATTGTCTAGCTATTAATACTCTATAATTCCAAACAATAATTAGTCGTTATTGATACCTTTTCAGACAATTAATCGATTTATTTTCATTTTTGGCCATAACCCTTATTTACGACCTTAAACATTTTACTAAATTTACTTGTATTAACAATATGAAAAAGTTTTTCCTCCTTCTCGCAATTGGTTGTTTTGGTTATACCAGTCTACTAGCTCAGACAATACAACCTAGAAATCGTACCTTCTCCAATCGAGGAATTGTGTACAATAAAGAATTAGCATTTGATTTTAGGATTAATACTTTCCGAGGTTTCTCCTTTGCTGTCAATGTAGGTAAAATTGTTTCTTATGATAAAACACGCTTTTATCATTTTGAATTTGGGAATTTAAGACATCCAAAAGAGTTTAAACAAAATGACCAGTTTTCTCGTCGATTTGGTGGTCAACGCTCTTTCTTTTTTGGTAAACAAAATTCGATGTTTGCCTTAAGAGGTGGCTGGGGAACCAAAAAATATTTTTCTGAAAAGGCAAATACTAGAGGGGTTGCAGTAGGTATTAGTTATGAATTTGGTCCTTCTATTGGTATTTTAAAACCCTACTACTTAGAAGTGATTAACTCTATTGATTCGCCGCCTTCAGAAGAAAGATTTACAGGAGACAATCAAGATGTTTTCTTAGATGTTAACCGAATTCAAGGCGCAGCACCATTCAGCAGAGGTATTACGGAATTATCTTTTTTACCTGGTGCACAAGCTAAATTTAGTTTTCATTTTGACTGGGGGGCTTTCGATGAATATGTAAAAGCAATGGATATTGGAATTATGGGCGATTTTTATTTGAAGAAAGCTGACATTTTAGTAACTGACGGGCTAGATGGAGTGCAAAATCGACAGTTTTTTATAAATCTATTCGTAAGTTTGCAGCTAGGTAAACGAAGTTAAATTAGTCATGAGTTATTAATGAGGAATTATAAATAGTATTTTAGATGCTATTCAAATTTCAAACTCCTCTTAATAAACTCTTTGTGATAAAAATTGTTACTCAAAAATATATGGGGTTTACCGAACTTTACGTTTGGTAAACCCTTTTCTTTAGGATTAGGGAACAGGTAAAATATAACCTACTCCCTTAAAATAAAAGTTGTTAACTGTTGACATTCTCTAAACTGACAACCAGCAAATATGATAGAATTACCCATAGTTAATAAACCCGCAAAAGAACCAAGAAAGCGCAAGCCTAGTTGGTTAAGAGTAAAATTACCAATCGGTAAAGAGTTTAAGAAAGTACGAAATTTGGTAGACAAATATAAACTACATACTATCTGCCAAAGTGGAAATTGTCCTAATATGGGAGAATGTTGGGGTGCGGGAACAGCAACCTTTATGATTTTGGGAAATACCTGTACTCGGTCCTGTTCTTTTTGTGCGGTCAAAACTGGGCGACCACCTGAGTATGATGCTGATGAACCAAGACGAGTAGCAGAAGCTATTAAATTAATGGAAGTCAAACATGCCGTTATTACATCGGTTAATCGAGATGAATTAAAAGATCGAGGAGCAGAAATTTGGTACCAAACCGTCAAATTGACCAAAGAAATGTCTCCAACTACAACGATTGAAACATTAATTCCTGATACCAAAGCCAATTGGGAGGCTTTAGACAGAATGATTAGTGGCGGGCAAGAAGTAGTATCCCATAATATGGAAACAGTAGAGCGTTTATATCGAAAAGTGCGTCCTCAAGCCAAATACCATAGAAGCTTGGAACAAATCCAACGAACTAAAGATTTTGGCAAACGAACCAAATCTGGAATTATGGTTGGTTTGGGAGAAACGGACGAAGAGATCTATCAAACAATGGATGATTTAGTGGCACATGGCTGTGATGTTATTACTATAGGCCAATATTTACAACCGACTAAAATGCACTTAGCCGTTGAGTCTTTTGTGACGCCCGAAAAATTTGCGGAATATAAGATAGTCGGCTTAGAAAAAGGCTTTGATTTTGTAGAGAGTGGACCTTTAGTACGGTCCTCTTATCATGCAGAACGACATCTTTAATATTATTTAACTCAAGTTGCTATGGAAACAAAGTTTTCACTAGTTTTATTACGGGGTGACTTCCCGTCACCCCGTAATTTAATTTCCTGAATTTCAATGATTTAATTCACGGGGTAACGGGAAGTTACCCCGTGAAATCGCTCCGAATTAGTAATCGAAATATTGGAAACAGAGCAGTAGGGCAAAGGGTTAAAAATAGAAGTATTTAAAAAAATTGATTGTTTTAACTACAAATATTTTTTAGTTCCCTGTTTAATCCCCTCTACTCCATGCCCTAAGCCCTCTATTGAACAGTTACGTTTAATTTTTACCTGTATAGAATCCGTTGCTAAGGAACAAACAGTTCAAAAATAACTTTACATTTTAATTTTAATTCATTCCTAACTTAATCCGTTACTGAAAAAATAGTTAGGAACATGTGAAGAATAAGTTGTAACAAAGGTGAGGAATTATTTTTTCTTTAGTCAAGGCACGAAGAAGTGTAAACTTCTGAACCGCAGCGGATGGGAGGCCTTCATAGCCTAGCTATGGCGAGTATTTTCAACGAAGAATAAAGGAAAAAGAAACCTCAAACTGTTATAAGTTATTTTTTACACGTTCCTTAGCAACAGATTTTCATCATTTTATAAGTATTCAAATTTGAGACCCTCTTTATTGCTTTCCTTTAGCCTCCTTCTCCTTGTGTCCCTACTCTTCCTTTTCAATAATTGCCAATCCAAAGAAATCGAAATCACCCCTGCCTTCTATCATTGGCAAACCAAGCTCCATTTATCTGAATACGAAAAAGCGTATCTATCCAATTTATCTAGTCAAAAAATATACCCCAAATTCTTTGATGTTGATTGGGATTTTAATCAACAAAAACCAATAGCCTTAGCAAGTCTCATTGTTTCCGATGAATTACCTAAAGCGCTAATACTCGTACCGACCGTATTTATTACTAATCGAACTTTAGTTCAACTATCTACCGATGAATTACCCGATTTAGCGAATAAAATAGTACAAAAATTAACCAATCAAATAGCATTATTTCCTAATACTACTATTCAAGAAATTCAATTTGATTGTGATTGGACGCAAAGTACGAAGAGCAATTATTTTGAGCTATTAGCATTATTAAACCAAGCTTTTAAGCCCAAGGGCATTCGTTTATCTGCTACTATTCGCTTGCATCAAATAAAATATGCTCAAAAAACGGGTGTTCCTCCTGTTGAACGAGGCATGTTGATGTATTATAATATGGGCAATGTCCAAAAAGAAACCACTAATAATTCCATTTTAGACAATACAATCGGTGCAAAGTATTTATCGCAATTAGCTGACTATCCCCTTCCCTTAGATTTGGCTTTACCCTTATTCCAATGGGGTGTTTTATTCCGAAATAATAAAATGATCAAATTGTTAAATCAATTGACAGCAAGCGAATTAAGAGATAGCCAGCGATTTATGAAAATCGACAAAAACCATTGGGAAGTAATAAAAAGTACGTACCTTAATGGAATCTATTTATACAAAAATGATCATATTCGGCTAGAAAAGAGTGAACTACCAGATTTAGAGGTGGCAGCGGATTTATTACAAAAGCAACTAAAAATTGATAATCGAACCATTGCTTTTTACCATTTAGACTCGACCCTTATTCAACAATTTGAGGTAGTAGATTTAAAAGCAATAATTGGTAAATTTGAAGGAGAGGAAGAGATGAGGATGGAGAGGTCCAATGGCAAATAGGGCTACCTGTCTATTGTTGTAATATATTGAATTTATTACTACGCAAAATAGATTTGGACACAGAGCACACGGAGAAGACACAAAGTTCACTAAGTAGTTAGTCAAGGTAATCCTGTCGGATAATTTGGCGACTTTTAAAGCTGTACA
>CAZXYA010000699.1:0-4401 GCA_964644655.1 uncultured Saprospiraceae bacterium | reverse complement strand
AGACATTTATCAACGCATCTGGGAAGCCGATCAAAATGAAAATGGCATTCAACCTATCCTAGATACTCAAACTGGAAACCCTGAAAAAGGCTACGTCAAAGTTAATTCTAATTTAAATCAGCAAAACGAAGATTTACGTGTATTATCCGATTTACATATTCCCGAAAACAAAAAACAAACGTATCTATTAGGTCTAAAACTCTTCGATAATTTTGCGCTAAGTGAACGAGCGGAAGAGATAGATACCGCAGAAGAACGAACCGAAGTCCACGATTTTGTAGATGCCATCATAGATACTGCGCCTATGCAGGTAGCCCGTGCCTATATTGCAGAACAGACGGGTTCTAGCCTCACTCGACAGCGTTTTTATAATACTATTATGGAAATGTGGTTCAGAAAATACGCCCAATCAGGAGACCCTCATTTATCTGGTTTTGAACATGTCATTATTGGTGAACAGGATGGTTCTAAGGCAAAAGGTTATCATTTTTGGTATAAATATTATCTAGATGATGGTTTTGCTCGCCAACAAGATGGAATTTTTGCTAATTCTTTCCCCACTCTTCAGGATGATAGAATCAATTATGCAGGTTCTAAATTGACAGGGAATCAATATCAATTCCCTGAAAGTGTCACTATTTCTTATCGTTGGTTTGCGCCTGATTACGAAGCCGAAGCCCTACGACCTTTATTCAAAAAAATTGGCGGTTTTTTTGTTGGTTGTAGCATCGAAGGTTTATTAGCAATGGGTACAGTCAGAGGACATTTAGGCATTAATGCGCCTAGAAAAGCCGTCATTAATGGTGGAGAATACGATATGAAATTGTTCCATAGCGAAAATCGACAGCATATTCGTACTTTCTTCCCCGTATTTTTGCAAGGTACGCCTCCTGTTGATACAGGAACAGACGAAGGAACGACAGATGATACAGGTAGTACTGGTGAAACGACGACCATTTCTAGTGATATTAGAATGATTGCTGCTTTGGTCAATCCAACTGGCGATGATGTCGGAAAAGAATCCATTACGATTATCAATACAGGAAGCACGACCCTTACGCTAAATAATTGGCGTATTGTCGATAAAAATGGCAATAGTAGTAATTTCTCTATAGCGGCTATTGGTGGTGGTGATACTTATAGAATTGTCCTAGATGGCAATGGCGCTCAATTGTCTAATAAAGATGGCATCATTAGATTATTAAATGACCAAGGAGAGATGGTGCATTTGGTGTCTTATAGTCGAGGACAAATACGCGAACAAGGAAGAACCATTGTCTTTTAAATATTCATCGCAAAAAGATTTCAATTGACTTAGACTTACTACACCGTTTCAAAAGTTTGTTTAGATTTTACCTCGCTCGCTTTGCGAGCTCGGTATAGGGATTTTAAGGGTGAAGATTTTTGATTTTCCGTTGGAAAATCAAAAATCTTCACCCTTAAAATCCCCAAGAGTAGCAGCAAAGCTGCGCTCGGGGGACACGTCAAAATGACTAAATCTTTTGTATTACTGTACTTAGCTATCTTCTTAACTGTCCATTTCCCTACCTATATACGCTATACAGAAAAAAATCAGAATTCCCCTTCCTTCCTATCATTAACTATTCATAATCAATCTTTTATCATTTATAATAAAGACCTAAACTAAATAAAAACAAGTAATTCATACTTTTCACATTCCTCCTTTCAATTGATATTTACTAAGTTTGCAGTTGTTTTTTGTAAAACACTCCACAACCACCTAATCAAATTTTTATTAAAATGAGTAACTTCAACAAATTTACCCTTCTTTTCTGCCTCCTATTTTTTGGTTGGTCTATATCCACTTTTGCACAAAACAAAAAGGAAGAGGCAAAAGAAACGACTGATAAAAAAAAGGAGGACAAAAAGAAAAAGTCCATTAGTAAAATCAAACCACTAGCGGACATTATTACCGAAGAAGCTAAATCTGACACGGGGCTTTTTACCGTCCATAAAATGGGTGATAAGTATTTCTTTGAAATGCCCAATGATTTATTAGATAAAGAATTACTAGTCGTCAGTCGAATTTCTGGTCATGTCAAAAATCTAAATTTTGGCGGGGCAGGTATGAAATCTCGACCGCAACAAGTGGTTCGTTGGCAAAAACATAATGAAAGTATTTTGCTCCGTTCTGTTTCTTATAATAGCGTGGCTAGTCACGAAGATCCAATTTATACTTCTTTGAAAAATAATAATTTCGAGCCGATTATTATGACTTTTCCTATTGCGGCTTATAATACTGATACTACAGGAGTCGTCTTTGATGTCACGCAATTATTTACCACCGATGTTGCCATGATTGGTCCAATGCGAGATGCGCAAAGAAAGCGATTTGGGATAAAAGCTTTGGATAAAAAGCGGTCGCTTATCTCCTACTCCAAGGCATTTCCTAAAAATGTAGAAGTACGGCATATCCTTACTTTCAATGGCTCTAAATTACCTGATAATCAATTGACGAAGGCGCTTTCTATTGAAATGAATCAATCTTTTATAGAATTACCCAAAGATCAATGGCAGCCCCGTTATTATGATGATCGAGTCGGCTATTTTTCTATTCGACAAACAGATTATAGCGCCAATGAACAAAAAGCCTTTAGCAAAAGATATATTACTAGATGGCGATTGGAACCTTCCGATTGGGATGCCTACAACCGAGGAGAATTGGTCGAACCCATCAAGCCTATAGTCTATTATATTGACCCGGGCACGCCAGATGTTTGGAAACCTTATATCAAACAAGGGGTCAATGATTGGCAAAAATCCTTTGAAAAAGCAGGCTTCAAAAATGCCATTTATGCCAAAGATGCGCCAACCAAAGAAGAAGATCCCGATTGGAGTCCAGAAGATGTGCGCTATTCGGTCATTCGATATATCACCACCGATATTCAAAATGCGCAAGGACCACATGTACATGACCCAAGAACAGGCGAAATTTTGGAAAGTGATATTTTATGGTATCACAACGTGATGAATTTATTGCGCAATTGGTTTATGATGCAGACCGCAGCCATCAATCCCGAAGCTAGAAGTGTCAAATTTAAGGATGAAGTGATGGGGGAATTGATTCGATTTGTAGCCGCACATGAAGTAGGACATACGCTAGGTTTACCACATAATATGGGTGCCAGTCCTGCTTATCCAGTAGATTCCTTACGATCGCCATCCTTCACGCATAGAATGGGTGGAACAGCCCCTTCTATTATGGATTATGCTCGGTTTAATTACATTGCCCAACCAGAAGATGGAGATGTATTATTATATCCGGGCATTGGCCCCTATGATGATTGGTCGATTACTTATGGTTATAAGTTATTGAATGAAACAGCAACGACCGATTCTGAAAGAAGCACTTTAAATGACTGGATCAAAGAAAGAGCGGACAATCCAATTTATCGCTATGGTGCCCAAAGAAGAAATAATGCGGACCCTTCGTCTCAAACAGAGGATTTAGGAGATGATGCTATGTATGCCAGCGAAATGGGCATCAAAAATCTTAAAAGAATTCTCCCAAATTTGATAGATTGGTCCCAAGAAGATGGCAAAAACTACGATGATTTATCCGAACTATACAGCAATATTTATAGTCAATTAGGTCGATACATGGGACATGTCACTACTAATATTGGCGGTGTCTATGACTATAAAAAATCAACCGATCAAGCAGGCGACATCTTTTCACATGTACCAAAAGACAAGCAAAAGAGAGCCATGAAGTTCTTGAATCAACAACTCTTTCAAACACCCAACTGGTTGCTTGATAAAAAAGTACTCAATAAAATTCAAAATGCTGGTGCTTTAGAACGTCTTAGAAGTTTCCAAGTACGCTATTTAAATCGGTTGTTTAATGGAGATAGATTGAATCGACTATCTGAAAATGAAGCCTTAAATGGTGGGGCAGCTTATACTTTAACCAATATGATGAATGACAGCCGAAAAGGAATTTTCTCAGAATTAAAAGCAGGCAGTCAACCAGATGCTTTCCGTAGAAACCTACAACGGGCATATATTAGCAAAATGAGTGACTTGATGAAAATGGAAGAAGCAAAGTACGACCAAACAGATATTAAAGCCGCTGTTCGAGCGAATTTAAATATGCTAAAAACTGATTTAAAACCGCTTAAGCGAATGAAAAACACAGCAGCTAAAGCCCACTTTGAGGACATAAAAGCTAGAATTGAGGCTATTTTTAAGTAATCGAGGAAATTATTAGATGAGAAAATAAGTGAATGAGAAAATGGGGGTATCCCTCATCACCTCTTTCACTCATGCTCTCCTTCCAATTTCCCTTTCCTATTTTTTTTCCTTACCTTTCGTCCATTCAAATAACTCTTTACCGTACACATTTTAAAAATGCTGCCTTTGGCAGCTAAAAAGTGGGGT
>CAZXYA010000698.1:0-4405 GCA_964644655.1 uncultured Saprospiraceae bacterium | reverse complement strand
TTAATAATTATTAATTCCTAGAATAACCCCTCATTAACACTAAAAGTAATAATATTGCAAATATGAAACTGAGTCGTGTCTTACAATTAGGCAATCCATTATTATAAGAAAACCCTTTACTAATTTTTATTCATTTTATGCTAAAAAAAATAGACTGGTACATCATTTCCAAATACTTGAAGACCTTCTTCTTTACAGTATTGCTATTTACAATGGTATCAGTAATTATTGATTTTAGCTCACAGGTAGATAAATTTGTAGAAGAAGACTGTACCTTAAACCAGATTATTATAGACTATTACTTAGCATTTATTCCTTGGATCAATGGCTTATTATTTCCTTTATTTGCATTAATTTCTGTTATCTTTTTTACTTCTCGAATGGCTTATAATTCAGAAATTATTTCCATCTTGAATGCAGGTGTTAGTTTCCGGCGAATGATGGTGCCTTATTTGGTAGCATCTAGTTTAATTTGTGGCTTACACCTGTTTGGCAATCATTATGTCATTCCGCTAGGCAACAAATCTAAAGTGGATTTTGAACATACTTATATTTATAAAAATGAAGATAAAGGCCAAACGAGGGATGTCCATTTATTATTAAATAGAGATGAGGCGGCTAAAACGCAATCAAAAGCCTATGTCCGATTCTACCGAAAAAGAGATACTTCTGCAAAAGATTTGATACTCGAACAATTTAAAGATAATCGATTAATCGTTCGTTTAAAAGCGAAAAAAGCAGCATGGATAGCCTCCAAGGACAGTATTAATAATTGGAAATTGACCGATTATGAAATTCGGACTTTCGATGGCGACCAAGAAACTATGATTTTCGGCGTGCGCAAAAGTATTGATACTTTATTAAATTTATATCCAGAAGATTTTGTGTATTATGAAAATGATAAATTAACTTTAACAACCCCTGAACTAAATAGAGCAATTGCTTTGCAGAAACAAAGAGGCGTAAAGACGACTAAAAGTTATGAAATAGAGATTTTGCGAAGAACCGCAGAACCTATTACGATTATTATTGTCACTTTAATTGGAATGGCGATTGCTTCTCGAAAGGTTAGAGGAGGCCTTGGCTTACACTTAGCTTTAGGGATAGGATTAGGAGCGATCTATGTATTTTTATCAAAATTTTCAACAACCTTTGCCACCAATCAATCCTTACCACCAACCATAGCTGTTTGGATGCCTAATATTTTGTTTACAGGTATTCTCGCCTATTTAATTAAGCATGCACAGAAGTAGATAAGTATGTTGATGAGGTTTACGAGGTTATGAGATTTACGAGGTTATGAGTAGAGAGGATTATCTGCTCATTTGACTCATCCCCTCATTTGATTCGTCTCCTCCTCTTAACAAGAATCCAGTTCTACTAAAAAAGTTTCTAATTCTAGCTGTCGTTTATCTACCACAATTTTATCATTCATTAAATCGAATAATAATTCTACCGCAGCTTTACCAACCATATACCCCGAATGTCGAATATGTGTAATTGGGGGATTTAGATAATAAGGCAAATTGCCATTGCTAATACAAATGACCGCTAATTCGTTCGGGATAGACACCCCTTTTTCATAAATTGCCTGAATAATTCCTGCCAATGCATGGTCCGTCATCACAAAAACAGCATCGGGTAATTCCTCTTGATTTAGCAGATTAGCAAACTGATCTTTTGCATCAGCTATAGTATTTACATGAAAACAAAACTCTGCTCGATATATCAACCCATGTTTTTTGAGCCCGTCTAGAAAACCTTCTTTTCTACGTTTCGTAATCTCTAAATTTTTATTTTCAAAAACCCCACTAATTTTTTTATATCCTTTTCGTGCTAGATGATTGATCGCTGTAAAAGAAGCTTTATAATCATTAATTACGACTGTTGATAATTCTTTATTTTGCAATACTTTATCAAAAAATACAATAGGAGTACTACTTTGTATCATATCTGTAAAGTGAGGAATAGCAGTTGTTTCTTTTGATAAGCAAACTAGTAAACCATCTAGACCAAAATTTTTACAAATGAGCGCATTTTCTTTTTCTTTTTTAAGGGATTTATTAGACTGAAGAATAATTAAGTTGTACCCATTTTTTTTAGTAATTTCTTCAATAGCTTGAACAATAGACGGGAAAAAAAACATCCCCATTTCAGGTATAATCAAACCAATTAAACCACTCTTATTTTGTCGAAATCGAATGGCTTGATAGTTCGGTCGATACCCTAATTCCCTAGCAACTTGCTGTATCTTTTTTTTAGTCGCTGCCCCTATATCAGGATGATCTTTTAATGCCCTAGAAACAGTAGAAGGATTGACATCCAATAATTTAGCTATATCTTTTATTGTAATGCGACTCATTGAAATTTGGGCAGTTTTTTAGATTAGGAACACAAAATACGAAAAAAAGTTACTAACAACAATCGTTTGCGCAAACGATTGCAGAAAAATAGCATCGAAATAAAATTTTTTCATGCCGTTTTTTTCATTACTATCCGCTAATTTTAGCAAAGGATTGAGTTGTTAGATATAAAAAAAGAAATTAAACTAATTTTAATATAAAGATTTTTTAGAAGTATTGTATGAAACTAAAGGTTGGCAAAAGGTTACTCGTTTGAGTAGCCTTTTCTTTTTTGTAAAATACGATTATTTCCCAATAGAAAATAGGTCAAAAAAGAAATAACTAGGGTGAGTAATAAGCGGAGCATTCAATTGATAAACAGGAGACATATTGATAAAGGATACATTTCTAATATATCGATATAAACTATTATATATCATGGAGTCTTTGACTAATTGGCCACTAATATGTAAAGGTACTTCCTCTGGATTTAGTTTAAATTGGCTATATACTAATAGAGTATAATAAAGGAAATCTTTTTCTATCTCGTAAGGAAATTGATTAGAAAAAACTAATGCTTCCCCATCAAACAAAACAATCTGTAATAAATTAGTGTGGATATTGATCCAAGCATGTTTGTCAGAAAGGGAACGCATTTCTTTGGCTATGCCATTAATTAGGGGTGTAAAACTATTATAATATTGAATACGGGTAGCATATTTGGACTCAAAAAATTCGATAGCTGCTTGGGGCAAACTAAAAATTAGTTTGGCATTAATATCAGGTAAGTCATTTACCTGATATAGTTCGGGTATAATGGCATTTGCCTTTAGTGGGGTAAGGTAGGATGCTTTATTTTCTGGTTGGTAAAGTTTGTTTGGAATAATAGTATAATGAGGCCGAACAAATGCTATATATATCATAGGAAACGGAAGAGATAAAAGGGGATCTTCCTCCCATATTTCCTTAAAGGTAGTTGAGAAAATTGCCTCATTATTTAAAACGAGCGGTATCGCTAGGTCAATTTTTTTTAAAACTAGTACTTCTTCTTTTTGGTCACATATACAATAACACAAACTGTCTATCCCACACAGGATAGACAGTTTGTATTGATTAATATTATTCTTTGAAAAAGTGGTTTTAACAACGTTAGCAATTATCTTTCCCAATTTCCTGCTGTTGATGGCTTATTCATGTCACCGAATTTAATGATGCTATTAGGTTCATAGCGTGCATCATATCTTCTGTACTTTTCATCAGCATATTGCCCCATGAATGAACTTCGCTTTGTCCCTACTTCCACAACATTTACAAGTGTTTTTTGGTAAGAAATCGTATCTGCTTGTACATCAAACATTTTTCCATTGCCAAAAGGAATGAGTACTAATTCGTTTAAATCCCAACCTAAGGATTTAACAGAATCAGCCGCGCTACTATAAGTCGTATCATAGGTAACGTTTCCTTGAAAATCTGGATCATCTGGATCACCAATTACTTTTACAAATGGAATTCTTCCATTTGTTAGTTTGTCTTTGAAATCATCCCAATTACTGGCAAATTCACCACCTGAAATTGTTCGATATAATTCTTGCCCTCTTCTAAGATCTCTTAGGCGATCAACAACTGCATCTTCTCGCTTATCTCTTTCGTTTTTGAAAGCGATTGGTTCTCTAATACTGTCTATTAAGACATAAATTAAGGCAGCAACAATAGCTAATAGTACTAAATTAATTATTAACCTCATGGTTGGTAATTTTTTTTCTGTTTTGTGCGGGCAATAATAGCATTTTTTACATAAGTAACAAAATTTACCTATATTTTTTTATAAATGATGTTGCCCTTTTACAAAAGATAAATGAATATTTACATCAACTTGTTCGCAAATCTAACAAAAGAAGATTAAGAGAAGACAAAGGTAAAAAAGGAACTCTATCGAAAAGAATTTTTTAAGAAAATAAATTATTTTTTTTGAGGAACGGTTCAAAAATAACTTTACATTTTAGAATTTCAACTTACTGATTATCAGTAGTGTTTTTAATTTTAATTGTCATTTTAATTTTAAT
>CAZXYA010000697.1:0-4416 GCA_964644655.1 uncultured Saprospiraceae bacterium | reverse complement strand
GTTTACACCACTTACAATTATTCTTACATCAGGATAAATCCTGCTAATTTTTGATTTAGGTGATATTTTAGAGTGGTTATCCACCACTATTATTTCAAAAGGTATCTTTGTATATTCATAAATAGACTCAATTAATTCTATGGTTAAATCAGTTTGATTATAGTTCACCGTGATGAAAGAAACCAAGGGCACTTGTTGAGTCATTTAAAAAAGTATTTTAATAGTAATAGAATAAAATTCTAGCAATCCGAGATTCGATGAATCAACAGTAGCCATATTTTTTAGCCTTTCTTTGAGGGTATTTATTGAGGGGGACTTCGATAAGATACTATTGGATAAATAAATACAATGTGGTTATTTATATGGTATCAATCTCGCTGTAACATAGCGGGTAAAGTCCGCAACATTATTTTAACATCTAGAGTTAGACAATAATTATCTGCATAATTCATATCTAATCGAATACGTTCTTCCGCTGCTAAATTATCTTTTCCTCTCTTGTCAACTTGCCACAGACCAGTCAACCCTGCAGGTGCCATAAATCTTTTGGCCCAATCATCACAAGTTAATTTTTGTGCTTCATAAAGAGGAAGCGGTCGATTACCCACAATAGACATTTCGCCACGTAAAACATTGATTAATTGAGGGAGTTCGTCGATACTCGTTTTACGAATAATTTTACCAATAAAAGTAACTCTTGGATCATCTTTTATTTTATAAAAGGTAGAATCTTGTTGTCCCTTTTTATTACCTGCTTTCGAATAGCTATTGTTTTTTGCTAAGTTCATCAAACGAGTATCTGCTCCCATTTCCATAGAACGGAATTTGATGAAATCAAAAATTTGATACCCTGTTCCGACTCGCTTAGAATAATAAAATACATTGCCTTTGGACTCTAATTTTATCAAAATAGCTATCAATAAAAGTAAAGGGGAGAGCAGTAATAATAGCGAGGATGCTACAATAATATCAAAAAACCGTTTGCTACTAGGTATAGCAAAGGGCGTATCTGGAATAGTATGGACCGTTTTTTGGGCTAGTTTTTGCTTATATTTATTAAGGAAAGTAACCCGTTGTTCTATAGTTTTCCAATTAATTTCACCACTAAAACAATCACAAAATCCTAACTGTAATAACCTTCTTTTTTGGCTAACAGAATAGGTTCTTTTTAGGCCAATGACTGGAATATGCTTTAATAGTTTATGATTTTTTAAGGATTTTACAGTAAGCTTTACTTGCTTGAAAGCTAGTGAATCAAGATTGATTAAGATAGCGTCAGGAAAAGGGGTTTTATGGTCAAAATTCCGAATCAATTCATTAAGTGAAAGGCAAGAAATAGACTGAAAACTATTGGGGAGTGTCATTAGGCTAATTTCATCATTAGCTTTTTTGTTTTTTACAAAAAGTAGTTTTTTACCTTCTGTAAAATAGTTAGGTAAAGTAGAAATACTCATAGTTTTTGTTTTAACCCTAATATTAAATCTGCCCATAGAAAAGCTATCTTAAGTGTTTGATGATAAATACTTAAAATAAATTATTAATTAACAATGGGCAAAACTAAAAAAGTAGGCTAAACAGTAGGAGATGTATGCATTACCATAGTAGGCTAGAGCAACTCCTGTAGCACCGCTTATTTTAGTCTTTATTTATGCCTTCTCAGAAGGACTTTAAAATGCATCGCAAAAGAATAAATATTACATGGGATAAAATCTGTAACTATCTAGCTAAGTAATATGTAACAGCATCCGTAAATGGATTACCAACTAATTACATTTAAGTCTGATACAAATAAATACTTTTGGTTAAGTAGTTATTTGTAAGGGGGAACGTGTAAAAATTGAATCGATTTTTTCTTGTAATTTCCTTGGATCAAAAGGTTTCTCAAAGTAATGTTTAATATCTTTCATAGCATCACTAGTAAATGTATCCTTGTTGTTACCCGATACAATAATTACAGGGATGTCACTATAAAAGCCACTAGATTTTAAACCTGTCAAGAAATCTTTTCCTGTCATTTCTGGTAAGCCTAAATCTAAAAGTATTAAATCTGGATAATTCCCTTGCTCTAACCAGTGCATAGCTGCAATAGCATTAGTTTTAGTAATGATTTGATAGCGTTTGCTAAGGAAATGATTCATTAATAACCGAAAACTTTTATTGTCTTCTATTATTAGGATAAGCCTTTTTTGCTTCATAAATCCCCCAATTTAAAAGTGTTCATAAATAACTCAATAAAAATTGTGACATTATTTCATTAAAATAACCTAGTTATCTCAAATTTTTAAACCACAGGGGGACGAAAGCAAAAACTTTCAGAAAATGGATAAAAAAACCCGACAAGGAAGGAAAGTTATGGGGAGAAATTTCCGAAAGGGGGGCATTAGTCAGGCATTCTCATACATGTTTATTTCAATCAGATATAAATTTAGGGATAATTTTGCAAATAACAAAGCGTAATATGTCACATAAAAATA
This sequence comes from uncultured Saprospiraceae bacterium, assembly GCA_964644655.1. Taxonomy (GTDB): domain Bacteria; phylum Bacteroidota; class Bacteroidia; order Chitinophagales; family Saprospiraceae; genus JAFMDF01. The sequence goes on along the minus strand of CAZXYA010000697.1, from coordinate 1,942 downwards.
GAGCAAAACACACTTTAGTTAAAAAATGAATATTTTAAGCATTGTTATACAGCATATTGAGTTTAAAAAAACGTATGTTATTTAAAATAAAAAAATATGAACTGTCACAATTTTTTTTAAAAAAAGACAATAAAGTTAAAAATATTTTATATTTCATTTTGTGACATGGATTTAGATTCATGTTTTTGATGATAAGTGGAATGGTTCTTATTATAAGTATGCCATTTTAGATTAATAAGTGCTATTTATTAAAAATATAAGTAAATCATTTTTTAAAATCCAATAAATTGGCAAACTCCAAATAGAATAAATTGTTGATTTCTCTTCCAATTTACTTAATTTTGGCTTCTTTAAAAAATAGTGTTTATTCTAAAAAAATCATATGGAGAGTGCTTCTAGAACTTGGAGTTCTGGAAACACTAAGCCTTTTAGAATAAAGTCTAATGAAAAAATTATATGATTAATATTATTAAATTATCTTTAAAGCATGTTCCTTTTGCCATCGCTGCTCATTTAGTTGAAACAGACATAGGCCCTATTTTATTAGAAACTGGTCCTCATTCTACTTTACCTAGTTTGGAAGCAGGCTTGGCGGTGCATGGATATAAAATGGAGGATATAAAACATGTATTTTTGACTCATATTCATTTGGATCATGCAGGCGCTGCTTGGACATTTGCAGAAAAAGGGGCAACTATTTATATGCATCCTTTTGGAAAAAAGCACATGGTGGACCCTTCTAAACTATTAGCTTCTGCCAAGATGATTTATAAGGATCAAATGGATGCTTTATGGGGAACATTGAAACCTATTCCTGAAACACAAGTCATAACTGTTAAGCATGGAGAAAAATTCAACATTGGTGGAGTAGAAATTATTAGTTGGAACACTCCCGGACATGCGGTTCATCATGTTTCCTACCAGATTGAAGATAAACTAATTGCAGGAGATGTAGCAGGTGCTAAAATTGGAGATTTGGGAATGATCGTTCCACCTTGTCCACCACCTGATATAAACATCGATCATTGGATGGAATCCATTAATTTATTGGAAAGCCTTAATTTATCAGAAGTCTATATCGCTCATTTTGGAAAAGTAACAGACATTGTTAATCATTTTACGGCTTTAAAACTTATTCTTTGGGATTGGGCGAATTGGATATTACCGCATTATCAAAAAGGAACACCACCCAATGAAATAGTGCCTTTATTTGCAGCATATACAAAGCAACAACTATTGAAGCATGGGGTGCCAGAAAAAGATTTAGTGGTATATGAAAGCTCTAATCCAACAAATATGAGTGTTTTTGGTTTATTGCGGTATTGGAAAAAGAGATTGGCAGTTAAATAAGTAGTGGGATATAAGTATACTTTATCAGGATAAGAATTGAAATTTTTGAAAGCGTCTTTTGCTCCTATACTTCGCAGCCCGTCTCTTAGGGCTCACTCGCTATCACGAGTTCCTCCTCGCCTTAATAGCTAAGGCTATTAGGCTGCGGCCTGCTTTGTATAGAAACAAAATACATTTTTCAAAATTGTACACTTTCTAACCTGATGAAGTATAATCTACATTTTAATTTTAGAGAAGCATGAGTTGATAAGGTAATGAGGTTTATCAACTAGTGGTCTAGGAATTAAAAAAATACCAGTTTAATTAGAAGAGTTGTCCGTTATCGGTTGTCAGTTTCCTAATTGCGAATCTAACTGATAATCGACAACTGACAACCCTTCTAATATTGACCGCAAAAGGATAGCAAGGTGCAGCGCACCGCCTACATTTGTATCATCCCGAAGGGTCGGGACAGGTTTAGTACTGGAAAATAAGCCCTAAGGTGCAGCGCACCTAAAAAACAACATTATAATTAATCACAGCTTTGTTTCCGTAGCACTAGTGGTATGGTTTATAAGTAATTGACAACTTAATCGAGTGTATTTTTTTGTTA
>CAZXYA010000696.1:0-4421 GCA_964644655.1 uncultured Saprospiraceae bacterium | reverse complement strand
CCAAGCACTATCTTAGATGTTGGTTTTGCCCACGAAAGGAATTTTTTAAGGATGCTTACAAAAACTTTATCATTGAAATAATCAAACAAGCCAGAGGACCAAATCACATCATATTTTTTATCTGTTTGATAAGTATATATATTTCCATGTTCATAGCTTATTTGTTGGTTATAGGCTTGTGTCAGTTTTTTAGCATAAGTAATGGCATTGGGGTCATACTCTACACAGTCTGTATATAACCGTTCCGTTTCTTCACAATGGGTATATAATTCTAAAAGGTCTCTTGCTGGTCCACTCGCTACATTCAACAAATCAATTTTAGCTAAATTTGATGTTTGGCAAATATGGGTCAGTAGGTTTTTAAAATATTCTTTCCTATTTCTAATGCCATCACAAGTCCTATGATTTAAAATAAATTCATCCCATCTTTTATATTCTGGATGAATTTCTTTTTGGTAAACCTTATCTATGACCAGAAAATCCCCTGCGTAACCAAAAGGTTTACGAAAGCTATGTCCATGCACACTTTTTTCTAGAAATTCCCCGTCAAAGAGTTGATAAATTGGTTTCAAATCTTCTTTCGATACTTCTTTAGATTCAATAGAGTTGGATAGGTTTTCTAAAACTTGATTAAAAAAAGGATAATCATGTGGTTGTGGACCTCCTTTTTTAATCATGGTGTTTAGGAAATGAATACTGCTTTGTATTGGTGCTGTTGTTCTCATAATTTCTTTTTTATTTTCAATAAATTATCTTTTCTCAATTTTCAAAAAATAGTTTACACCACTAGGTTCGGTTATAACCTCTAGCTTTTCTATTTGATTTTGTGGTATACCATTTGCAAAATCAATAACCTCATGTTCACTTCTATGAATCAAATACCAATCACAAATACAGTTCATCGTCCAAATTATTCCAATAGGCATGACATGTGAGACATTTCCAATCAATAATTTTCCACCAGGTTTTAATAAATCAAAAAGTATACTTGTTAATTTGATAGTTCCTTTATCAGAGGATGAATAAGTTTTGATATAATCAAATAAACCAATAGAATAAATGAGGTCATAAGTAGCAGGTTTCAAGTCTTTTATTTCATATTTTACGGGCAGAAATAATTTTCTTTTCCCCTTAAAATCCTTCTTTGGGTCGCAATATGGAAGAAATTGCTTTCTAGGATATAGTATTTTTTTATTTCCCTTAATTAAATGAAAAGCGTTGGCTATCGCATATTTTAAATTAGGACTTTGGATTTTATTTTGTGCATTTTTTAAAGTTACTATATCATGGTCTAAAGCAGTAAATTCTAATTGATTAGCCCCCATTTCTATTGAATCATAAATCTCTTGTGCTGGTCCTGCTGCTAAACTCAATACCTTACCTTTTTCTAAAGGTTTAAATTCATTTAGCATTAGTTGTCTTCGATTTCTAATTGCTTCTCCTGCAACACATTCTGTTCCAATTTTATGCATTAGTTTGTCAAACAACCCCTTTCCTTCATACTGATTTCTGTATATCAAAGCCATCATTTCGGCATCTCCTGCATATCCTCTTGGTTTAAAAACACTATGGTAGAAATAAGGAGAATTTTTGAGTAGTTCTTGAAGCCCCAATTTTGAAAGATGTTGAAAAACATTTTTGCGTTGTTCTAAGGAAAAATCAGCACAGATTTGACCTAAATATTCTAATCTTTGATAATAATCAGATTGGTATTTTTGCAACAATCCATCCAGAAAATAATTTTCCTCTTCCGCATAAACTTGATGCTTATCCATATCAGATTTCAAATCTTTATGAAAAACAACAAACTCGCTTAACTCTTTTGATAAGTTTTTTGTAGTATGTTCTATCATATTCAAAACGTTATGGTATACTGAAAAGTAGGAAATCGCCCCAACTGATTAATCGTCACTACATTTTGCGCTAGAGGACTATAATACTCGGCAAAAACATTGGAGATATTGAAGACATTGTCCACATTCACAAAGACCTCATGGGAGATTTTAGGGCGATTAAGCCGATAACTAATTTTTATATCTGTTCGGAAATAATTTTTATGTCTAAGCGCAAAGGTTTGGTCAGCTAAAAATATTGGAATACCTGCATTTTGGGAGGCTGTTAAATCAATAGGAGTAAAGCGTCTACCACCTGCATAAGTAGTTTTAAAGTCTAATAGGATTTTATTATTTTTAAAAATGGTCCATTCTCTTCCTGCGAGTACATTAAAAATATATCCTGCATCAAATTTGGAATTATACCACTCTCCATTCCCTGCCCGATAGCGAGAACGAAAAAGAGAGGTTGTAAATAATAGGTAATAATTTTTTTGATAGAATTTTTCTAGCGTTAATTCTAAACCATAATTATAGCCTAGCCCATTATTGACCAAAAAATCTTCTTCACTGATTAAAAAGTCTCCTCCTTCATTAAAAAGAGAAAAAGTACTATTTTCCGTTCTTTGGTGGACAGGTATTTGGCTTAAAGATTGATAATAAATCTCTGTTTTCAATCGCCAGTCTGCTGCCCATTGCCAATCATGCCCTAAAACAAAGTGGGTACTTCTCGTAAAATCTAAATTAAAATTGCTTAATAGTGTCTCATTAGTAGAGGGCGTTGCGACAAAATAAACAGGCAATCGTTGTAGTTGTCCATGTGTACCAAAACCAAAATTTAAGCTACTAGTTGGACTCATTTGCTGCTTAAAACCCGCTCTAAATTCTAGAGAATTGGTCTTATTTAAACCAAAATATTGATAATGAATCCCACCAGTTAAGGTAGTATTCGTTTTTGTTCGCAATTGCCAAGAAGTATAAGCTTGTACAAGATTGGCTTTCCCATTTCCTTGTCTAAAATCTGTTAAATCAAAAGTAATAGGTACTCTAATTTTTTCGTCAATAGTAAAGGTTCGTTGACTTAATATAATGCCAGTTTTGGTGGTCAATCCCTTGCCTATTTTCTGGTTGATAAAGGAGTGAACTTGTATTTTAGAAAAACGATTTCTGTTGCGTTGAAAAGGCAAAATGATAGTCGCATCTTCCGTACTTACAGAATCTACAATTGAATTTTCTTTACTACCCGATAGTCCAATCGTTGTATTCCAATAGCCTTTTTGCCCAATGGGCCGCTTCCAAGTCATCCCCAATACGCCTAAATTTGCCTTAAAATCATAATTGGCATTATCCGTAAATTGAATATCAAAATTAGAGGGGTCTCGGTCTTCAGCTAATACTTGATAGGTACTGATTCCACCTAAACCAAATAGTGAAATGGCCCCTTTTTTAAGTGGGAAATGTAATTTAAAAGCACCATCTTGATAAATCGGTTTACCAGAGAATCCAATATCTACGTTGACCCATTTAGTTAAAATATCGGTCGTAGAATAACGATAATTTACTAAAAAGGAAGCCTTACTTTTTTTAGAAAAAGGGCCTTCTGCCATTGCTTCTATCCCTAAAGCGCCTCCTGCTACTAAATACTCTCTTTGTTCATTGTTTCCTTTGCGCATTCGAAGGTCAAAAACACCAGAAGTGGCATTACCATATTCCGAAGGAAAGGCACTGGTCAAGAAATCTGAATTCGATAATACATTGAGGTTCAGCATACTAATTGCGCCACCGTTACTTCCTGCCAAGGCAAAATGATTGGGATTAGGAATGTCTAAATTTTCCAATCGCCATAATAAACCTAAAGGGGAATTCCCCCTTATAATGATGTCATTTCGACTATCGCTACTGCCTGATACACCTGCATAATTCTGCGCCATTCGACTAGGTTCATTCCGACTTCCTGCATATCTGCCTGCTTCTTCTACCGTAAATTGTCTGGCACTGATGGACGCCATTTCGTTGATGCTTCCGCTTTTATCTTTGGAGGCATTAACCACTACCATTTCCAAATTCGCAACGGATTCCTGTAAAGCGATATTCAAAACGACTTCTTTGCCAGAGTTGACGAGGATATTAGAAATCACCCTTTCTTCATAGCCAAGATAGCCAATACTTAATTCTTGTCTACCAATAGCGATATGTTCTAATCTAAAATCTCCATTAATATCCGTGACTGTGCCTTGGTTACTTTCGAGCAAATGAACTGTTGCCCCAATTAATGGTATTTGGCTATCTTTATCAACCACATTCCCACGTATTGTTTGTGTTAAATTTTGTGTATTTCCAGCCTGTACTAAACCTATAAAAATAAATATTAACAAGCATTTTCTCATAAAACAAAGGTAGGACAAGCATCATTTTTCCGTTTTCACTTATTGTGCATAAATTTGTACTTATGCTGCATTTAATTCCATGAAATAGGCAAAACAAAATATTTTCCTACTATTTTCCCAAGTGACGGTACATTCATTTTATCCACACTTCTATTAAAATCCTCAAATAATTTTTTTTTGAATCTGAATTTACTACCTTGGA
>CAZXYA010000695.1:0-4425 GCA_964644655.1 uncultured Saprospiraceae bacterium | reverse complement strand
TTCAATTGAATGTTTTTGTTATAGGTTTTCAACCCATTACAAAAAAATCCATTTGAAAAACGCGGAAGTTATTTTTTCGTCGTCTCTAAATCAATTATATTTGTGTAAAAATAATTAGGTTTTATTTTATCTCCTCATTTGGAAGACAATAATTTTTAGATAATTAAACATGCCATCTCAATATCCTGAAGTCAATACTTTTAGTGAAGATGTTCAAGAAGTAATTGGACGATTGCCTTCTTGGCCTATCCGTTGGGGAATTACTGTTATCTCTTTAGTTATCTTTTTATTTATTTTGGGGGCTCGGTTTATTCAATATCCAGACATTGTCCATTGTAGAATTACACTAACCACTCAATTTCCTCCAGTAAATTTGGTTGCCAATACTTCTGGTAGAATTCGTCTTCTTGTAAAAGAAGATGATACGGTAGAAAAAAATGCTGTTTTAGGATATGTGAAAAATGCCACAAAATACGAAGAGTTCACAAAGTTAAAACAATCCTTAGCCCGCATAGAGACAACTCTAGTTGATAATTTTAGCCCTAATCAAATTAAACTTCCAGGTAATTTTTCAATGGGAGAATTACAGAGTGCTTACTTAGCTTTACTAAATCAGATTAAAGCTTACCAATTAACGAATGACTTTGAAATCAAAACGAATCAAATTGCTTCCATTCAACAACGGATTAACCAATACGAACAATTAAATGAACAATTAGAAAAACAAAAACAAATTCAATTAAAAGAATTGAATTTAGTCAAGCGAAAATTTAAAATTGATCAGAACCTATTTCAATCTGAAGTTATTGCCAGTACAGCATTAGATCAGTCTCAATTAAATTTATTACAAACAGAAAGAGCCTATCAAGTCTCTAAAAATTTAATGGTTAGCAATGATATAAATATATCGCAGTTGGTAGCCCAACAAAATGAACTTACCCTAGATATTTCCCAATCCCATAATCAAATGAGAAATGATATTCTATTAAGTTATCGTCAATTAATAAATGAACTAAATCTTTGGCAGCAAAAATATCTTATAATGGCACCATTCGGTGGGCAAGTTTCCATTAAGGATTTTTTGAAGAATGATCAATATGTAATAGCTTCATCAATAGTATTGACTTTAGTTCCTTTTTCTCAAGAAATTTACGGTCAGGCTTCTATGCCTATCTCAGGTTCAGGTAAAGTCGAAGTAGGGCAAAAAGTAAATATAAAACTAGATAATTATCCATACACCGAGTACGGAATAGTTCATGGGGAAGTTAGTGGAATTTCAGCAGTTCCTCAAAATAATGCATATTCTATAAATATTGTTTTATTAGATGGGCTAAAAAGTAGCTTTAATCAGACACTTTCTTTTAAACAACAACTATCAGGAAATGCTGAAATTATTACCAAGGATTTTAGTGTATCTGATAGAATTTTTCGTCAATTGAGACAAACAATTGAGCGTTCTCCCAACTAAATCATTTCAAAATCACAGTAATTATGATTAATGTCTTTTCATATTCTTTGTTAAGAATTGCAGGTAGTCCTTTTGAAGATATTTTACCTTTTATTAAATCTCATTTAGATGAACTATTATTAGATATGGATTTATTAGAAAATAAAATAAACCAACTAAAAAATAGTTTATCTAACCAATTGCTACTTGCCATAAAATCACAAGAAGAAAATAAGGTAAAAAATTTACTTCAAAACTTTCGCCGAGATATCTATAATGATAGGACAATCAAACAGGCTAATTGGGAGACTGTAAAAATTTATTTATCTAAGGACTTGATTAAGGCATATATAAATTTAAATTATCTTAAAAAGGAATTATCCGCCTCTGGAGATAAATGGCGCATTAATTACAATGCTGCTCTTTTACAGTCAAGGCAAGATTTAACAAATAATGTAAAGCATAATGAAGTATTAAAAAAAGGATTAGTTCTATCTGCCCCGGGGCTTCTGGAAAAAATTTTAAAACTTGAAAACAAAAGTCCTGAAAATTTTAAGAAAAAAGATTTCCATACAGAGAAAAATATATTAAAGTACCTTACTAGAATTATTACCAAAACATCGCCTTTTAGTACCTTCACCAACTTAGGTATATTGTCTCTTAAGGAAAAATTAGAGACAAATATTAAAATAAAATCCATTGATAAAAATTCAATAGTTAGTACTTTTAGAATGAACAACTTATTAGTTAAGTATTTAAAAGGATTACTATTTAATTACCGTAATATTTATTTATATTTTCTTATTCGACCGAATCCATCAATCGAATTGAAAAAGAATCAATATTCTTTTTTGATTAATTTTAATAATATTGAGTCCTTTCAAAAACTAGAACATAATCCTGTTCTTGAATTAATTTTACAAAGGCTAGCTAAAAATCAAGAAGGAGTCCACTTCGAAAAGTTGATTGCCTTTCTAGCAGAACAAATTGATGCAGATTCCGAGCAATTAGAGTCATTTATTAGAGAACTTTTGGATTATGGGCTTCTAGAATTTAATCTAGGGGTTTCTGGAGTAGACCCTGATTGGGATATAAAGCTGAAAGAAGTATTATCCCCCTATAGTGAAAAGGTAAAACATATAAAAGAATTGATTCAAACCTTAGAGAAAATGAGAGTGCTTGGCGACTCATTAGCTAGCGTTTCTGCTAGCTCACGAAAAGATATCTTGCGAGAGGCTCACCTATTATTTAAAGAAACTTACTTTAAAATTCATGAAGCAGCAGGATTACCTGAAGAAGAAAGGAAAATTCCCACTCAATACAAATTAGAGAAAAAAGAAAATGAAAAACCATCTAATTCTGAAAAACAAGAAGAAAATAAAATAGATGATCAAGACAAAGTCAAAGAACAGGAAGAAAAATTTTCTCAACATTTGCTTACTCATTTTTCTATTAAACCCTATCAAATATATTTTGAAGACACTGTCAAAAATGTAGATGCCTCGATTAAGGAGGCATCTATAAAAGCATTCTTAGATAAGGTATTGTCTTTAGTAGAACATGTTTATCTAATACCATTTAATACTCCAGAAATTGAAAGAATGAAAGCCTATTTTTTAGATAAATATGATATAACTACTTCCATAAGCATTCTCCAGTTTTATGAGGATTATTTCAGGGATGTCAAAAAGCCACATGAAAAATATGAAACAGCAAAAAATACTAATGGTGCAAAAGTTACTCCTGCTAAACCTGAAGATGGTAAAGAAGTAGAATCTGTTGATACTACAATTCCCAAATATTATTCAATTGAAAAAATACAATCTGGTGAAAAATTGAAGGAACAATGGAAGGCTAAATCGACTAAACATTTTAAAACTAAGTTTAATCATTTAACTAAAATAGCAAAAGTCAATAGTAATGATTTGAGCGAAATAAACAGTGGCTTAAACATAAAAAAAGGATTTTCACCTTTTGGTTCAAAAGGCTCATTTATTCAATTTTTTGAAGAAGATAATACTTTAAAAGGCTTTATACCTTTTGTGGTAACTGGGTATGGTAAGTGGATGGGGCGGTTCTTACATATTCTCCCAAATCATATTACGAAGGATACTCTAGCATGGAATAAACAAACTTTAGAAAAAGATGCTTTACAAATTGAAAATACCGATGCCACCTATTTTAATGCTAACTTACACCCGACCCTAATGCCTTATGAGTTGCAAACACCAGGTGGTCATAATTATTTAGAGGAAGCCGCACAGCTTCGAGTTTCTGATTTTAAAATAAAATTTTGTAAAGAAACAGATGAATTAGAATTATTTCATAATGAAAAAAATCAGAGAGCTTTTATACATAATCTGGGATTTCAATCACCTAATGGAAGGTCTAAACTCTTCCAATTAATATCAACTTTCGGTAAGAATCAATACTTTGGTTTTACTTTATTGACAAAAAGTATCAATAATATTTTTGAGGAGCAACATGAAAAAATAAAAAAAATAGATAACATTATCCGCTTTCCCAGAATAGTTTATGAAAATGTTTTAGTTATTCAAAGACATAAATGGGAAATTGGAAAAAACAGAATCCCCATTAAATCATCCTTAGAAACAGATGGGGATTATTATAGAAAAATAAGGAAATGGATTAAAAAAAATGAACTACCATCCACTGTTTTTATCAAATTAAACCCATTGAGAATGCCAAGCTATAAGCTAAAACGAGATGATTACAAACCTCAGTATATTAACTTTCAAAGCCCACTATTAGTTAGATTATTTGAAAAAATGACAAAAAGAATAGAGGAATTTATAGTTATAGAAGAAATGTTGCCGTCCAAAGACCATCTCATTGAAGATAATGGAAAACATTGGGTAACAGAGTGTATTATACAATGGGATGAGATGGATAGAAAAGATACTTAGAGCATGTTTAAATTTTCATGATTGAGCGAAAGTGAGCAAATTTTATTTTGT
>CAZXYA010000694.1:0-4443 GCA_964644655.1 uncultured Saprospiraceae bacterium | reverse complement strand
GTATTGTCGGCCATAAGTACCATAATAATAGAAACTTTTTTTGTGAAGTAAAAGAGATAGGCTTGCTATTCTTCCCTTTTCACCGTGTTAAATAAGGTTTTGATTGGTGTATCGTTGCCATTAACCTTGATTTTATTCGTAAAGTTCCCGAAATGTAATTTTTTTTGGCTCTTTGACAATTTTTGCATTTCTTTCGGTTGGTTGACTTCAGTCAACCCTTAATTATCTTTATATTTTAGACCTTTAGATTGACTCAAGTCAACCAACCATTTAGCCTTTGCAAAAATTGTCAAAGAGCCTTTTTTTCTTCTTTTCTATTATAGCAAACGAAAAGCCGTTTTTAAAATATTGATTTGTAGTTGCAAACTACAAACATCAGATAAATCAACATTGCGACAATTTGGGCTGCACCCAAATGTGGTGAAATGCTACCTTGCTATTTTGTGGCAGAAGTATTTTAATCAACTTATTTTTCGTAAATTTGTAAGAATTCAACGCATTTAAAATTCAGTATTTAATCATTTCTCGATTTGAAATCGGGATTTCAGTATATTCAACAAAAATTAATTAATGGGTCAATTTGTCGTTTCCGCAAGAAAGTACCGTCCACAAAGATTTGACGAAGTAGTTGGGCAAGAACATGTGTCCAAAACACTAAAGAATGCCTTGCAGAACGACAAGTTAGCACATGCCTTTTTGTTCTGTGGACCAAGAGGAGTAGGAAAAACGACCTGTGCTAGAATTCTTGCCAAAGTATTAAATTGTGAAAATAGAACAGATGATTTTGAAGCCTGTAATGAATGTGGATCTTGTTCCGCTTTTAATGGCAACGCTTCTTTTAATATCAATGAATTAGATGCCGCTTCCAATAATAGCGTGGAACATATTCGAGGATTGATTGAGCAAGTTCGGTTTCAACCACAACAAGGGCAGTATAAAATATTTATCATAGATGAGGTACATATGCTATCTCAACAAGCCTTCAATGCTTTTTTGAAGACGCTGGAAGAGCCGCCTCCTTATGCTATTTTCATCTTAGCGACGACCGAAAAACATAAAATCATTCCGACCATTTTATCTCGTTGTCAAATCTTTGATTTTAAACGGATTCAGATACCAAGAATGGTAGAGCATTTACAGCATATTTGCAAAGAAGAAGGAATTGACGCAGATAAAGATGCCTTGCATATTATTGGCCAAAAAGCAGATGGTGCATTAAGAGATGCCTTGTCCATTTTTGATAGAATGACAAGTGTAGCGGGAAAGAAAATTGATTATGATAGCGTTATTGAAAATCTAAATGTCCTAGATTACGACTACTATTTTAAGGTAGTCGATGGCATGTTGACAGAAGATACAGCGCAAGTCCTACTAATCTTTGATACCATCTTTAAAAAAGGGTTTGATCCCGATATTTTTATTAATGGTTTAGCTGAGCATTTGCGAAATTTATTGGTTTGTAAAGATGCTAAGACATTAGCACTCTTAGAAACAAGTGACTCCTTAAAAAAGCGCTATCAAGAACAAGCGGCCTTAGCTCCCAATAGTTTTATTTTAACCGCTTTGAATATTGCCGCTGATTGCGACATCAATTATAAAATGGCTCGACATAAACGCTTACACGTTGAAATGGCAGTTATTAAAATGACCTATATTGGTCGAGCCATTGAATTGAGCCAAAACCCCGTACCAGTAAGTACTGCTGAAAAAAAAACGCCTGAGCTAAGTAGTCCTGCCATTGCGGTCCCCCAACCTATGGTTTCTTCGTCTCCCGCACCTCCAAAGATTGTTGAACAGAAAACAGTTTCGCCTACTTCACCACCAGTAGTCGAACAAGCACCTGTCCAAGCAATTACTGACACCCCAGAAGTTCCATCAAATCTTGTTTCGGAACCGGAACCTGTCGTCAAAAAGGTCGCTAAAAATGGTAGCACCAATCGTAAAAAAACTAAGCATGACTTGGTTAATTTGAATATGATAGATGAGGAAGAAGAAGCAGAAGAAACCGAGGCTAACACTAATGTTAAACTAGAAACTGACTTATTAAATAACACTTGGAAAGCATATATCACACAAATTGATTCGCCATCGGTAAAAGCTGCTTTTCAAAAAGCAGAAGTGGTCGTAAAAGATGAAGTGACGATTGCGGTACAAGTCGGTTCACAGATGGCAAAAGGAATGATTCAGCAGGAAAAAGATTTAATTCCTTTTCTTAGAAAACACATTCCTATTGCTAATTTAGCAATGGAAATCAATATTGACAATTCTAAAGCTAGTCAATTGATTCAGCCTAAAAAAGTATTATCCGTTAAAGATAAATATGAATTAATGCGAGAGAAAAACCCAATGGTACATGAGTTGCGGTTGCGGTTGGATCTGAAGCCAGATAATCAGTAGGCTGTTTACCCTAACTTTTAAAACCACCCTAAAAAATGGATATATTTTTGGCAATACGGTGGCAGTAAAATAAGGCTTAATGGTGGGCGATACTTTTAAAGTGCCCACGATTAAGCCTTATTTAATATTGGTTCTTTGACAATTTTTGCATTAAGCATAATTCGTAGCTCAAGCATCTTGCTTGAGAAGCAATGATTTAGTGACAAATTATTTCTCAAGCTAGAAGCTTGAGCTACGTTTTGCAAAAATTGTCAAAGACCCTTTTTATATATTCAAAACCGCATAAAAAAGTGATTATCATAATTAGAAGTCACCTACATGCCGGCAAAGGCAGGCAGGTGACCTCTTTTTCACAAATCACTTTTTCATCTAGTTTTTAGTATAAACAGAGTTCTTGACTTCAAAGGCGACACCATTTAAATGTTGATTTAATGGTTAGCTACCCTAAGTATTTATCATAATACTCTGCATAGGAATCATAGGTAAATTTAACCGCATCTTTTGAAATCTGTGCATGAGGCACATAAGCGTCAAAGCCATGATAAGCACCTTTATACAATTCAAATTTCACCTCAATGCCTTCCTTTTTTAAGGCTTCTATGTAGGCAATGGTCTCATCTTTAAATGGTTCTAAATCACCAACAAATGAGATAGTTGGAGGAAAGTTTTTATAATCTTCATTCCTTGCTGCTGCTGCATAAGGAGGAATTTCTTCATTTTTGTCTCTAAGCCCTTTTAAGTAGGAAGCCCATCCTTTTTTATTGGATGCAGTATTCCAGACTGGAACCGAGGTCATTTCCTTGGCTGATTTAGTGTTTTGGCGGTCATCAATCATGGGATAAAAAGGCATTTGAAAAGCAATATTAAAATCTCCTGTATCTCGTGCTTTTAATGTTACTGCTGCGGTTAGTCCACCACCACCACTATGTCCAGCTACCATAAATTTATCATCACGAATTCCTAATTCTTCTGCGTTTTCTTTTGCCCAAAGCAAGGTTTCATAACAATCATTAAAGGCAGCAGGGTAGGGGGCATCTAAAGATTTTCGATAGGCCGGTGCGATAACTACACAAGGTCTTTTTTCAATAAATTGCCTGATGATATCTAGATTAGGTGTCATTTCTGGACTCCCTAATATGTATCCGCCTCCATGAATATATTGCAATAAAGGCAATTTCCCTTGAGCATTAAGAGGTTTGAAAATCCGAACCCTAATATCAGGTCCACCACTTTTACTTGGAATAAATCGCTCTTCATTATGGAAGCCTTTTATTTTTTTTCCATTGAAAATCCGAGCAGAGAAATTCATCATATTTATTCCCCAATTTCTACTAGCTAAATAGGGCATACTTTTAAATGGCGTGTATAATGACCTTAGTTCTTTATCAGCTAATTTTTTCATAATTAGTATTTATTTTGCTTGCTCCAAGCGACTGTATTCGATAAGGCACGAAGGGCAAACTACATTTGAAACAATATCTATTTTGATTTTATCTTTCCTTAATTTTTATCTTTTGGTGCGGTTAGTCGTTGATAAAGTTCGAAAAAACTACGTTCGGCCCAGTTATGAGTAATTCTATTATTTTCAATTTCCAGTATTGAAATAAGACTAAGTTCTACAGGTGCTCTGTCAGGCTCTGTTCCAAACAATCCATTATTATAACCTGATACAGTCAATCTTGTAATTACCCGTGCGCCATCATCGGTAACGAGCATTTCTTGAGGGATAACTTTAAGATCGATAACCTTTGCCTGCATTCCCAATATCCACTTCTTAAACATTTCTCTTCCCTCAACACTTTTCCCATCCGTAGTAAGTTTGTAGTCCAGCGAAACTAATTCGTCTACAGTTTCCAGATTATAAGGAGCATTCCAAACTTCTTTGAAAAATCTAGCCCCTATTTTTAAACTATTTTCTTTTGATAACATTTTCTTTCATTTTTTAAGCGTTAATAATAAGGGTTTTCTTATAAAATCTACTTTTGTTCACCCTTTAAAAACCCTTTTTTGATTTTATTGGGCTCGATGCCCAATGAAATCAAGATT
>CAZXYA010000693.1:0-4449 GCA_964644655.1 uncultured Saprospiraceae bacterium | reverse complement strand
TATATTATACATCATCATGAAAGAACCAAAACGTTATTTAGTCACTTCTGCCTTGCCTTATGCAAACGGTCCTTTACATATTGGCCACCTGGCAGGGGCCTACTTATCAGCAGATATTTTTGTGCGTTTTTTGCGTTTGAATGGAAAAGATGTCGTCTACGTTTGTGGTTCGGATGAACACGGCGCAGCGATTACGATTCGGGCAAAAAAAGATGGCACAACCCCACAAGCCATTGTGGATAAATACGATGAACTGATCAAAACAACTTTTGAGAAAATCGGTATTTCCTTTGATATTTATCATCGAACTTCTGCGCCCATCCATCACGAAACCTCACAAGGTTTTTTTAGGGTCTTAAATCAAAAAGGAGAATTTGTAGAACAAACAAAGGAGCAATATTTCGATGTAGAAGCCAATCAATTTTTGGCCGATAGATACATCATTGGCACTTGTCCTAAATGTAGTCATACAGAAGCTTATGGTGACCAATGTGAAAACTGTGGGTCTACCTTAAGCCCAACCGAGCTAATTAATCCTCGTTCTACTTTGAGTGGAGGAAAACCGATATTAAAATCAACTACGCATTGGTATTTACCTTTAGATAAATACGAAGCTTGGTTAAGAGAATGGGTAGAAACGGGCAAATTGGAAGGAGAATTATTACACTATCCAGAAGATTGGAAAAACCATGTTTTAGGACAATGTAAATCTTGGTTAGATGGCGGTTTACAACCTAGGGCGATGACGCGTGATTTGGATTGGGGGGTTGATGTACCACAAGAAATTGAAGGGTCGGAAGGCAAGAAACTATATGTTTGGATGGATGCGCCTATTGGCTATATTTCTGCTACCAAACAATGGGCTAAAGACAATGATAAAGATTGGGAACCTTATTGGAAAGACAAAGAGACTGCCTTGGTGCATTTTATTGGTAAAGATAATATTGTTTTTCATTGCTTGATTTTCCCTGCGATTTTGAAAGCACATGGCGATTATATTATCCCGGTTAATGTGCCTGCCAATCAGTTTCTAAATTTAGAAGGCCGAAAATTATCGACTTCTAAAAACTGGGCAGTTTGGGTACATGAATACGTAGAAGAATTTGCGGGAAAAGAAGATGAATTGCGCTATAACATGATTAAAACCATGCCCGAACAACGGGATAGCGAATTCACTTGGAAAGGCTATCAAGAATCCAATAATAATGAATTGGTCAATAATTTAGCCAATTTTATTAATCGGGTAGTCGTCTTAACTAATAAATATTATGAAGGCATTGTACCGACAATTGATCCCGATTTACAAATTGTAGATTCCTCCAATCAGGTCGAAATGTCTTATCAGGAATCTGAATTAGTCGATTTACACGATAAACTACAAGACCTTGGGCAGCATATTCGTACCTACGAATTTAGAGCCGCCTTAAAAGTATTAATGGAGATTTCTTCTACAGGCAATCAATTACTACAGTTCAATGAACCTTGGAAATTGATTAAAACGGATGAAGAAACGGTCAAAGTCGTAATGAATACTGCCTTACAAGTAGTAACTGCATTAAGTGTAGCTTGCCGCCCGTTTTTACCATTTACATCTGATAAAATTCGAGACCTTTTGAATTTACCACATTTAAAAGATGCTGGGGAATACATGGATATTTTGGATAAATTATCAGAAGGAGAAGTACTACTTCCAGATGGTCATACAATCAATCAACCGAATCATTTATTTACAAAGATTCCAGACGATGTAATTGCCGCACAAATCGCTAAATTGGAAGCAGCGGAAAAAGCGAATAAAGGCATTGAATATGCCCCTGTGAAAGAAACCATTACTTTTGATGATTTTATCAAAATGGATATTCGGACAGGTACTATTACCGCAGCCGAAAAAGTAAAGAAGACCAAGAAATTACTAAAATTAACCGTTGATTTAGGTTTTGAAGAAAGAACCGTTGTTTCTGGTATTGCTGAATTTTTCAAGCCAGCAGATATTATTGGACAACAGGTTGCTTTACTAGCAAATCTAGCTCCACGTAAACTCAGAGGTATTGAGTCACAAGGCATGATTTTGATGGCGGAAAGTCCTGATGGTACTTTGGGCTTTATGAGTCCTAGTGAGGGAATAGGGAATGGGTTTATTGTGAAGTGATTACTATAGTGCCTCCTAATAATTATCGAAATTGTTTCGTGATTATAAAAGTCGTTATCATTAAAAATAATGGTAGCGACTTTTTATTTTAATTAACTGATGTTACGCAGAAAATCCGAAGGATTTAAACTTGAATAGCCGTAGATGAGAATCTACGGAGAATAATATTAACATAGCCTCATAACTACGACAGTAGTTGAACTATTTCATAGTTCTTGGACTATCCAAAACTTTTCAGACCCAGCATTTCCTGCCTACCGGCAGGCATACTAGGCTATTCATGGTTTGACTATTTCGTAGTCCGTTTTGCGTAACATGAGTTAATTAAGTAACTATTCACCACCAAAATGAGGAAGAGATATTTTTTACCGTTTAGCCATTTAAGTTCATTTAGTTGGTTTTATGGCGCATCTTAAATGAACTTAAGTGCCAACTCATAATTAGTTTAAAATTTCAGGGAGGTTATTTTTTTGTTAGTTTTCTTCAAAAAATCAAGTCATAGCACCGTTATGGGTTTATTTTTTGAGGGAAAATAACGGAAAAAGAGTCCGCTGAAAGTTAATAGTAATTGTGTGTTGGTACTTATATGCCTTAAATGGTAAAATAAACTATATTGTTAGGCATGCTGAACAGTTACTTAATTGATTAATAGTTGATTTCTCACTTGTGAAACTTTTGATTCTACTTTTTCAGTAAGCTGCTCATATATTGGTTTAAAAATATTAATTTGCTCTTTTAGCTGATTGATTGCAAAAGAAAAATGTCTTTTACTTCTGTCGTTATTTACCCTACGAGAACCTTTACTACAACGAACACTAGTCTTGAGTTTTGATTGACCTAATTCAACATTTTTCTTGGCTGAAATTAAACTTGCTTTTAGTTTACCTAATGCCTTCCATTCTTCAACAAGCACTAAAAAATCAGGATCATTAGCTGATCCGATATTTAAGATATACTTATCAATAAACAATTCAAAATCTGTTAATTTATCAGCGAATTGCACAACTAGGCGTTTAGCTATTTCCGCTTCTTCTTTTTCTTGGTCAAGTTGATTCCCTTTATCACTACTAACAAAAAATCGAATAAATTTACTTCGCTCATGCCATTGGGTACCTTCTTCCATATCAATGACATCTTGTCTTTCTTTAAACTCTAAATCAGCTATTTTTTTTGCTATTTGATGAAATGCTTGCCTATGCTTTATTAAGTCTATCAAAAGAATCGTTCCTTGATTTATTTCAGTAATAATAGCATCAATTGTCTGCACTACATCGGAATATAATACTTCTATGTTTTCCAAATCAGAGGCTAATGACAAAGTAGTATCTCCTATATCCTCTATGACTAAAGCTTCGCTAGATACTTGCTTAAAAAAAGTAGCAATAGCGTTTTCAAAAGTTGGTGGTGTCATGCGGTTATAGGATTTATTTATTATGGTATAAATGATGAATGATAAAATTTTTATTAAAGATAATGAAAAGGTTTGAAGGTGGATGGTTTTAGAAGAATTTGTTATCATCTCTCAGGCCTCCAAGTGATTTGATAAGAAACGCATTATCTCAAATTTATCTAACCATAGGTTCTTTTGAAAATTGATAATTGAAAATTTGAAATTGAAAATTGACACCTCCCACCACTTTAACATAAAAAAGCATCTAAAATAATTGAACTACCTACTTTTTAGCCCTAAATTTGGTGTATTCTCTCGGATTGTTGACTTCAGTCAACAAGTGTTCTAAACTCACAGGTTGACTGAAGTCAACCATCCAACTCAATTATGTCGATGAAATATCTTGTTGCTTTGCTACTCTGCTTTACTTCTAATACTGGACAAGCCCAAAATGTCGATGGTACTTGGGAAGGCACCATTACCCTAGAAAGACCAGGCCCACAAACAGAGCATAAATTTCAATTAGTCCTCAAAAGAGAAGGCAAAAAAGTAAAGGGGACCGCTTATATTTTCTACGAAGATCAACCTGTAGCTATGGATTTATCAGGGGAGTTTTTCTACGACCGTTCTATGCGCCTGTTCAATCATAATGTACTCTATCCTACCCAATCTCCAGACAAAGATCAACACATTCGGAAATATCAAATCATGTACACCAGAAGTGTATGGGGCGATAAAATAGAAGGCTACTGGCAAGAAAAAAATGACCCTATTTTTGAAATGTATCGAAAAGGAAGGGTTTATTTGAAGCGGCAGGAGAAGGTGGGGAAGGCGTAAGGTTTATACAATGTGTAGTTCGAGACTGTTAAATAAAGTGTGTCACTAGCAAATTTCGTAAAAGATTAGGAAT
>CAZXYA010000692.1:0-4453 GCA_964644655.1 uncultured Saprospiraceae bacterium | reverse complement strand
CTGGGCGACACTTTGAAAGTGTCGCCCAGATTTTCCACTTAGCCCCTTTATCAAACTTTGTTAATTCTACTTTACTGAAATTCTACTTTCTTCACATCTTCCCAAAAGATATAAACTGGATTATCTGGTCCTTTGTCAAAAACCAAAATACCTGTGTTTTTTTCGTTTACATCCTGCGAATCTTCCAATTCATATTTCTCGCCAGACTTCAAGACCACCATACTTTCATCACCACCTCTTGGTTGGATACTTTTAATAGCTCGGAAGGGAATTTCAAATGCCGTATCTTTGATTTTACCGTCCAAAATTTCGTAAGAATATTTTTCATCTAGGTCATAAATAATAGCTCCTTTATAAGCTTTTCCATCTTCTGTAGTAACCGTTCCGTAAATCTTTTCTGGTCTAGCAAAACTATTATACGTTTTTAAAGGGACTACTGGCTTATCCGTGAAAGTTACCTCATCAAAATCATCCCAATCCACTACTACTCTACCCTTTCCTGGCATGACGACCACAACGCCTCTATTCCCATTATCTACATCATTAGAACCGCCCATTCTATAAGTTCGCCCGCTTTTTAGGGTCACTTCACTACTATTTCCTCTTTGTTTGATACTTTTTATATTGGCAAAATCAATCGACATATCCGCATCTCTAGTTTCTCCATCCAATTTATCCGTCCCTACTCTTTCGTCTTTGTCCCAAATGATATAACCTTCATAAGTACCTGTCCAAGATTCTACTTTCCCAAATAATGGATCGCCAATTTCGCTCTTTAAGTTTTTAGGGGTGGCTAAAAAACGGACGTTTTCTACATCTGACCAGTCTAGTTCTATCTTGCCAATTTCAGGGTCATACACTCTAATTTTTGACCCAACATCATTATAGCCATTGCCATTTAATTTAATGGATTCGCCATCTCGCATTTTCAAATACACTTTGGAACTACTCTTTCTTTTGATTTCTGCGATTTCTCCAAATTGTACAGAAAATTGGTGGGTAAAATCATAAGTATTGTTATTGATATTCCGACTAACCCAACCGCCCCATCTATTGCCATTATGCCATCCTCGACTTTGGGCAAGATTCTTCTTAATTTCATTGTCTAAATAATCTAAATTTTCATTGTCAATTTTACTTGCATTGAACATATCTGTCCATAAGGCTTCTTCTTTCCCCCAGCGAAGTTGTCCCTTATAGGTATCTCCATCCCAAGTCGTAATCTCGCCATACATCCATGCCTCAGAGTAGTCTTGAGCGGCTACTGAAGTTGAAAAAAAACAGGCAAAGACAAATGCCAATAAAAAGGTAAAGTTTTGTTTGCGGGTGATCTTATTGCTCATTATTATAAAAAATTTTAGGTGTTACTAAGAATGTTTTTTATTAGAGACAACTTATTTTTGAAAGGGATGCAAAAAAAAGGAAAAAGAAGTATATTTTTAGAATTAGGAAAAAAATTGTAAATTGGTCAATCATACTATCAGAAAATCTAAACCCTTTTGGCTATACAAAAATTGAATGAATATTTAGAACGATGTGTTTGCAAAGAAGAAGCAGATGCCAGTTTAATAGTAAAAGGGCTTATTCCTAAGCAAGTTCTTCATGAGAAAAATCCAAAATAGGTTGCTCTTTTAGGTACAAGACCAAATTGTGCAATACTTGGAAAACGCAAAAATTATGCTTATAAATTGATATTTGAAATGGAAAGAGGAACTATTGAATGGCTTAGATTATTTGAAACCAAACCGGATAATGAGCCAAATTCTTTTGAAGTTCCTATAGAAGCATTGCCTAATTTTAATGCAAGAGTTATTAAAATTACCATTGAGGATAATTCAAAGTTCGTTCAAAGAAGAAAGAAGAAATAATATGGTAGCTATATCTAAAACATATCGAGAAAAAGATCTGCAAAGTCTGTTAATAGATTTGCACGATTTAAAAAATCGACCATACGACTTGGAGTATTACAATGAATTAATTAAATCGGCATTATTGGCATTTGGTTCTAACTCTCCAGACAATTTAAATGCTATTGAACAGATTGAATTAGTTAAAAGTCAAGAAGGTTTTGCCATTCAATTAACCCAACAATCTATTAGCTTTAAAAAAATAATCTCTGCAATTAAATCTTCCACTACTCTTTTCAAAGCAATCAAAGAAGAATTACCTGATTTATCCAAAAAAGAATGGTATGCAGTCTTTGATTTTACGGCCTATTTTTTAGCAGATATTAAATATTCTTTCGGATTAACTTATAGAATTAAAGAAGTTTTTGATAATGGTGAAGAAGATAAGTTAAATAGCAATATTCTAACAAAAATTAACTTACAAACTAAATCAATCATAAACGATTATACCAAACGTGCCAAACTTAAACAAGATATTCCTATTTTTGATTATGTAACCTTTGGTTTGCAAAAAAATAAAGAGGCAAATACCAAACGATATGGTATTCGCCTCAAAGATTATATCTTTTTATCTGATTTATTTTCCATTTTAGAAGAAATGACCACTCCAACCTTCCTCTCTACTCAAACAGATTGGGCAGCCTTTAATCGAATAATGGTTTTACTTTTCCTAGCCTTTGAAGGCAATGAAAAATTGGTCTAATTCAAATGCAACATCTTCTTAGTCTGTACGCCAAAATCCGTTTCCAATTTATAATAAATCAAGCCTTTGGTCACCTCATTTCCTGAAATAGTAAAGGCATTAAATCCTTTTTCCCCATTATTTTTCAATACTTTTAATATTTTCCCAGCCTCATCGGTCAATGTTAAAGTTACGGGGCCTGCTTTAGGTAAAAAATAGCTAATGTCGGTGGTTTCCAAGAAAGGATTAGGCCTATTTTGGTATAATTCTAAAGTACCTGCTTCTTCTGGTGCTTTTCTGAATAAAAGTTGTAAAGGCATCACATTCCCTACTTTATCATATCCTTCTGTATGGATTGGCTTATCTAAAATGGTAATAAAATCACTTAACAAACCATCTTTTTGTGGAATAATTTCTAATTCTAAAATAGAAGTTTCCGCTTGATGTCCACTTTCTTTCACTTTATTTTTCACTAAAACACCTGTATTTATTTTATCATTTAGCCAATTGGCTAAGATTATCCCATTGTCCATTTGTCTCAAAGAAAGTCCAGGTTGTTTTTTGAAAGTATTTTCTAATTGGGTAATGTTTGCATTTTCAATTTTCAAAGTCATTTGGTAGGCTGATAAATGACCAAAATCAGTCGTCGAAAAAGGAACAATATAATTCTGCCCTGCTTTTAATTCTGCATTCAATAAATTGATTGTCAAAGTCTTAGGGCTAGGAAAAATATTATTCGGTGTTTTAGGATCTAAAGTATAACTACCATTCACATCTCCCATCTTAATCCCCGTAATGGCTAAAGAATAAACTCTTTCTCCTATTAATTTAGTCATGGGGACTGGCAACTGCTTTTGGTAATCTGTTGCTCTTTTTAACCAATCGGTAGGCAAAAATCGCCATCCTGCTTCCAATACCTCTCCATTTAAAACTTGTTTTAAAATAGCTAAATCCGTAAAATTAATCGAACCAGAATTATCCAAATCTGCTGCTATCCATTGATAGGCTTGATCGAATAATTTTTCACCCGTTAAATGTTGTTGCAAGCGAATTAAATCGGCAGTACTAATACCTGTTTTTGCGTCAATTGCTTTTTCTATCTGGAAAGTCGTTGTTTCCTCTACTAACACGTCTAGGAATTCAAATCGCCCATCATATAATGCAGTAAAAGATTGATCGCCAATAGCAATCTTTGCCCCTTCTATTGGATAGCCTCGCCAATCTTTTATGTGCCCATTAATGTCTTTGTTTATCGCATAGTTCTGGCGATAAAAATCTGTTAGCGTTACATCGTTAGCGATATAATTTTCTAATTTCTTAGTACTATTTCTATCTAATTGATTGACAAATAATCGAACTTCTTTATGGTCATAGTTTAAGGGTAGGGAAAAACTAAATAATAAAGTCTCTTGATTTGCTTGAAAATTGAACGTCCCACCTTGTAGTATAAAGGTATGAAAATCCGATTTTGGTTGAGCCGATGGCGCATAAGTAGGAGATTGATCAATCCATTGATTACCATGAGAAGCTATAGCGATTAAGGGTTGATTTTGAAAATCTGCAGGAATTAATACCGTTACTTGGCTTCCTGCTCCCATAAGAAATTCTCCTTTGGAAAAATCTGGTTTGGCATAAATTTCATAGGCAGTCTTCTCTGCATTAAAGCGCAAGGATAAATCTACCTGTTGAGCATTGCTGGTAAAACCCAAAAACAACAGCCCAAAAAACAATAAATTTGACAACGTTTTCATACGAAAATAATAAATGTTTTTAATGAAAATTATTTTGGTAAAATGAGGTATTACAGTGTAACATTAATTTCTTTATATTTTGCTCGGCTGCTTCGCAGCCTCGCAAAAGGGAT
>CAZXYA010000691.1:0-4458 GCA_964644655.1 uncultured Saprospiraceae bacterium | reverse complement strand
GAGATTGAAATTTAAAAATTTATCGACAATTTGTTGGTTTCAAAATTTACGTAAGCGCCTAATTACACGCTGTACTAATTCTAAATTTAAAATTTTCAAAATGAAGCAAGACACTCCCTAAAATAAGCATCAAATAATTTCAAGGCTTGGGTTAGTTGTAGATGCCCTTTGAAAATTGAAAATTGAACATTTTAAATTGAAAATTATAGTACTGACTTTGCCAACTTAGGAATACGGATTAAATAACTTTACAAGTTTGCAATTATGAATTACGGATTATCAGGACGTTTTTAATTTTAATTGATTCCTCACGACTATACAACGAGAAAAGTATGCTTACGCGATTTTATCCCATTCTTATCATATTATCCCTTTCTTTATTACCTATTCTAGGGTGGAGCCAAAAAAGCTTATCAAAAGCTCAACAGTCAGAATTTTTACAAGCTTTTCAAGATGGAGATGACTTTCTAGCGAAAAAGAAATTCGAAAAAGCGAAAAAGTCCTTTGAAAAAGTCATTGCGCTTAAACCGCAAATGGCCGCTGCCTATAGACGTTTAGGGGTGGTGCATGAATTGCTCAAGGACTATAAAGCAGCCGCTGATTATTTTGAAACGGCAATAGAAATCAATCCTAAATTATCAAGAGCCTTATATTTTCAATCAGGAGAAATGTTGATGAAAATAGAAAATTATACCAAAGCAAAGGAACGCTTAAAGGAGTACGAAAAATTTTTAAAAAATCCACCTGAAATCTTTGAAAATGGAGAATTGGAATTGAGCACCGAGACTTATTATAATACTTTATTAGAAAGTTATTTAGCGAATTGTTCTTTCGCTGCTCATAAAACAGATTTTACAAATATTGAAATAAAAAATTTAGGCCCCAAAATTAATTCTGAACTGGATGATCTCTTTCCCTATATTGCCAATAATGAAAGTTGGATGTTTTATACTCGAAATGTACCCTACTATGGTGGAGAAGATCAGTTAATGTACAGTACCGCAGAAAGCGGAGGTTGGGCAAAAAGTAAAACCTTATTAGACAAAAAAATGCGAGAAGAATTTAACCAAGGAATGGGGAAAATTAGTCGAGATGGAAAAGAAATGTTTTTTCCAATTTATAATCGAGCAGATGAAAACAATGATTGTAATATTATGAAAGCAACCATGAAACGGGATGCAATTGTAGATATTAACGAACTAGGGGAGGAGGTGAATTCCCCCTATTGGGAGAGCCAACCTTCTGTTAATTGTGAAGGTAAATCACTCTATTTTGTAAGTGACCGCCCTGGCGGATTTGGTGGAAGAGATATATGGGTCAGTCATTTGCAAGAAGATGGTACATGGACAAATGCGATCAATTTAGGAGATAAAATAAATACCCCAATGGATGAAGAATCTCCATTTATTGCAGATGATAATACTACTTTGTTTTTTGCTTCTAATGGGCACCCTGGCTATGGAAAGACGGATGTTTTTTATACTAGATTTAGTGAAAATGGAGATTGGGGAACTCCTCAAAATATGGGCAAACCCATTAATTCTTCGGATAATGAATTGAGTTTTTTCATGACAGCTAAAGGAGATAAAGGATACATTGCGTCTAATAGAGACGGGGGGTATGGTAATTTTGACATTTATGAATTTAAAATGCCTGCCAAAAAAGATTTTGAGGAAATTGCCTACATCAAAGGCCGAGTCATGGATGCAGTCACCAAAGAACCTGTAGAATCGGTCGTTTATATAGGAGATAAAGGAAATTATCCAACAGATAAAGCAGGTACTTTTTTTGTATGCCATCCGTCACTCAGTAAATTAAAGGTTTTAGTGTCCGAGCGGAAATATTATGATTATGAACATGCTTTTGTTTTAGACAATTGGAATACAGAAGGGTATGTAGAAATTGACATATATTTGCGGCCATTAAAAGAACCGCTAAATTTAGCAACTTTAGATGCAAAAGTAATTTCTAAATCTGGAACAGATGAACTTGAAAAAATTAAGGTTGATCCTGTAAAAAATACTCGAAGCAAACCGCAGACCGAGAAACTTTATGCGACCTCTGATGTTTATTTTTATTTTGATGACTTTTCCTTAACCCAAGAAGCTCGATATAACATAGATCGACTTATTGAAGACTTAGATAAAGATCAATTAGCTTTAATTATCATTGAAGGATTTGCAGACCAAATTGGTACGGATGATTATAATTTAAGATTATCGGAAAAGAGGGCAGTAGAAGTAGCAGATTATTTTAAATCTAAAGGCTACACCAATCTCAAAATAAAATATAAAGGATACGGAGAAACTAAAAACTCTTTTATTTATTCTAGAAATAGAAAAGTAGAGATTCATGTTTATTATAAGATATAAATACCAGCGAAAAATATTGGATACTTTTGAGGGGTATAAGTCAATAAGCTTAATGAGTTAGCATTTAGGCTAAAACGTTTTGTTTATCTCATTTTTCTAAGGGACTCATCAACTCATTACCCATTTTCTAAAATGTAGCTTATTTTTGCATAAATACAACCAGATTACGCCAATTAGATTATCTACCTAACCAATTTTAAAATTATGACAAACGCCATCTTTCAGGTACCTGTACCTAAGAATGAAAAAGTATTATCCTATCAGCCAGGGAGCCCTGAAAAAAAGGCAGTAAAAGCAGCCTTAAAAGCTTTAAAGTCAAAGGAAATAGACATTCCAATGACGATTAACGGGCAAAAAATAAAAAGTGGAAATCGAATATCCATACACCCGCCACACGAATTGTCTCATACCTTAGGTTATTTTCA
Source organism: uncultured Saprospiraceae bacterium (assembly GCA_964644655.1). Classification (GTDB taxonomy): domain Bacteria; phylum Bacteroidota; class Bacteroidia; order Chitinophagales; family Saprospiraceae; genus JAFMDF01. The sequence goes on along the minus strand of CAZXYA010000691.1, from coordinate 1,661 downwards.
TCAAGGAGATAAAAAGCATGTTAAAGCGGCGATTGATGCAGCATTATCTGCTAAAGTAAAATGGGAAAATATGCCTTGGCAAGATCGAGCGGCTATTTTTTTGAGGGCTGCGGATTTATTAGCTGGGCCATTTAGGGCTAAGATGAATGCGGCAACAATGTTAGCTCAATCAAAAAATATTTTCCAAGCAGAAATTGATGCGGTAGCAGAATTTTGTGACTTCCTCCGATTTAATGTACAATATATGACAGAGATCTATCAACAACAACCAATGAGTGTTGATGGTATCTGGAATCGGTTGGAATATCGCGCATTAGAGGGCTTTGTATTTGCAATCACCCCTTTTAACTTTACTTCCATTGCAGGTAATTTATGTGCTGCTCCTGCTTTAATGGGCAATACCATAGTATGGAAACCAGCAGATACACAAATTTACTCTGCAGCAGTAATTATGGAAATTTTTGAGGCAGCAGGCTTACCAGCAGGGGTGATTAATTTAGTTTTTGCAGATGGGCCAGTAGCCGGTGAAGTCATTTTTAACCATACTGATTTTGCAGGACTCCATTTTACAGGTAGTACAAAGGTTTTCCAAACGTTATGGCAAACCATTGGTAATAATATTACAAGCTATAGAAGTTACCCAAGAATAGTGGGAGAGACTGGTGGAAAAGATTTTGTAGTTGCGCATAGTTCTGCGGATCCAAAACAAGTAGCAACAGCCTTGTCTAGAGGTGCTTTTGAATTTCAAGGACAAAAATGTTCAGCAGCAAGTAGAGCTTATATTTCAAAGAGTATATGGCAAGAAGTTAAGAAATATTTGTTGGCAGATTTGGCTAGTTTCAAAATGGGCACTCCCGAAAATTTCACCAATTTTATTAACGCAGTCATTGATGAACGATCCTTTGATAAAATTAGGGGCTATATAGAACAAGTGAAAAAAGATAAAAAAGCTTCGATTATTGCTGGAGGAAATTATGATAAAACTAAAGGTTATTTTGTGGAACCAACTGTAATTGTTACCACAGATGATAAATATTTGACCCTTTGTGAAGAAATTTTTGGTCCAGTCTTAACAATTTTCGTATATGATGATGAAAATTATGAAAAAATGCTTAATATTGTGGATAATACTTCCCCCTACGCCTTAACAGGTGCTATTTTTTCCAACGACCGATATGCTACTTTAAAAGCCGATGAATTACTCAAACATTCAGCGGGTAATTTTTATATTAATGATAAACCTACAGGAGCTGTAGTTGGACAACAACCCTTTGGTGGTGCAAGAGGATCGGGGACGAATGATAAGGCAGGTTCTATATTAAATTTATATCGGTGGGTTTCCCCACGTACTATAAAAGAAAATTTTAATCCTCCAATGGATTATCGTTATCCATTCTTGGGGGCAAAGTAACAGTTTTTGTTAAATTAAGGTGGAGCAGAGACATCTGCTCATCATTAATTACTTGAAATAGGTGGGAAAAAATTCCCAGCTAACTTTTGCCTCGCAATCCTTGTGATTGCGGGGCTTATTTTTGCCTATCTAAACTGACTCCCAACGTACATTTTTGTCCAAAAGCCATCTTTCCTTTTTTTTATCCCTTTAAATAATGTAATTTTAGTTCTAAACTGCTTCCTAATAGATAGCATGCAACCCGTGACTA
>CAZXYA010000690.1:0-4475 GCA_964644655.1 uncultured Saprospiraceae bacterium | reverse complement strand
CTAACGGAAAAAGACGCCGATTTAAGTGTCAAAGATTTATGAATCATACCACTAGGATAGGCTTTAGAGCTGTCTTGCAGCTATGTTGGGGGAAGTATTATTTTTTGCCTATTTATTAGGCACTTATTAAAAAGGGGAAGTATTATCTTGATTATACAACTATAGCATTTCCATCAACCAATCATCTACCGACTTAGTGGTACTACTAAAATTAATGCCTACTAAGTAAATAGCCCGTTGATCGATGGTATATTTTTCATAATATTTTTTATCCTTGATTTGCTGCAAAGCGATTGTGGCATCTTGATCTAATTTAAACTCTATGATATAAATGCGTTCTTTAGTTTTCAGTACCGCATCTAATCGACCATCATTCGTATTAATTTCACATTCAATAATTCTTTGCGTCCTTGGTAAATAGATTTTATCGTAGATAATAATAAGGATTTACCAAAACGCCTTGGTCGAGATAAAAAGAAATATTTTCCAGCACGTAATAATCGCTTTATATGTTGCGTCTTATCTATGTATAAATTATTTCTTTCTACGATTTCGCTAAAAGTTTGTATGCCTAATGGTAATACTTGCATTAATCTTTTTTTGTAACAAAGATACTTTTTTATTTTTGTTTGCCTCCGCTGACATTACAGCCACATCAAAACCGTGCTGCTGGTTAGGACTTGTAGTCCGACACCTTTTTATAGCTCGCCTCTGGCGAAAGTAGTATTTCTAAATCCTACTTTCGCCAGCTGTATAGGTTATTTTTTACTTCCCCTATTGTCAAAGACCTTTTGTGTCTGTTACTATTTTATTTTATAAATAATCTCGCCAGAGTTGCTATATAAAATGAGTATTGAACTGCAAGTCTTAACTAGCACTTTTTACTTGGTTATAGCTGTTGTGCCAGCAGGGTGGAATTCATTTTCCTAATCGTTTATATATTTCTGCTGAACAATCCTCCCAGTCACAATCTTCTGTCCAAGGACTCCAACAGGCATCTATATCTTCAATGATTACTTGAAGCATTTTATCAATTTCTCCTTCAATCAATTTCCAATTTTCATAGTTTACCTTATTAAAAATAGCTAAACCATCTGAGTATTCACCCCTATTTCTTACTTCACTTATTAACATTCCTTCCCAAAGTGATAATCTATCTTTATAGGATAAATGGGGATATTCTTTTTTAAAAAAATTATTGTCTTTTTTCCAAAATTTTAGAATATTTTTGCTATACTTATTCATTTTGTCTCTTCAAAAATTAATAATTCATGTGCTTGATTTATGATAAATAATCGTCCATCTACAATTAAAGGATTAATTCTGAAGGAAAAATCAGAACCATCCTCCCAAGGTGGATTCTTATAAAACCAATCTATTTTTGCAGTATGTTTATTTAATGCCAGCAAAAATGGACTGTTTCTCATAAAAAAGAATAAATGGTCGTACGTAATCTCCCAATAAGTAGGATATAAATTATCGGGTGATATGCCAATTTTAATTAATTCCTCGTATATATCCGTTTGAAATAGGGGTTCTCCATTTAGCCCATTGATAACGGAATAAAAAACCCCATTTCTTTTATGAGTTTCATTATAAGCCTTCCCTAAACCGTACAACATTCTGTCTGCTGCTGCCTTGTAATTAGGACTCAAAAAAGAAGAGTGATGTTCCCAATTTGGCGTACCATCTGCTAAGTTTAAACTAACTACTTTTCCTCCGTCATAAATACATAGTATTAGGTCATTGCCTAAAATAAAAGGAGGACTAAAAGTCATTTCTATATTAGGTATTGGCTGTAAATCATGAGTCGTCTTCTCCCAAATTAAGTTTCCATTTTTAAAATCATAGCAATAAACGGTATCATGGATAATTAAAACAAAGAATACTCCATTATTCCCAAAAAATCGGAAGCCTTTTTTTGTTGGAAAATCTGTCTTCCATAAAAATTGATTGGCTTCTAAATCAAATAACGCTAAAATACCCTTGCCGTTTAATATGACCTTGTTATTATGATAACTTGCGATTCCCGATATTCCTTCTGTGTTTAACGCTACAGAAGTTTTTTTGAGATTTGGGTCAGTTATAATAATATTTTCTATAATATGACCTTCCCAAATCCAACCATATAATTTTTCTTTATAATAATAACTCCCCACCTCATTCGTATTTCCTATATAACTGTAATCGTTAAGATTATATACATCTATACCATCCTTTCCTAACGGGCTTAGTTGCAAAATATTCCCAAATACTCGAGGATAAACATTAGTTCTAGGTATTTTTCTTACAAGTTTTAGTGGACAAGAAATTTCCAATATATTTTCCTCGTACCCCAATGACTTTTTCATAATTTTAGCGTTTTCTTACATTAAATAATCCTGATGATTTAATAAAATCTGAAACACTAGTACCTCCCGTAATTGTTTGAACTACACTAAGATTTAAAATTTCTGAGAATTTCATAGTCCCATTGCCAGTTTCAATCAAATAATCTTTGTATGGTGCAGTAGTAAATATTTTTATCAATTGATCATGCAATTGCTCCTCAGTTAAACCACCTGCATTCCCAAAGATATGTTTTTGTTTTGATAAAGGTGCTGAACCTGCAATAATCACATCTAAATCTTTAGCTATTTGAGTAGCGTACTTAATAAGCTGAACTTTAGAATCTCCATCCTTTGCCGCCTCAGGTAGTGGTAGTCCTTTTGACCAGTACTTTGCTTCGATTCTAGTTCCATCTACTTTAACTATATCTACATATCTTACATTCCTATTACCAAATGTTGGTGGATGAACTGTCATCTCTAATACATTTATATTATCCCACCCATCTTGCTTGCAAATTTTAAGTCGCCAAAGTTCTCCTGATAGACTACTTGGTACTCCTCTTTTAGCTGAAGATATTCCTTGAATTAATCCACTTAATACTAAAGCAAAGGAACTACCTTCTTTCTTTTCAAACTGAATAAAAGCTTCAAATAAGTCCTCTAATTTTAACACACTAAACAACCACCTACGTTGATTCATTACTTCAATTAAATCCTTTAAAACAGTAGGTGTCAGATTAGCACCGACTAAATTAGGGCTTAAACTAGAATCAAGAATTTTTATCACTTTTTCTAATTGATTAAAGTCAAGTCTTATAGTAGGGTTAAGGATACAAATTTTCCATGCTTGAATTATTTTATCAAAGCTACTTTCCTGCTGTCTTAGTATGGCTAAGAAAGTATCTTGATTATCCATTAAATCCTTTAATAAGATGGCTCGCTGCTCCCTCGTAATATCCGCCTTAACAATAAGTTGAAAAAAACCACTTTTAAAGAGTTCTTTTACTAGCTTTTCATCATTTTTGCCTAGAGCATTTGCTAGTTGAGTTGCTATATTTCTATCACGAATCTTAAAAATCTCCCTCAACTGCCTTTCATTTGGTAAACTACCTCCATTATAATGTCGCCATAATTTCCAAGGGAGACAGGTTTCCCCATTTAAAAAATTAAGTCGTTGCTGAAGAAAGATGCTAACTGCAAAGTTACAGCCTAGACCAGTAGGTAGCCCAATATTATTTCTAGTAAAAACATCCTTTACATCATCTGCAATCTTTGTAAAAAACTCCATTACAGTACCTGCATCTAAACGTTTTAATACATCTATAAATTTGCTCCCACCAGCCATGACCATATTTATTGTAGCCGCGACTGTTGCCCCCTTAATACATTCAATATTTTCAAAATTTTCTCTAGGAGCACCTGCCTCATCAAAAGACCCTTGAACGGCACAATTGACCATCGCAGAAGTCATCGCTGTCCAAGCTACATGATCAGGTTTATCGAAAACATTTTCCAAACAGGAGGATGCAGTAGAAACAAGGTTTATCTTCAAAGAATCCTTTTCTAAATAAGCATTAATTCCTTTTTGAATGGCTACATCCAATAGACCTCCTATAACACAACGTGTTGCTGCTTTTCGTAGTAATAAAGGTAATCCTGTTACTAGACCAGGGTAAGCAGCAATTGCAGCACCAGTAGCTGCTATAGTTACAATAGCAACGCCTGCCTTTATTTTTTGGAGTTTTTCAGCATCATTATGTTTCTCAATCATAAATGCCAAAAAAATGGCAGGTACAACTCGATGACTAAAATTACAATCATTAATAGTATTACAATTTAAAAATGATTGGTCACTCTCAAATGTAATTAAGACAGGGGCAAATGGGTCTAAATTTTCGGTAACAGGATCACTATGACCCGTACATTCATAAGTTTCAAAAAGAACTCCTTGATATTCAGTAGAATGATATTCTTCTGTTTCACAATAATAATGCTTAAAAGAAATGTTTCCCTCTGTTCCAAAAGACAAATCTTCATAATAAGTTATACCTTCTTGTTCTCCATTAAAAACCCCTTTTTTCCAAACAAAACCATCTTGTATTCTATCTGTATCATCAATATTAATACTGGTATTGATGTCTTCCT